>JAJPHH010000028.1 GCA_021325385.1 Alphaproteobacteria bacterium
ATGTTCTGGCGCACCGTCATGGTCGGATAGAGCGCGTAGGACTGGAACACCATGGCGATGTCGCGGTCCTTGGGCGCGACGAAATTGACCAGCTTGCCGTCGATGCGAATCTCGCCCGATGTGACGCTCTCCAGGCCGGCGATCATTGCGAGAAGCGTGGACTTGCCGCAGCCGGAAGGTCCGACCAGCGCGATGAACTCGCCGGTCCTTGCTTCGAGGTCCACGCCCTTGAGCACGTCGACGGGGCCGAAGCTCTTGTGCAATTTCGAGATGGTCAGCGACGCCATGAAAGCTCCGTCACTTGATCGCTCCCTGAGTGAGGCCCCGGACGAAATATTTGCCGCCGAAGAAATAGATGAGCAGCGGCGGAATGGCCCCGATCAGCACGCCGGCGCTCATCACGTCGTAGATTTTGGCGTTGGTGTTGCCGGTCGCGAGCCCGATCAGCGCCGCGGTGATGGGCTGGTTGCGCCCCGACGTGAAGACGACCCCGAGGAGGTAGTCGTTCCAAATACCGGTGAATTGCCAGATCACCGTGACGATCAGGATCGGCGGCGAGAGCGGCAGGATGATCTTCCAGAAGATCCGCCAGAACCCCGCGCCGTCGATGCGCGCCGCTTTGATCAGATCGTCGGGGATGTTCACGTAATAGTTGCGGCAGAATAGCGTCGTAAACGACGTCCCTTGCACGCAATGGATCAGGATCAGGCCGGCGATCGTGTTGGACAGCCCGATATGGCCGAGGATGAAGGCCCAGGGCATCAGCGCGATCTGGCCCGGCAGGAAGACGCCGAGCATGATGCTGGCGAACAGGAAATCCGAGCCGCGGAACCGCCACTTGGAGAGAATGTAGCCGTTCATCGCGCCGAGCAGCGTCGAGATGATCGTCGCCGGAACTGTCAATTCGAGCGAGTTGAGGAAATTGGGCTTGACGCCCTGGCATGTGCCGCCGACGCAGTAGCTGCTCCAGGCGCGGCTCCAGGCGCTGAACGAGAGGCTGTGCGGAAAACCGATGAGGCCGTTCTGGACGATTTCCGGGAGCGGGCGAAACGAATTGGCGACGATGACGAAGAGCGGCAGGATATAAATGATCGCGAAGATCGACAGGAACGAATAGACGCCGAAGCGGCCGAGCCAATGCCTGCGGGCGGCGAGCGAAGCGGCCGGATCGACCTCGATTGCGCTGCGCAGCGTCGCCTCAACCATGGCCGGACTCCTGACGCTTGCGCCAGACGAGATAGAGCGAATAGGGGACCAGCACCACGGCGAGCGCGGCGAGCATCATGATCGCGCCGGCCGCCCCTTCCGCGATTTGGCCGCGTTGGAACATGAGGTCATAGACGTAATTTGCCGGAAACTGCGTCGATATGCCGGGGCCGCCATCGGTCAGCGCGACGACGAGGTCGAACGTCTTGATCGCGAATTGCAGCATGATGACCGCGACCGCGATGAAGATCGGCGCGATCGTCGGCAGAATCACTTTGCGATAGGTGCGGAAACGGCCGGCGCCGTCGATTTGCGCCGCTTTGACCAGGTCCGGGTCGACCGAGCGGAGGCCGGCGAGGAACAAAGCCATGGCGAAGCCGGACGATTGCCAGATGCCGGTGGCGATCACCGCGTAGATCGCCGTGTTGCGGTCGGTCGTCAGGCGGAACGTGAAGTCGGTCCAGCCGAGGCTGCGAACGAAGAACTCGATGCCGGCGTCGGGGCTATAGAGCCACTTCCAGACGGAGCCGGTCACCGCGAAGGAGACGGCGAGCGGATAGAGAAAAATCGTCCGCCAGAGCGCCTCGGCGCGAACGCGCTGGTCGATCGCGATGGCGAGGCCGAGTCCGACCAGGATGCCCAAGACGACATAGAGGCCGCTGAACAAGAAGAGATTGGTATAGGCGATCTTCCAGCGCGTGTTCGACCATAGCGCCGCGTAATGGTGGAAACCGACAAAGTCGTAGCTCGGCAGCAGCGAACTGTTGGACAG
Source organism: Alphaproteobacteria bacterium (assembly GCA_021325385.1). Lineage (GTDB taxonomy): Bacteria > Pseudomonadota > Alphaproteobacteria > Rhizobiales > Beijerinckiaceae > Roseiarcus. The sequence continues at coordinate 1,979 of JAJPHH010000028.1, forward strand.
CGAGATGTAGAAGGTCCAGATCGCGAAGCCGAAGACATAGACCAGGCTCGCGATCAGGGACGGCGCGAGGACGATGATCGGCAACGCCCGGTTCAGCCGCTCGCGCCAAGTCGGGCCCGCGGGCGCCTCGATGACCGCGGCTGGGACGATCGCTTGCGTCATGTCGCGACCTCGCGCGAACCATCGTCATGGCGAGGAACGAAGCGACGACGCGATCCAGGAGCCTCGGTTTTTCCGGGATTGCCGCGCCTCGCTCGCAATGACGGCGAGTGATTCCGCATTACGCCTTCTCGGCCCGCCATCCGCGGCGCCAGCCGCGGATGGCGAGATTGCACGTGTTCAGCTCTTCTGCGCCTCGACCGCATCGGCCATGGCGTTGGCGGCGTCCTTGGACGACATGCTGGGCGTGTTCACGAATTGCGTGATCACTTCCATCATCGCGCCGCGATATTTCTGCAGTACAGTCATGTTATGCGCCATCGAGCGGACCAATGTCCCGTCCTTGATCGACGCCTGCAGATCCTTCAGCGAGGTTTGCTGGCAGGGATTCCAGCCGCTCCCGGACAGATCGATGTCGAGCCGCGCGGGAATCGAGCCTTTGGCTTGGTTGAAGATCGTCTGGAAGTCCTTCGACAGGATCAGATGCGCGAGCAGCTTTTGGCCGGCGACGTAGTCGGGATCCTTCTGCTTGAAGAACACGACGGAGTCCGAATTCAGGATGAAGCCCGGCTTTGCCCAGTCGGTCGGCGCCTGTTGGCAGACATAATCCGCGCCCTGCTTCAAGCCGGCGGCGGTGAAAATGCCGATCTGCCAATCGCCCATGATGAAGAAGGCGGCGTCGCCCTTGGCGATCATCGAGGTTGTCGTATCATAGTCGCGCCCGGCGATGCCCGGATCCATATATTTGGAGACCATCAGCCGGAACTGGTCGAAGGCCTTGACCATTTCCGGGCTGCGCATCGCTTGCGTATCGCCCTCGACGAAGGCCTTGCGGAACAGGTCGATATTCTGGCCATAGACGACGACTTCGAACACGGTCGCGTCGGTCCAGTCCTGGCTGAAATGCGCTTCGCAAATCACATGGGCCGCGACCGCCTTGTCGCAATCCGCGTTGAACTCGGCCCAGGTCTTCGGCAATTCCTTGATCCCGGCCTTCTCCATCGCCTTGGTCGAGCCCCAGATCCAGTTGATCCGATGGATGTTCATCGGTGCGGCGACCCATGTGCCGGTCGGCTTCATCACCGGCAGAAGCTCGGGCGCGACGACCTTCTCCCAGCCCTCCTCATGCGCGATCGGATCGAGATCGGCGGTCATGCCGGTCGCGTTCCATTCGGCGATTTCCGGACCCTTGAGCTGAACCGCCGGCGGCGCGTTGCCGGCGATCACGTCGGAGCGCAGCTTGGCGAGCGTGTTGGCCGTGTGGCCGGCGATCGACGTCTGCTCCCATTTGCCGCCGGCGGCGGTGAACATCTCGCCGAGCTTGGCGATGGCCGCGGCGTCCGAGCCGCTGTTCCATTGGTGAAGCATATTGGTCTTGGGTTCGGCCCAGGCCATGTTCGCCAGCAAGCCGAGGCTGACCGCGCCGGTCAAAGTCGCAATGAAACTGCGCATCGCCATAACTCCCTCCCTGTCGATCTGCCTTATCCCTCAGGGGCAGTCGTGAAACACTACCATACAACATACCACGCGACAACTCGCCGCAGTTAAGCGTCGATCGCGGCCCGGTTCGCTTCGAGCACGTGACGCGCGCCGCCGGCGAGCAACTCCATATCCGACGTCGCGAGCAGGATGCGGACGCCGCGGGCGATGAGCTCCTTCTGCTCGGCCGGCTTCGAATTGACGCCAAGACAGACCGGCAGTCCTGCTGCCGCCGCGCGCGCGATGATCCTGTCCACCGCGCCCTTGTTGGTCGGATGCTTGTGCTGGCGGAACAGTCCGGTCGTCCCGGACAGATCGTTCGGCCCGATCGCGACCGCGTCAATTCCCGGCACGGCGAGAAATTCATCGAGATTGTCGAGCGTCGCGATATCCTCGATCTGCGGCATCACGAAGATTGCCTGATTGGCGATGGCGACGTAATCCTCGATGTCGCGATAATAGTTCGAGGCGCGGCGCGGGCCGAAGCCGCGGCCGCCGTCGGGCGGATAGCGACAGGCGCGGACCAGCGCTCGGCATTCGGCGACGTCGCGCACCATCGGCGCCATGATGCCCTCGACTCCCATGTCGAGCGCCTGCTTGATGCGAACATGATCGTTCCACGGCACGCGCACGATCGGCACGGTGTCGGTCCCGTTGAATCCCATCAGCGTCGTCTGCAACGTAACGAGGTCCCAAGCGCCGTGCTCGGTGTCGATCAGGAGAAAATCGAAGCCGGTGCGGGCGAGAAGTTCGGCGGCGCATGGGTCGGTCAGGCTGAGCCAGGCGCCAAGCGCCGCCTCGCCGCGCTTCAGCTTGGCCTTCAGCTCTCGGACGCGGGCCAGCGAGCCCCAGCCTCCGCCCGAACTTTTAAGTCCTTCCGCCTCAGACACGCACATCCTCCTCGCGTTCGATCTTGGCGGGATCGAGATCCATATCGGCGCCGGGCGCGGACGGCAGGCGGATATGACCGTCGACCGGCCAGAGCGGGTTCTTCAAGAAATGCATATGGAGCTGGTTCCACTTGACCAGGTATTCCTGGTACGGCGTATGGATCGGCGATTGCGCGACGGTGAAGTGGATGCCGATCGGCGTCGAATGGCCATGCGGGATGGTGATGAGGTCATGGGTCGTCGCGTAGGCGGCGATTTTCAGCGTCTCGCTGAGGCCGCCGGCCCAGTAGATGTCCGGCTGCAGGATGTCGAGCGCGTCCTTCTCGATGAAGCGCTTGAAGCCCCAACGCGTATATTCATGCTCCGCGCCCGATAGCGGGATATTGGTCTTGGCCTTGAGCTTGACGTGGCTGTCGATGCGATCCGGCATGAAGCATTCTTCGATCCAGCGCGGCCGGCACTCCTCGATGCGCGAGCAGAAGTCGACCGCATAATCGAGATTGAGGCTCTGCCAGCAATCGATCATGATGTCGTAATCGTCGCCGAGCGTCTCGCGTAGCGTGCGAACCAAAGCGACGTTCTTCTTCAATCCTTCATAGCCGCTCATCGGCCCGTGGCGGATGAACCATTTCTGCGCCGTGTAGCCCTTCTCCTTATAGGCGAGCGCCCGCTCCTTGACCTTGCCCAAGTCCTCGACGGCGTAGCCCAGCATCGAGGCGTAGGCGGGAACCTTGTCGCGGGTCGGCCCGCCGAGAATGCGCCAGATCGGCTGATTGAAGACGCGGCCTTTGAGGTCCCAGAGCGCGCAATCGACCGCCGAGATGGCGATCATCATATGGCCTTGCCGGCCATGCACCTGCAGGCGATGCATCTGATCCCAGAGCAATTCGATCGCCAGCGGGTCCTTGCCGACGAGGATCGGCGCAAGCTGCGCCAGGATGAGGTGCGAAGCTTCGCGCCAGATCGGCCCGGCGATTCCGACCGCGCCGTCGTCGGTGTGAATTTCGAGAAAATCGGCGCTGATCTTCAAATGGCGATCATCGATCTGCTCGCCGCCCTCGACGGGGCCCTGCTTGCGGTAATCGGGATAGATGTCGATCGGCCGAACCAGTCGCTCCTCCCAGAAGCGCCCTTCGGTCTCGATCGTCCCATGGAGACGCCGAACCCTCACTCGCCCGATCTTCACCGCTTGGCCTCCCCTCTGTTCTTGGCTTTCGGCGCCTGTTCCTTCGCCGATTTTTTCTCGGAGAGGAAAAGTTCGTAGCCTGAGTAAACATGCTGGCCGAGCTTTTTGATGGCGTCGTCGTCGCGGCCTTGCTTCAGCGCGTCGACGATGGTGCGGTGGTCGCGCTGCGAGCGGCCGACCTGCTCGGGACTATGCGTGAACCGGTAGCGGATCGCCCGCACCCGTCCGGAAATCCGCTCATAGGCTTCGATCAGCTCGCGGTTCTCGGTCGCTTCGATCAGCGCGCCGTGAAACGCTGCGTCGAATATCTGGTAGCCGATCGCGTCGTTTGCCCCGGCCGCCTCGGATTCGCTCGCCACTTTGTCGAGATTGGCGACGAGCCGGGCGCGGTTGCGCGACAGCGCGATGCGCAGCGCGCTCATTTCGAGCACGCCGCGCAATTCGCTGATGTCGCGCAATTGCGCGGCGTCGTAATAGAAGACGAAAGTGCCGCGTTGCGGCCTGACCTCGACCATCGCCTCGGTCTCGAGGCGAAGGAAGGCCTCCCGCACCGGCGTGCGCGACACGCCGAGTTGCTCGGCCAGCGCGCCTTCGGAGAGCTGCTCGCCGAGCTTGAAGCGGCCGGTGACGATCAACTCGCGGATCTGATCGGCGACGATCTCCGATAGCGAGCGCGGCCGCGCGAGCCGCTCCAGCGGCGGATGAGCGACTTCAGGTTCGTCGGCCATGACGGCCTCGCCTTCGTGGAACGCCGTCTTTGCAAGGAACGACGCGGCGAAGCGATCCATTCGTCGGACCGAGCCCGCCGATTGTGTTGCTTCGCTTTGCTCGCAGAGACGGCATGGGTGGTTGCCTCAAGTCCGTGTCAGGCGACCGGCGTCAGCGCGCCGCGCCCGGAAAACCAGCTCGCCAGATTGTCGATCACGCAAGCGCCCATTGCGCGCATCGTCTCTTCGGTCGAGGAGGCGATGTGCGGCGTCAGCACGACATTGTCGAGTTCGAGAAGCTTCGTCGGAACTTTCGGCTCGCCGAAGAACACGTCGAGCCCGGCCGCGCCGAGCCGGCCTTGAGCGAGCGCGTCGACCAGAGCCGGCTCGTCGACCAGCCAACCGCGGGCGATGTTGACGAACAGGCCGCGTGGGCCGAGCGCGTCGAAAATTTCGCGCCCGATCATCGGCGGCGATCCTTTCGGCCCGCCGGCGGCGCAGAGGAAGAGAATGTCGCTCTCGCGCGCGAGAGTCAGCGCGTCGGGATAGGCTTGGTACGGAACGTCGCGACGGACCGGATCGACGTAAGCGATCTTTGCCTTGAAGCCTTCGAGCCTGCGCGCCACCTCGATCCCGATGCGGCCGAGCCCGATCAGTCCGGCGCGCATGCCGGTCAGCTTGCGGCCGAGCGGCAGCCGCTCGGGTCCCCAGCGCCCCGCGCGGACGAACCGGTCGGCGCGCGCGATCTGGCGGCAGCAGGCAAGGGCGAGAGCAATGGCGAGATCGGCGACGTCGTCGAACAGGACAGGCGTCGTCGTCAGCACCACGCCGCGTTCGCGAATGGCGGCGAGATCGCTGGTTTCGAGCCCGACGCCGTTCAGCGCGCAAATTTCGAGTTTCGGCATCAGTTCGAGGTGGCGGCGCGTGAGCCCGGCCATGCCATGGCCGACCGCGCCGCGGATTCGATGGCCGATCTTGGCGAGCGCGGCGAAAGGATCAGGCTCGGCGTAAATCGAATGGATCGTGAAGCGCCGTTTCAGCTCGTCGAGCACGAATGGCTGCTGGCCGCCGATCAGGGCCAACTCCACGTCAGGAAATCTCGTCGCGTCCGTCATCGCCCCTCTTTGGGCTTTTCTTTGTCCGACGCTCCCGAGCGGATGCGCCTCCCTCGCCTCGTGTGTAACATAGCAGATGCCAGGACGGCAAGCTTCCGCCGACCTTATGGAGTGAGCTTCCGCCGCCGGGATTTCGGAACGGCGACAAAAGGTCAGCTTTTGTCGACGCCTGGAGGGTCAGACGGAAGGCCTTCAATTTCGGCAGGGCGTCGCCACTACGCAGAACGCCATCTTCTTTATCGAGGCGGAAATTACCTTTCCCATGAGAATGGGCCGCCCTCGGTTAGACGAGCGCAAGACTGGCTACTCCGCCGCCTGCGGCCGCCGCTTGTCGTCCCACCGCTCCTCGCGCTCCGCTTCCGGGCGGGCGCGCCGCGCCGTCGCGCCGGTAAGCCAATTCGAGAGGCGGTCCAGGTAAAGGTAGATCACGGGCGTCGTGAACAGGGTCAGCGCCTGGCTGACGATCAGGCCGCCGACCATCGTGTAGCCGAGCGGCTGGCGGAGCTCCGAGCCGGTGCCGTGGCCGAGCATCAGGGGCACGCCGCCGAGCAGCGCGGCCATCGTCGTCATCATGATCGGACGGAAGCGCAGCAGCGCCGCCTTGCGGATCGATTGCTCCGTCGTCAGATGTTCGTCCCGCTCGGCGGCGATGGCGAAATCGACCATCATGATGCCGTTCTTCTTGACGATGCCGATCAGCAAGATCGTGCCGATCAAGGCGACCAGGCTGAATTCGTAGCCGAACGTCATCAGCATCGCCAATGCGCCAAGCCCGGCGGAAGGCAGGGTCGAGAGAATCGTGAGCGGGTGGATGAAGCTCTCATAGAGCACGCCGAGAATTAGGTACACGGTGACGAGCGCCGCCAGAATCAGCAGCGGCGCCGTCGTCAGCGAATCCTGGAACGCTTGCGCATTGCCTTGGAAGGTCGTGGTCATCGCCTTCGGCGCGCGCAATTGGTCGACCGCATTCTGGACCGCTTCGGTCGCCTGGCCCAGCGCCACGCCGGGCGCGAGATTGAAGCTGATCGTCACGGCCGGGAACTGCGACTGGTGGCTGATCGACAGCGGCTCGATCGGGTTGGTCGTCCATTTGGCGAAAGCGCTCAACGGCACCTGTTGGCCGGTGGTCGGCGAGCGGATGTAGATCTTGTCGAGGGAGGCGGGATCGCCCTGCAGCTTCGGCAGAATTTCCAAGACGACCCAATAGGTGTTGAGCTGGGTAAAATACTGGGCGACCTCGCGCTGGCCAAACGCGTCATAGAGCGTGTCGTCGATGAGCTGAGGCTGAATGCCGAAACGGGCCGCCATGTCGCGGTCGATGTGAATGGTCAGCGTCGTTCCGGCGACCTGTTGGTCAGTGGCGACGTCGCGCAATTCGGGGAGTTGCTTCAGCTTGTCGAGAATGCGCGGCGCCCAGACGTTGAGCTCGTCGAGATTGGCGTCCTGCAGGGTGTACTGAAACTGCGTGCGCGCCGCGCGGGCGCCGACCGTGACGTCTTGCGCGACTTGCAGGTAGAGTCTGACGCCTTTGACCTTGGCGAGCTTCGGCCGCAGCCGGTCGATGATTTGGAACGCGTCGGCGTCGCGCTCGTCGCGCGGCTTGAGCGCGATGAACATCCGGCCATTGTTCTGCGCCGTCGCCCCGACGCCTGCGCCGAGCGCCATTGGGACCGCCGCGACGCCGGGATCGGCCTGTACGATCGCGCCGAGCTGCTTTTGCAGCTTCACCATGTCGGTGAACGAGATATCCTGCGGCGCGTCGGAATTGCCGTATATAACCCCGGTGTCTTGTTGCGGGAAAAAGCCTTTCGGGATCATGACGAAGAGATAGCCGGTCGCGCAGACCGTGGCGAGAAACACGATCAGCGTCGCGAAACGATGGCGCAGCGCCAGGTCCAACGCCCGCTCGTAGCCCTTCGCCAGCGCGTCAAAGCCGCGCTCGCTCAAATGGTAAAGGCGGCCATGCTTGACGGCGGCGTGCGGCTTGAGAAAGCGCGACGCCATCATGGGCGTCAGCGTCAGCGAGACGAGGGCGGAAACCAGAATGGTCATCGCCAAGGTCACCGCGAATTCGCGGAACAGCCGCCCGATAATGCCCGACATCAGGAGCAGCGGAATCAGCACGGCGACCAGGGACAAAGAGATCGACACGACCGTGAAGCCGATCTCGCCCGCGCCTTTGAGCGCCGCCTGAAACGGCCGCATGCCGTTTTCAATGTGGCGCGTGATATTCTCGAGCACGACGATCGCATCGTCGACGACGAAGCCGACCGCGATGGTCAGCGCCATCAGCGAGAGATTGTCGAGACTATAGCCGACGCCCCACATCGCGGCGCAGGCGCCGAGCAGCGCCAGCGGCACCGTGACGCTCGGAATGAGCGTCGCCCAGATGCTCCGCAGGAACAGGAAGATCACCATCACGACCAAGAAGATGGTCAGCATCAACGTGAATTGGACGTCGTCGACCGAGGCCCTGATCGTCGTGGTGCGATCGGAGGTTACGGTGACGTGGATATTCGAAGGAATCGACGCCTCGAGATGGACGAGGGCCTGCTTGATCCGTTGAACCGTCTTGATGACGTTGGAGCCGGGCTGCTTGAAGATGACGAGGAATACGCCCGGCTTGCCGTCGGTCCACGCGGCCTGAAGGTCGTCCGCCGGGCCGCTGACCGCTCGGCCGATGTCGCGAATGCGCACCGGCGCGCCGTTGCGATAGGCGATGACGATATTGTCCCAGTCCTTCGCTTGCGTGACCTGATCATTGTCGTAGATCGTGAAAGACTGCCTGACGCCGTTGACGGAGCCCTTCGGACTGTCGACCGTCGCAAGGCCGATCTGCTGGCGGACGTCCTCGAGTTGCAGGTTCTTCTCGACCAGTTTAGCCGGGTCGATTTGGATGCGAATCGCCGGCGTCTGCTGCCCGCCGACGCGGACCAGCGAGACGCCTCGAATCTGGCTGATCTGCTGGGCGAGCACGTTCTCCGTCACGTCGTCCACTTCGGTGACCGGCACGGAGTCGGATTGCACCGACAAGATCAGGATCGGCGCGTCCGACGGATTGACCTTGCGGTAGGTCGGCGGGCTCGGCAGGTTCTTCGGCAACGAGCCGGACGCCGCGTTGATCGCCGCCTGGATGTCGTTGGCGGCGGCGTCGATGTTGCGGTCGAGGTCGAACTGAACGCTGATCGCGGTGGCGCCGAGCTGACTGGTCGAAGTCATCTGCGAGACGCCGGGAATCTGCGCGATTTGCCGCTCGAGCGGCTGCGCCACCGACGAGGCCATGGTTTCGGGCGACGCGCCCGGCAATTGCGCGCTGACCGTGATCGTCGGGAAATCGATCTGCGGCAGCGGCGCGACCGGCAGCAGCGGATAGGCGACGATGCCGATCAGCAGAATTCCGACCATCAGCAGGGTGGTCGCGACAGGCCGCCGGATGAAAGGTTCGGAGAAGCCTCCGTGCACGGCTAGCTCCCCGTATTCGCGGTCTGGTCGATCGCGACGGGCGAACCGGGCTGCAGCACATAGGCGCCGGCGGTCACCACCCGGTCGCTTTCCTGCACGCCCTTGTCGATCACGGCTTCGTCCACGTTCTGGTGGGTCACCGCCACCGGACGCAAAGCCGCGCGATTCTGATTGTCGACCACGTAGACGTAGAGCCCGTTCGGTCCATGTTGGACCGCGGCGCTCGGCACGACGAGCGCGTTTTTCACGAGGCCGACCGTCAGCCGCGTCGCCACCGCAAGGCCCGGCCAGAGCTTGTGATCCTTGTTGGCGAATTCCGCCTTCAACCGGATCGATCCGGTCGCCGTGTCGACCTGGTTGTCGGTCAGGATCAGATTGCCGGCGGCGAGGGTCTCGCCGCCGTCGGAGCTCTTCGCGATGACCTCTGGAGCCTGGCCCTGGCTCAAGAGCTGATTGATCTTGGTCACCTCCTGCTCCGGCTCGGTGAACACGACCGCGATCGGCTCCAACTGCGCGATCGTAACGATGCCGGTCTGCTGCGCGGCGTTGACGATGTTCCCCTCGTCGACCAGCCGGAAGCCGGTGCGCCCGGCGAGCGGCGCGCGGATAGTCGTATAGTCGAGCTGCACTTGGGCGGCGTCGATGGCCGCTTGGTCCGCCGCGAGCGAGGCGGTCAATTGCGCGACAAGCGCGTTCTGCGTGTCGAGTTGTTGCTGGGTGGCGAAACTCTGCTTGGCCAGCGTCGCATAGCGCTGCTGGTCGAGCTTGGCGTTGGCGAGATTGGCTTCGTCTTGCGCCTTCTTGGCCTTGGCCTGATCGAGCGCCGCCTGGTAGGGCCGCGGATCGATCTGCGCCAGCAGGTCGCCCGCCTTGACCATCTGGCCCTCGGCGAAGGCGATTTTCATCACCTGGCCGTCGACGCGCGTCCGCACGGTTACGGTGTTATAGGCCTGAACCTGGCCCAAACTATCGAGGTAAAGCGGAAAATCCTCGCGCTTCACCGGCGTCACGGAGACGAGGGCGGGCGGCGGCCCCTTCGTCTCCGCCGCGGCGGCCCGTTCCGCCCGCCCGCGGCCGCTCGTCGCCAGATCATGCAATTTCTGCGCGTAAGGGCCCGCCGCCGGCCACAGCTTGCCGGCCTGATCCGGCGCATAGGCGCCATAAGCTGCGACGGCGGCGGCGATCACGACGATCGTCCCGACGAAGCCTCTAAAACCCATTCCGCGACCTCTTCCAGCCCTCGAAGACGTTCAGGCAAGCTCCGCTCGCCTCCCGGCAAGCCTAACCGCGCCGGAATCGCCCCTGATCCGGGCGCGAGGACTTATCCGAAAACACTAGCAGCATTCGACTGAAGAATAGCCCTTTCAACCAGAAGTGATGCTGAAATTAAGATGAACAGTCTGTGAGGAAATGCGGTTTCGGCGCGCGAGCGGCAAGAAGAAGATTTGCCGCGGACGCTTTCGCTGCGAACCACGTCCGGAGATTAGACCTGTTGGACCTGCGCGCGTCCTCCATCTACGGGCGCCTCTTCGTCGCGTTGCATATCGAAGAGGCGAGCCAGCGGCTGCTTCCCTTTTGCGGCTGAGCCGGACGGGGAAGGCTCGCGGCGCGGCGGCGATTGGCGGATCGCGCGCCCGCCCTTTATTCTCTCGGCGCCCGCCGCGGCGAACCAGCCGAATCCGGCGCCGTCGCCCGCCAATAGCGCAGACGATCGGAGCCTCATGACCGCACCATCGCCGAATCGCGCCTTCTCGCCGCTGGCGCGCCTCGCGCCGCAGGCGCAATGGGCTTTGCTCTTCGTCGGCTCGGCCGCCGTCGCGCTCGCGCTCGAATGGCTCGCTTTGCCCGCAGCCCTGCTTTTAGGCCCGATGGTCGTCGGCATCGCACTACGGACGAGCGGCGGGGCGGTCCGGGTCGCACGGCCGCTTTATTACGCCGCCCAGGCGGTCCTCGGCTGCATGATCGCCCGCGCCATCACGCCGTCGATCGTCGCCGCCTTCATCAAAGACAGCCCGCTGTTTCTGACCGCCATCGCCGCGGTGATCGCGGCGAGCAGTTTCCTCGGCTGGCTGATGAGCCGCTGGGGCGCGCTGCCTGGCTCGACCGCGATCTGGGGCTTGTCGCCCGGCGCCGCCAGCGCGATGATGATTATAGCGGAAGCTTACGGCGCCGACGCCCAGACCGTTGCGCTGATGCAGTATTTGCGCGTCGTCTTCGTCGCCACCGCCGCCTCGATCATCGCGCGATTCTGGCTCGGCGGCTCGGGCGCCTCCCATCCCGTCGTCTGGCTGGCGGCCGTTCATTGGCCCGCTTTCGCCGAGACGATGGCGCTTGCCGGAATCGGCGCAGTTGTGGGCCGCGCGCTGCGGCTGCCAGCAGGGCCGCTCCTGACGCCGCTCGCCGTCGGCGCGGTCCTGCGCTATTTCGGCTTGATCGAGATCGAATTGCCGCAGCCCTTGCTCGCCGCCGCCTACGCCCTGATCGGTTGGACGATCGGGCTCGGCTTCACCCGCGCCATCCTCGTCCACGCCTGGCGGGCGCTGCCGCAGATCATCCTCTCGATCCTGGCCCTGATCGGCTTTTGCTGGCTGCTCGCCCTCGTCCTCGAAGCGGCCATTGGCGCCGATCCGCTGACCGCCTACCTCGCGACCAGCCCCGGCGGCATGGACACGGTCGCGATCATCGCCTCGTCGAGCAATGTCGACGTATCGTTCGTCATGGCGATGCAGACGACGCGGTTCGTCATCGTGCTGCTGCTCGGGCCGACGCTAGCGCGCGCGCTCGCCGACCGCGCCGGCGGCCCGCCAAGAGCGCAAGCAAAGTCCGGTTAAGCGAGCGGCGCGCGCGACTGCGCATTGGCGAAGCGACCATCGGCGAGGATTGCGGGCAGGCCGAGTACCAATCTGGACGACCTGCGCCCGCGCCGTTCGTTGCGGCGTTGACGCTTCCGCCCAAACTCGTCAGGCTCCGACGCAGAATCCGGAGCTGCGGCGATGACGACCGATTTTCCCTTCGCGCTCGAAGCGCCAAATCAGTCTCCGCCTTTCGTCGACCGCAATTTCTTCGACGAGGACCTGCCGCTGCGCGATGCGGCCGCTCGCGCCGGATTCGACGACGAGGCGGAGCAGCTCTCGGCTTTCGGCGCGGCTTACGGCGCGGAAGAGCAGCTCGAAGCCGGACGCTTGGCCAACGAAAATCCGCCGCGCCTGCGCGTCGTCGATTCGCGCGGCAATCGGCTCGACGCGGTCGAGTTCCATCCCGCGTACCACGCCCTGATGACGCGCAGCATGCAGGCGGGCTTGCATTGCTCGATTTGGGACCATGCCGGCGAGGCGATGTCGCCGCAGGGCCACGCCGCAAGAGCGGTTCGTCTCTATATCGCCACCCAGACCGAAGCCGGCCATATGTGCCCGCTGACCATGACCAACGCCAGCCTCGCCGCGCTGCGGGCGGCGCCGGACGTCGCCCGCGCCTGGCTGCCGAAAATCCTGGGCCGCGCCTATGATCCGGCGCTAAAGCCGTGGTGGGAGAAAAGCGCGGTCACGCTCGGCATGGGCATGACCGAGCCGCAGGGCGGCACGGACGTGCGCGCCAATACGAGCAAAGCGGCGCCGGTCGAAGGCGGCTACGAGATCACCGGCGCGAAATGGTTCATGTCGGCGCCGATGTGCGACGCGTTTCTCGTCCTCGCCCAAGCGCCGGGCGGGTTGACGACCTTTCTGCTGCCGCGCTTTCGGCCGGACGGGGCTAAGAACGCAATCTTCTTTCGCCGATTGAAGGACAAGCTCGGCAACCGCTCCAACGCCTCGTCGGAGGTCGAATTCGTCAATGCGTTCGGCGAGCGCATCGGCGAGGAGGGCCAGGGGATCAAGACAATTCTCGAGATGGTGCAATTGACTCGGCTCGATTGCGCCGTGTCCTCGGCGGGGCTGATGCGCTTTGCGGTCGCCTATGCGGCGCACCATTCGAGCTGGCGCCGCGTATTTCAGCGCCGCCTGATCGATCAGTCGCTCATGCGCGCGACGCTCGCCGATCTCGCGTTGGAGGTCGAAGGGGCGACGGCGCTCGCCTTGCGCTTGGCGCGCGCGTTCGACCGCGCGCCTGACGATCCGAGCGAAGCGGCTTACGCCCGGCTCGTCACGCCGGCGGCCAAATATCTCATCTGCAAATCGGCGCCGCATCTGGTTTACGAGGCGATGGAGTGCCTCGGCGGCAATGGCTATGTCGAAGAATGGCCGCTCGCTCGCCTTTATCGCGAAGCGCCGGTCAACGCGATCTGGGAAGGCTCGGGCAATGTGATGGCGCTCGACGTGTTGCGCGCCGTCTCGCGCGCGCCGGAAGCGGCCGCGGGAACGATCGCCAAGCTGGGCGAAGCGAGCGGTCTCGATCCGACAGCGCTCGGCCTGTTCGTGTCGCCCGCCGCCTTGTCGGAGCGCCAGGCGCGCCGTTTCTGCGAGCGCCTCGCCCGCCTCGCGGCGGCCGACGCTTTGGCGGAAGGACAAGCCGGACTGAACGAAGCCTATGTGGCGGCGCGCTTGCGCGGCGAGGGCGCGAGCCAATACGGCGCGGCCGATCTCGCCGGGGCCGAGGATAAGCTGATCGAAAGAATATTGCCGGCGTGAACCCCTCTCCCAGGGAGAGTCAGGTTAAGCCTCCTCTACGAACGGTACGGAACGGCGGAACGCGCCCGTCCGCGCGAAGCGGTCGCGCCGGTCGAGCCTCCGTCCGGTGCCAGAGACCCGGTCGACACTTTCTTTCGGCCAGATTCGATAAGCGAGACTGTTCGCAGAAACGCGCCGACGCGATTTTCCGCGTCGCGAAGCGCCGGCAGGCGGCGCATCTCGCTAGTGACCAGTCACTGTGAATCGAGCCCACATGCCTTGATGGGCGTGGCCGGGCTCGTTACATAACAGAATGTAGTTGCCGGGCCGCAGATCGACGCGCACAGTTCCGGATTGGCCCGGCTCGAGATCCTCCACTTTGCCCAAAGTCTGGAGCTTGCTGAGGTCGACTTCATCCGCTCCGGCCTCATAGGGGAGCGCGGCGGCCGAGCGCGCGTCGGTTTTCACCACGACCATTTCATGTTCGCGGGATTTCGACTCGTTGACGACTTGGAACGTGATCTCCCCGGCCGGCGCGGACGGTCGGCTGGTCGTCATATGCATGCCCCTTTTTGAATCTTGGAGCCCGACCCTGATCGTTGTGGCCGCCGCCGCGTCGCCGGCTGCGAACAGCCCGAAAACGCAAACTGTCGCCAAGATAGCCGAGCCTCGAGGCCTCATCGCACCCTCCCCTTGTTCGCGGAACGCGACTGGCTAAACGCGTTCGAGGCGCTGACGGTTCCAGCTCTCGACGGCAAATGGCCGAAGGGCGCGGCTCAAAACAGGCTCAACTGCTTCGCCTCTTCGCTCCGCTGCGGCGGATGGAACAGATCGAGCCTCAGCGTCTCGCCGTCCTCGCGATAGCCGAGCTTCCTGGCGGCGATTTCGAATCTCCGGCCGATCATCCAGGCATAGGGCCCGGACCCGGCCATGCGCCGCCCCCAAGTCGAGTCATAGTCTTTGCCGCCGCGCGTCGACTGGATCAGCGACATCGCGTGTTTCAGTTTGTCGGGATAATTGACGAGCAGCCATTCGCGGAAAATGTCGCGCAATTCCAGCGGCAGGCGCAGCAGCGTATAGCCGGCTTCGCGCGCCCCCGCCGCGTAGGCGCGGGTCAGGATCGTCTCGATCTCGGAATCGTTGAGCGCCGGAATGATCGGCGCCGCCATGACGCCGACTGGCACGCCGGCCTCTCTCAGGCGCCGGATCGCGTCGAGCCGGCGCTCGGGCGTCGGCGCGCGGGGCTCCATCCGCCGCGCGAGATCGCGATCGAGCGTCGTCACCGAGAGGAAGACCTTGACCAGGCCCTTCTTCGCCATCGGCGCCAGAATATCGAGATCGCGGACGACGAGATTGGACTTGGTGACGATGCCGACCGGGTGATCGTATTTGGCGAGCGCTTCGAGAATGGAGCGCGTGATGCGATATTGCCGCTCGATCGGCTGATAGGGATCGGTGTTGGCGCCCATGGCGATCGGCAGGACGCGATAATTCTTCGCCGCGAGCTCGCGCTCGAGCAAGGCCGCAGCGCCGTCCTTGGCGAAAAGCTTGCTCTCGAAATCGAGGCCAGGCGACAGGCCAAGATAGGCGTGGGTCGGCCGGGCGTAGCAATAGACGCAGCCATGCTCGCAGCCGCGATAGGGATTGATCGACCGGTCGAAAGAAATGTCGGGCGAATCGTTGCGGGTGATGATGGTCTTCGCTTTTTCGAGGATGACCTCGGTCTTGAACGGCGGCAATTCGTCGAGCGCGCCCCAGCCGTCGTCGAAATCTTCGCGCCTTTCCTTTTCGAACCGGCCGGAGAGATTGGTCGAAGCGCCGCGGCCGCGCCGCCGGTCGTCGGCGACGATGCGGTCGCTGAAATTGACGCCGAGCTGGCGGCCGAAAACGACGCGCTCGGAAGGATCGGTGAAATCTTGATGACGCGGGTTGCCCATGGCCGTTCTCTTTGTTGAGGAGAACAAAAAGAGAACAATTCATTTAGGCCCGGACGCGCCGCGCGTCAAGCGCCCTGTCGATTTTCGGCGGAGCCGCGTTCTGTCGGCGCCGACGAACGCCGCGGACGGCGCGCGTCAGAAAGCGCTTCGCTCCGCGAACGCCTCCCTGTTCTTCCGGATTGTGAAGTTCTGCTTCACGGCCCGTCGAGCTTGTCGCGGATAGTCGCTCCATGGGCGCGCTCCTATGTCTCGCGCGACCGTTCTCGGAGAGCGACGCAAATGACCCCGGTGATCCTCCAGACCGCTTTGCAAGCGATCGCCTCGACGCTGCACTGGCTCGGCTTTTCTTTCGGCGCGCGCAGCCTGCCCGGCTCGGACGGGCGTCGGCGGGCGTGGATTTTCGGCGCCGCAATCCTCGCGCTCGCTTGGCTGCTCGCCGCGCTGCTGCTGGCGGCGAATGACTATTTTCGCAACGATCTCCTCCCGCCGCGCGTTCCGCTCGCGCTGGCGCTCAGCTTGATGTTCGGTTACGCGCTGCTCCTGTCCAGGGATTTCCGTACGATCCTCGCGGCCATACCTCAGCACTGGCTGATCGGCGTCCAGGCGTTCAGAATTCTCGGCTTCGTGTTTCTCATCCGTTGGGCGCAGGGAGATTTGCCCGGATTATTCGCCATTCCGGCCGGAATTGGCGATCTCTTGACGGGCCTTTGCGCGCCGTTCGTCGCCTATTCATGGTACAAAGGAAAAAGCAACGCCCGATCGGCCGCCATCGCCTGGAGCCTGTTCGGCATGGCCGATCTCATTGTCGCGGTCGCGATCGGGTCCTCCATTTCCGGCTTGAACATTGCGTTCCCGATGGTGATGATTCCGATCTACGCGGTTCCCCGCGCCTTTCTTCTCCACTCCTATTCTCTGATCGGCTTGTTGGGAGCAGGCGCCAAACAGCCGACGCTTGTAAGGGCGGCCGAACTCGCGCGAGAGCGCCAGAGCCGCGCCCCGATGATTCTGCCGTGAGGGCGAAACGGGCGGCGGCGAAAATCCGCGGGACGCGGCTTGACCTAGGTCAACGCGCGCGCCGGCGCCGCATGGTTGGCTTCAAAGCGGCAACGGCTTTGAAGGAGTCCGAAATGGCCAAGATTGCGATTGGATCGGCCGAGATTTCACGCCGAACGCTGCTGGCTGGCGCCGCGGCGGCCGGCTCCGCTCCCCTGCTTGCCCTGGGGTCTTCGCCCGCTTGGGCGAAGATGTCGCAAGCCGCGGTCGCCTACCAGGATTCGCCCAAGGGCGACCGCAACTGCGCCGGCTGCGGCCTATTCCAGGCGCCGTCATCGTGCAAGACGGTCGATGGCGCTGTTTCGCCGAACGGCTGGTGCAAGATTTGGGTCAAGAAGGCCGGTTGACGACGATTGCTGCGAGCGGCGGGCCGCCCCGCCGAGTGTGGATTCTGCACCGCGTCGCCTTGGCGTCGTCACAGCCGTCAATCCGCGCGCCGGCGCGTTGACCCTCGATCATGGCGATGATCATGATGTATCGGGTTGAGCCGCTTTCTCTTGCTGCGGGACTGCAGCCAGGCGACAAGGTCGAGTTCGCGATGGACGCGCCGACCTATACGATACGCGACATCAAACTGATCGAGCCCAAGAAGTGACCGGCCGGCGCCGCGCCCGTCGCCTTGCGATCGTCCTCGCCTCCTCTCTGGCGCTCTCTGCGACGGTCAAGGCCGCAGAGAGCGGCCAGAACCTCGGCGCGGGGCAAGATCTGTGCGCGCAATTCACCAAGGCTTACGCCGACAACCCGGCCAGCGAAAATATCTATTGGAGCTGGGCGACGGGCATGATGAGCGGGTTGAATTTCGCCAGCGTCGCCAACAGCAACATCTTTCGAGATTTGGCCGGGGACCAAGACATCTATCGTCGCGCAGTCCGCCTCTATTGCGGCAAACATCCGCTGACGACCTATAGCGGCGCCGTGCTCGATCTCTATGTCAGCATGCCGCTGAAGAAGGGCAACTCCAAATAGCG
This sequence comes from Alphaproteobacteria bacterium, assembly GCA_021325385.1. GTDB lineage: Bacteria > Pseudomonadota > Alphaproteobacteria > Rhizobiales > Beijerinckiaceae > Roseiarcus. The sequence continues at coordinate 19,536 of JAJPHH010000028.1, forward strand.
CCGGCGAGGCGTCGCCATCGCGTCAGCGCGCGTCTTCGGCGGTTCGACATTTTCGGCGAAGGCGGGCGGCAGAGCCAGCGCAAAGCCAAAAAACCGAGCAACGCCGCGATCCAAGCCGCGCGCGCCGAACGCGGCGGCGAGATCGTTTGTGCGGATTGCTCGATTCACGAGGCCGCTCGCCTCCGATCGCCTGTCGCCGACATCACTGGCGGTGCGTCAGGAAGGCGATCACGTCGTCGATATCCTTTTTGCTTCTGAGGCCAGGAAAGGTCATCGCCGTCTTGGGATTGAAGCGGCGCGGATTGGCGAGAAACATCGGCAGACTGGCTTCGCCAATTCGGCCGATATAGGGGGGCGCGGCGTGACAGCCGTGGCAGCGCGTCTCGAACACCGCCTTCCCCGCCTCGGGATCGCCGGCGAAGGCCGCCGCGCCGGAGACGAGCGCGCCGATGGCCGCGGCGAGGATGGTCGACCGGCGGCGCGTCGCCCGCATCACGTCATTGCCTGACCACCGGCCCGCGCACCTCGCCTTCCGGGAAGGTCAGCGTATGGATGTTGAAATACCAGCGGCCGTCCTTCAGATCCTTCTTCTGGACCTCGTCTATCTTGGTCGATCCTTTGAACGGGCTCGCCAGAGCGCCAGGCGTCCCGACCTGGATCGGCGCGTTCTCCTCCGCCGTCAGGCCCATATAAGCGACAGGCCCATGAAAGTGCGCGCCGATCGGCCCGCCGGTCAGCCCTGAATACGTGACCGTCCAGCTCAGCGTGTTGGAATCGGTGTCCAGCGTGGCTTCCAGGTGGGCGCTGCCAGCGCTCTTGTTCGGCGGCGCTTCGCCGCCGCCGCTCATATCGGCCTTGAATTTGATCGTGCCGGCGAGAGCTGGTGTGGCGAGCGCGGCGACGATCATCAAGGCGGTTGCCGAGCAGAGCGCTCTTGCGAACATGGCGTCATCTCCTCCCTGGTCGGTGCGTCCCCTTATCGGGTTTGGGCGATCGGACCGCTGCGATTGGCGATTGGCGCCGCGCCGCTCAGAAAGCAGTCCAGGCGTAGAGCAGAAGCGTGTTGTTGTCTTTGGCGCTCCGGCAGCCAGGGCATTGAACGGGGTCGATGTCCGAAACGCCGCCGTCGAATTGCGTCCACCAGGTATAGGCGAGGCCGATCCGGGCGTTGAGCCAGGGCCAGGGTCCAGGCGCGCCGTGACTGAAGGGCAGATAGGCGAGATCGACAGTCCATCCCTGCGAGTTCGGCGAGAAATTGAAGTTATTGGCGTAAGCGATCGCATCCGGGCTGCCGGCCAACTTGAAGAAGCCGCCGGTCAAGCTGACCGTATGGTCATAGATATAGGAGGCGGAGATGTTGAAGCTGCGCAGGTTGTTGCGCGGATTGGCTGAATTGCCCATCGCGAACGTCGCGTCGAGCAACTGCTTTTCGTAGATATAGCTCGCCCGCGCCGTGATCGAGTGAACGTCGCCGATCCATTGGAATTGCGTATCGAAGCCGATATCAGCGAGCTTGTCCGTACCGAAGCCGAAGACGCGATTCGGGATGATGTCGGCGGCCATCCCGAACGTGCCGACCTCCCATGAATAGTCGCCCCAATTGGGCTCGACGGCGACGCGCCAATAAGGCGCGACCCCGTCGATCGTATAGGTCAAGGCAGGCGGCGAGGAGCCGAGCGCGGTCTGTATTGCGGGCGTCAGCGAGCCGTAGCCGGAAAGCTCGACATAGAGTACGTCATGGATGAAGAGGTAGCCGCCGATTCCCGCCGTCTGACTGGAGCCGAAGCTCTCGATCATCGTGCTCGCCGCTGGCGACAGCGCGAAATTCGAGTTGATGAACGGGAAGCGCCAAACTGGCGTCGTGTTCCAGACGTCCTGGACCGTCGGCGCATTGTTGGCGGTGATGCCGTAGATGAAATCGATATTGCCGATCGTCGCGGAATTGGCGTAGCGAATGTCGGTCAGATCGAGGCCGAACACCCGGCCGTAATCGTTCGAAAACGTCGTCTGAACGAAGGCGCCGAGGTTTCCATAGATCTTGCCCGCATAGAACAGGCTCGTCTGCTGGGCGAGATCGGCGAAATTGTTGTCGCCGAATCCGCCGGCGTTCACTGGCGCGTAGGTTCCGGTCGGCGCGTCGAGCTTGCGCGCATATTCGGTGAAGGTCGATTGCAGCACCGCAGCGAAAGGCGGGATTTTCGAATCGCCGCCTTCGAGCGTGTAGCCGCCGAGCTTGAATCGTCGGCCGAACGGCGTCAGTTCGGGAAAGGCCGTATGGCAAGACGCGCAAGGCTGGCCTGTCTGACGGGCGAAGCTCGGCACCGCCAAGGCCTGCGTCGAACCGCACGCGAGGGCGAAAATTAGCGCCAGACAAAGGGCGGCGATGGAGATGGAAATGCGGCTGCAGCCAGGACGCCGGGACGATGTCCTTGAACGGAAAAGCGCTGCCCCCATTTGGCGCCCCAGGGTCGAATCGCGGTTCGCCCGCGATTTTCACGTAACTATGAATTGTACGGCGACGAACCCTGGGGCCTCTTGATCTAGATCAATTACGCGCTGGCGCCGTCGAGACGAAGCATCATCAAAACCTCGTCGTAATATCGATCGCCCGCCTTCAAAGCGCGCCGCTCCAATCCGTATCGTTCGAATCCAAGCTCCGCATAAAGCGCAATCGCGCGGCGATTGGAGGAGACCACAGCGAGAAGGATCTGCTCGACCTGGCCCCGCGCCTCTGCGACGAGCCGTCGGCACAAAGCCGAGGCGAGGCCGTGACCGCGCGCCGACGGCGCGACGTACAGGCCCCAGAAATGGCCGATATGGGCGAGTTTCGCCGTCGTCTCGGGGCGCAAGCCGGCGACGCCGACGAGATTGTCGCCGGCGAAGCCGCCATAGACGATGCTGGTTCGCAAACGGTCCGCGAACCAGGGCGGAGGCCGCTGCGCCTCCTCGTCGAACGAGGCGGCGAAAGCTTCCGGGCTCTCTTTCAGACCCTGCAAGCGCAAGGGCCGATAGATCGGAGCGTCGGCCGGCGCGAGCCGGCGAAGCGTAAAGCGCGGCGAGGAGTCCGACTGCTCCTTCATGCTTGGAGCCTATCAGCCGCCGTGCCGAGCCCGAACGGCTAAAATGCGCTTGACGTCGCCCGTCGCGGCCTGATCCGATAGCGACAGCCTATCAGCTCGGATGCGCGAGCGACGAGTCTGTTGCATATTTGCAACAGGCGACGGAAATACCCGATGATGTTGCGGCAGCTCGAATACCTTGTCGCCCTTGCCCGCGAGAAGCATTTCGGCCGGGCGGCGGCGGCGTGCAATGTCTCCCAGCCGACCTTGTCGGCCGCAATCCGTCAGCTCGAAGACGAACTCGGCGCGCCGATCGTCGAACGCGGCCACAAATTCCACGGCCTGACGCCGCAAGGACGCGCAGCGCTCGACCATGCCCACCGAATCCTGGCCGAAGCCAGCGCTTTGACCCGCGATCTCGAGGAAATGGATCGCGGCCTTTCCGGCCGGTTGCGGATCGGCGCCATCCCGACGGCGCTGCCGATCATCGCCCATATCACCGCGCCGTTCTATCAGCGCTTTCCCAACGTCTCGGTCACCATCCTGTCGCTGAATTCGCAGCAAATTCAGCAGGGAATCGACGATTTCGAACTCGATGTCGGCCTGACCTATCTCGACAACGAGCCGCTGACCAATGTCCGCGCCAAGCCGATCTATGTCGAGCAATATATGTTCTTGACCCCCGCTTCCGGGCCTTACGCGCGCCGGCGCGCCATCACTTGGCGCGAGGCCAGCGGCGCGCCGCTTTGCCTGCTGACGCCGGACATGCAGAACCGCCGCATTATTGACGGCATCTTCCGCTCCGCCGACGCTTCGCCCGAGCCCGCCATGGAGACGAATTCGATCTTCAATCTCTGTTCGCACGTTTCCTCGGGCCTGTGGTCGTCGATCGTGCCCGTGCAACTTCTGCAATTTTTCGGCGTTCCCCGCGGCACGAGAGCGATCGAGCTGGTCGAGCCCACGGCGCAGCGTACGATCGGGCTGATCATGGCCGACCGCGAACCGCCTTCGCCGCTGGCCCGCAACCTCTTCGCCATGGAGCGGCCGGCGGATATCGGCAGTTTGATCGTGCCGCCGCTGACGCCGGCCGAGTCGCAGGTTTAATAGGTAAAACCTATTAAATGGTCGAAAGGTTCAATTTGCCAGTCTGGGGGTCTTGGTTGATCCTGATTGGGCCAGCTTGATCCATTAACGTGTGCAAAAGCTTCGTTTGATAGAGGGAGACGATGATCCGCAAGCTAGCTTGGGACGAGGAGCTGGCGGGCCGGCTCATCGACGAGCGCAAGACCGCCGACGGCGCGCTCATGCCCATCTTGCACGCCCTCCAGGAGACGTTCGGCTATATCGATCGCGCCGCAATCGCCCCGATCGCCGAGGCGCTCAACATTTCGAAAGCCGACGTGCACGGCGTCATCAGCTTCTATCATGATTTCCGCGCCGCGCCGGCGTCAGGCCGGGCGCTCAAGCTCTGCCGCGCCGAGTCCTGCCAGGCGATGGGCTGCGAAGACCTGATCGATCATCTTCGCCGCGCCCATGGGCTGACGCCGGATAGCGAGACCGACGGCGCGCTCAGAATCGAAACAGTCTATTGCCTCGGCAATTGCGCGCTCTCGCCCGCCGCGCTGATCGACGGCGCGCCGATCGGCCGGCTCACCGCCGCCAAGCTCGACGCTCTTGTCCGCGAGGCCGGACAATGAGCGCCAAGGTCTACGTTCCCGGCGATTCGGCGGCGCTCTCGGTCGGCGCCGACGGGGTGGCGGCGGCCATCGGCGAGGAGGCGCGCCGGCGCGGCCTTGACGTTCAGATCGTGCGCAACGGCTCGCGCGGCTTGTTCTGGCTGGAGCCGCTCGTCGAGATCGAAACGCCGGCTGGACGCCTCGCCTATGGACCGATCGAAGCGGGCGACGTCGCCTCGCTGTTCGATGCGCATTTCCTTTCCGGCCGGCCGCACGCCAAAGCGCTGGGCCGCATCGACGAGCACCCGTACCTTAAAAGACAGCAGCGGCTGCTGTTCGCGCGCTGCGGCGTCGCCGATCCTCTGTCGATCGAGGATTATCGCGCGCATGGCGGCTTGAAAGGCCTCGAACGCGCGCTCGCGATCGGCCCGCAGGCGATTGTCGAAGAGGTGCTCGCCTCGGGCCTGCGCGGCCGCGGCGGCGCGGGCTTTCCTTGCGGGATCAAGTGGCGCACGGTCGCGGCGACCGCCGCCGACCAGAAATACGTCGTCTGCAACGCCGACGAGGGCGACAGCGGCACGTTCGCCGACCGCATGATCCTGGAGGGCGATCCCTTCGCGCTGATCGAGGGCATGGCGATCGCCGCCGTCGCCGTCGGCGCGACCAAGGGCTTCGTCTATATCCGCTCGGAATATCCGCACGCTTTCGCCAAATTCAACGCGGCGCTGGCGGCGGCGCGCAAAGCGGGGCTGCTCGGCCATTCCGTGCTCGGCTCGTCGCACGGTTTCGACATCGAGACGCGGCTCGGCGCCGGCGCTTATATTTGCGGCGAGGAGACGTCGCTGCTCGAGAGCCTGGAAGGCAAGCGCGGCGAGGTTCGCGCCAAGCCGCCGCTGCCGGCGATTTCCGGCCTGTTCGGCAAGCCGACCGCGATGAACAATGTGCTGACCCTGGCGTCGACGCCGTGGATTTTGACGCATGGCGGCAAGGCCTACGCCGATTACGGCATGGGCCGCTCGCGCGGCACGCAACCCTTCCAGCTCGCCGGCAACGTCAAGCATGGCGGCCTCGTCGAGCTGGCTTTCGGCGCGACGATCCGTACGCTCGTCGAGGATTTTGGCGGCGGAACGCGCTCCGGCCGGCCGATCCGCGCGGTGCAGGTCGGCGGTCCGTTGGGCGCATATTTTCCGCAATCCTTGCTCGATACGCCGCTCGATTACGAGGCGATGCTCGAAGCCAAGGGCATGCTCGGCCATGGCGGGATCGTCGTTTTCGACGACACCGTCAATCTCGCTCGCCAGGCGCGCTTCGCCTTCGAATTCTGCGCCAAGGAAAGCTGCGGCAAGTGCACGCCGTGCCGGATCGGATCGACCCGCGGCTTCGAGACGATCGACAAGATCGTCGCCGGCGAGAACGCGGAAGCCAATATCGCGCTGGTGCGCGACCTATGCACGGTGATGACCGACGCCTCGCTTTGCGCCCTCGGCGGCTTGACGCCGCTGCCGGTCTTGAGCGCGCTCGATCATTTCGCGGAAGATTTTGCCCCCCGCCCGAAACGGCTTGCGGCGGAATGAGGAGGCGACGATGGCTTTGATCCAAGAATTCGACGCCGGCACGCCGATCCGGGTCGGCCCCGCCAATGTCACGCTGACGATCGACGGCGAACAGGTCAGCGTTCCCGCCGGGACGTCGGTGATGGCCGCTGCCGCGACTTTGGGCAACAAAATCCCCAAACTCTGCGCGACCGACATGCTCGAGCCGTTCGGCTCCTGCCGGCTCTGCCTGATCGAGATCGAAGGCCGGAAGGGGACGCCCGCCTCCTGCACGACGCCGGTCGAGCCCGGCATGAAAGTTCATACCCAGACGCCGCGCCTCGCCGCGCTCCGGCGCGGAGTGATGGAGCTCTATGCGTCCGATCACCCGATCGACGGCCTGACCGGCGCCGCCAACGGCGATTGCGAATTGCTCGACATGGCCGGCGCGGTCGGCCTGCGCGAAGTGCGCTACGGCTATGACGGCGCCAATCATTTCGACAGTCCGATCGACGACTCCAATCCGTATTTCGCCTTCGATCCGTCGCACTGCATCGTGTGCTCGCGCTGCGTGCGCGCTTGCGCCGAGGTTCAAGGCACGTTCGCTCTGACCATCGAGGGCCGCGGCTTCGCGTCGAAAGTCTCGGCCGGCGGCATGGATTTCCTCGGCTCGGAATGCGTCTCGTGCGGCGCCTGCGTCCAGGCCTGTCCGACCTCTGCGCTCAACGAGAAGAGCGTCATCGAGCATGGGACGCCGACGCGCGCGGTTTTGACCACCTGCGCCTATTGCGGCGTCGGCTGCACGTTCCGGGCGGAAATGCAGGGCGAGCAGGTCATCCGAATGGTTCCGTCCAAGAGCGGCAAGGCGAATGAGGGCCATTCCTGCGTCAAGGGCCGCTTCGCCTATGGCTACGCGACCCATAAGGACCGCATCGTCAAGCCGATGATCCGCGCCAGGATCACCGATCCGTGGCGCGAGGTCTCTTGGGACGAGGCGTTGACCTACGCGGCGAAGGAGTTCAAGCGCATCCAGGCGCAGTACGGCCGCGACGCGGTCGGCGCGATCACCTCGTCGCGCTGCACCAACGAGGAGACGTTCCTCGTCCAGAAGCTGGTGCGGGCCGGCTTCGGCAACAACAACATCGACACCTGCGCGCGCGTGTGCCACTCGCCGACCGGCTACGGGCTCGGCAAGACCTACGGCACCTCGGCCGGCACCCAGGATTTCAAATCGGTCGACAAGGCCGACGTGATCCTGGTGATCGGCGCCAATCCGACCGACGCCCACCCGGTCTTCGCCTCGCGCATGAAGAAGCGCCTGCGCCAGGGCGCGAAGCTGATCGTCGTCGATCCGCGCCGCATCGATCTCGTCCGCACGCCGCATGTCCAGGCGGACTATCATTTGGCGCTCCGGCCCGGCTCGAACGTCGCGGTGGTCAACGCGCTCGCTCATGTCGTCATCACCGAAGGCCTGGTGAAAGAGGATTTCGTCCGCGAGCGCTGCGACCTCGAATCCTTCGAAGCCTGGGCGCGCTTCATCGCCGATCCAAAGAATTCGCCGGAGGCGACGGAGGGCATTTCCGGCGTGCCGGCGAAGGACGTGCGGGCGGCCGCGCGGCTCTACGCGACCGGCGGCAACGGCGCGATCTATTACGGCCTCGGCGTCACCGAGCACAGCCAGGGCTCGACCATGGTCATGGGTATGGCCAATCTCGCCATGGCGACCGGCAATATTGGCAGGGTCGGCGTCGGCGTGAATCCGCTCCGCGGGCAGAACAATGTCCAGGGCTCGTGCGACATGGGCTCGTTCCCGCACGAATTTTCCGGCTACCGTCATGTCGCGGACGATGCGACGCGTCAGGCGTTCGAATCGCTGTGGGGCGTGCCCCTGTCGAAGGAGCCGGGCCTGCGCATCCCGAACATGATGGACGAGGCGGTCGACGGCGCCTTCAAGGGGCTCTACATTCAGGGCGAGGATATCGCCCAGTCCGATCCCGACACGCAGCACATCACCGCCGGATTGCGGTCGATGGAATGCGTCGTCATCCAGGACTTGTTCCTCAACGAGACGGCGCGCTATGCGCATGTCTTCCTGCCCGGCTCGTCCTTCCTGGAAAAAGACGGCACGTTCATCAACGCCGAGCGGCGCATCGGCCGCGTGCGCAAGGTGATGACGCCGCTCGGCGGCATGGCCGATTGGGAGGCGACGATCGCCTTCGCCAAGGCGCTCGGCGTCGAGATGCATTATTCGCATCCGTCCGAGATCATGGACGAGATCGCCCGGCTGACGCCCACTTTCGCCGGCGTCTCGTACCAGAAGCTCGATGAGCTCGGCTCGGTGCAGTGGCCATGCAACGAGCAGGCGCCGGAAGGCACGCCGATCATGCATGTCGACCGGTTCGTGCGCGGCAAGGGCCGCTTCATGCTGACCGAATTCATCGCCAGCGAAGAGCGGACAGGCCCGCGTTATCCGCTGCTGCTGACCACCGGCCGCATCCTGACCCAGTACAATGTCGGCGCACAGACGCGGCGGACGGCGAATAACGTCTGGCACGAGGAGGACCTGCTCGAGATCCATCCGTTCGACGCGGAGAGCCGCGGCATTGTCGACGGCGATCTCGTCTCGCTCGAGAGCCGCACCGGCCAGATTTCGCTGCACGCCAAGGTCAGCGACCGCATGCAGCCAGGCGTCGTCTATACGACCTTCCATCACGCCGTGACCGGGGCCAACGTCGTGACGACGGATTACTCCGACTGGGCGACGAATTGTCCGGAATACAAGGTGACCGCGGTTCAGGTCCGGCGCACCAACCATCTTTCCGATTGGCAGGAGCGCGACCGCGAAGAAGGCTTCTCGTTGCGGCGCATCGCCGAAAGGCTGGTCGATGCCGCCGAATGACGAGGCCGCCATCGAGGTTTCGGCGCGGGATTTCTCGTACCGGTCCGGCCCAGCCGGCGGCGCGCACAACCATGCCGTGGTGGTCGAGACGCCGATCAACATCCTCTATGGCGGCGTCGGCTTCGCGGTGATGATGGCGACGCCTCAGGACCTGGAAGACTTCGCCTATGGCTTCTCCTTTACCGAAGGGATCATCGGCCGCGCCGGGGACATCCGCGGCGTCGAAATCTCGCGGCTGGATGGCGGCTTGAAGCTCGACATCGCGCTCGCCGGCGAGCGCATGGCCGCGCATCTGGCGCAACGCCGCGCGCTGTCGGGACGTACCGGCTGCGGTCTCTGCGGCGTCGACGATCTCGCTCATATGCCGCAGCCGCCGCGGGTTCCGCAACGCGTCGCGATCGCGCCGGCGGCGATCAAGCGGGCGCTGTCGGCGCTCGAAAAGACGCAACAGCTCAACGCGGCGACTCGCGCCGCGCATGCCGCGGCATGGTGCGACCGCGACGGGGCGATCGTCGCGTTGCGCGAGGATGTCGGCCGGCACAATGCGCTCGATAAGGCGATTGGCGCGCTGCTCCGGCAAGGCGTTCCGCCGGACGACGGATTCTTCGTCATCACCAGCCGCTGCTCGTTCGAAATGGTCGCCAAGGCCGCCGCCTTCGGGGCCTCGACCTTGGTCGCGGTCTCGGCCCCGACCTCGCTCGCGCTGGAGCGCGCGGCCCAGTTCGGCGTGACGCTCATCGCGCTGGCGCGCGCCGATCACGCGACGCTCTTCGGCGCCGAGCCGGCCGCGACGCGCAAATCCGACGGAGGCCTCGCCGCATGAGCGCGGAGAAAATGGCCAAGCTCGTACGCATGGCCAATCAGATCAGCGACTATTTCAGGACGCTGCCCGAAGCCGAAGCCGTCGCCAGCACGGCGGATCACTTGCGCCGATTCTGGACGCCGAAGATGCGCGGCGAGATCGCCGCCTTCGCCGAATCCGGCGGCGAAGGCCTCAACAGAATCGCCGCCCAAGCCGTCGCCGCGCTCGGGGCGCGAACGGCTTCGTAGCTTTCGACAAAAGTCGCATCCGCCTCTCGTCAAGGAAAATGTGATCTTCTGGAAAATTTAAATAATATTCGGTGAAATGACCGGGGCGAACCTGCCGAGCGGCCCCGGGGGAGGGAATCATGACAAGCGCCACTGCAGCGCAATTGCGCGATACGAACGCCGGTCTGCTGGATCGGGCGCGGATCATCGCCAGACCAGGCTTCAACCGTTGGCTCGTGCCGCCGGCCGCGCTCGCCATTCACCTCTGCATCGGCATGTCGTACGGGCTCAGCGTATTTTGGCTGCCGCTGTCGCGCGCGCTCACCGGCGACAAGCCGGTCGCCTGTCCCGACCTCACTCTGTTCGGGTCGCTGTTCACGACGAGCTGCGATTGGCGCGTGAGCGACCTGCTCTGGGTCTTCACGCTCGGCATCGTCTTCCTCGGCCTTTCGGCCGCGGTCTGGGGCGGCTGGCTGGAGCGCGCCGGACCGCGCAAAGCCGGCTTCGTCGCGGCTCTATGCTGGGGCGGCGGCTTCGTCCTCGGCGCATTCGGCGTGTTCGTCCATCAGCTTTGGCTGATCTGGCTCGGCATGGGGATCATCGGCGGCGTCGGCCTCGGCCTCGGCTATATTTCGCCGGTCTCGACCCTGATCAAATGGTTTCCGGATCGGCGCGGCATGGCGACGGGCCTGGCGATCATGGGGTTCGGCGGCGGCGCCTTGATCGGCTCGCCGCTCGCCATTCTGCTGATGAGCCATTTCAAGACCGCGTCGTCGGTCGGCGTCTGGCAGACGCTGGCGACGATGGGCGTCATCTATTTCGTCGCGATGAGCATCGGCGCTTTCGGCTATCGCTTGCCGCCGGACGGCTGGCGCCCCGAGGGCTGGACGCCGCCCGCCGCGGCGGCGAAGCCGATGATCACCCATCGCGACGTCCATCTGAACGACGCGCACAAGACGCCGCAATTCTGGCTGATCTGGGCCGTGCTCTGCCTCAACGTCTCGGCCGGCATCGGCGTCCTCTCCATGGCTTCGCCGATGCTGCAGGAAATCTTCGCCGGCGCGCTGATCGGCAAGCCGGAAGTTTCCTTCGGCGCGCTCGACGCAGCGCAGAAAGGCGCCGTCGCGGCGGTCGCCGGCGGCTTCGTCAGTCTCTTGTCGCTGTTCAACAGCGCAGGACGCATCTTCTGGGCGTCGATGTCCGATTATATGGGACGAAAGAACACCTATTTCGTCTTCTTCGCGCTCGGCATCGTCCTCTACGCCTTGGCGCCGACCTTCGCTCATATCGGCTCGAAGGCGCTGTTCGTCGCCGCCTTCTGCGTGATCCTGTCGATGTATGGCGGCGGCTTCGCGACGGTTCCAGCCTATTTGGCCGATATGTTCGGCACGAAATTCGTCGGCGCGATCCACGGCCGGCTGCTCACGGCCTGGTCGGTCGCCGGCGTGCTTGGACCGCTCGTGATCGGCTATATCCGCGACGCGCAGATCGCCGCCGGCGTCGAACGCGATCAGGTCTACGATCGGACCATGTATATTCTGGCGGGCTTCCTTGTCGTCGGCCTGATCTGCAATGCTTTGGTGCGGCCGGTCGCGGCCAAATGGTTCATGAAGGATGAGGACGGGACGGCCGCGACGAAAGCCGACGTCCCGACCGGCTCGTTCGGGATCGGCTACGGCCGGCTCGATCTCGCCGCCGCAATCGCTTGGGCCGCCGTCGGCCTGCCGCTCGCCTGGGGCGTCTACCGGCTGCTCGACAACGCGGTGAAAATCTTCAGCTAGCGGCGAGTCGCCCAGCCTTTACTCGCGGCGGCCGATCGCGTAGGACCTGGCCGCAATAAGCCCCGGCGCCGGCCCCTTGTTGCTCGCGCCGGGGCTTGCTTTTGAGGCGCGGTTCGATGGCGAATGTGGTGGTGGTCGGCGCTCAGTGGGGCGACGAAGGCAAGGGCAAGATCGTCGACTGGCTGTCGCTCAACGCCGACGTCGTGGTTCGCTTTCAAGGCGGCCATAACGCCGGCCATACGCTGGTCATCGACGGCAAGACGTTCAAGCTGGCGCTCCTTCCCTCGGGCATCGTGCGGCCCGGCAAATTGTCGGTGATCGGCAACGGCGTCGTGCTCGATCCGCATTTCCTGATCGAAGAGATCGAGAAGATCCGAAGCCAAGGCGTCGAGGTGACGCCGGACAATCTCAAGATCGCGGAGAACGTTCCGCTGATCCTGCCGCTGCATCGCGAACTCGACGCGCATCGCGAATCCTCCAATCTCGTCGGCGTGAAGATCGGCACGACAAAGCGCGGCATCGGCCCTGCTTACGAGGACAAGGTCGGCCGGCGCGCGATCCGGCTGATGGACCTCGCCGAGCCGGACGAACTCGACGCCAAGATCGATCGCCTGCTTGCGCATCATGATCCTTTGCGCCGCGGCCTCGGCCTGGAGCCGCTCGACCGCGCGGCGATCCGCAAGGACCTCGTCGCCGTCGCCGCGAAAATCCTGCCCTTTATGGCCGCGACCTACGATCTGCTCGACCGCGAGCGCCGCGCCGGCAAGCGCATCCTGTTCGAAGGCGCGCAAGGCGCGTTGCTCGACGTCGACCATGGGACGTACCCGTACGTGACCTCGTCGAACACGGTGGCGGGCAGCGCGGCGGCGGGCTCGGGCCTCGGGCCGGGCGCCATCGGCTATGTGCTCGGCATCGCCAAGGCGTATACGACGCGCGTCGGCGGCGGCCCGTTCCCGACCGAGCTCGACGACGATGTCGGCCGGCTGATCGGCAAGCGCGGCAACGAATTCGGCACCAATACCGGCAGGCCGCGGCGCTGCGGCTGGTTCGATGCAGTGCTCGTGCGGCAATGCGTGAAGACTTCAGGGATCGACGGCCTGGCGCTGACCAAGCTCGACATTCTCGACGGGTTCGACGAGATCAAGGTCGCGACGCATTACCGGCTCGACGGCGAGACCGTCGATTATCTGCCGGCCGGCCAGGGCGCGCAGGCGCGGGTCGAGCCGGTCTACGAGACGATCGAAGGCTGGCGCGAGGCGACTGGCGGCGCCCGCTCCTGGGCCGCGTTGCCGGCTCAAGCGATCAAATATGTCCGCCGGATCGAGGAACTGGTCGGCGCGCCGGTCGCCTTGTTGTCGACCAGCCCCGAGCGCGAAGATACAATTCTTGTGCATGATCCGTTTCGGGACTAATGGCCTCTTGCTTGGGGGCTTGGACAGGATGACCGAACCCGATCATGGCTGATTATTATCCGCTTTTGGCCAAAGCGTTGGCCGGTCTGCCGGCTACGACCACGCCCGACGCGCGGCGAGCCATTTACGACCGCGCCCGCAAGGCGCTGATCGGCCAATTGCGTTCGTTGAAGCCGCCGCTATCGGAAGACGTGATCGCCCGCGAAGAGGCGGCGCTCGACGCCGCCGTCGCTCGGCTCGAGAGCGAGCGCGGCGCTGCGCCGAATTCAGCCGCTCCCCCGGCCTCGGCGCCCGCAGCCGGCGCGCCGGCGGCGCCGGCCGCTTCCGCGCCAGCCCCGGCGGCGGCCCCCGCCACGCGGCCGGCTCCGCCGCCGAGACCGGCGCCCGCCGCGCCGACGGCCGCGCGGCCGCAAGCCCCGACAGCCGGCGTAGCCGGGGGCGGCGCAAAATCTCCGCCGCCGCCAAATGTTCGACCGGCCGCCTCGGCGAGCGCCTCCCCGGCCGCATCGCCGTTGCGGCCGCCCGCGGGCGGCGCTGCGGCGCGCGCCGCGCCGCGCCCGCCAGCCCAGGCCCCCGGCCAGCCGCCGCGGCCCTCGGTCGGTTTCGCAGCGCCCTCCGCCGCGCCCCCAAGCCCGTCCGGGCCGCCGCCGATCGGCTCGCCAGCGGCATGGTCGCCTGGAGCGCCGCCGCCGGTCGAAGCGCCGGATGTCGGCTTGGACGACGCAGACGACTACGCGCCGCCGATCGCGGCTGCGCCGGGCGAAAGCTTCGCCGCGCCGCCGGTGCGGGCGGCGGGCGATTCCGGCCGGCCGGCGGCGCCAGGCCTCGGCAAGCCGCGCGCGCGCAGACCGTGGCCCTGGGTCGCGCTGGCTGCGCTGGTCGTGGTCGTGGCGGTCGCGGCGGGCTTCGCCGTGCTGTGGAAGGAGAAGCCGCAAGACCTCGCCATCAAAGACAAGGAGAACGCCGAAGCGTCGGCCAAACCCGCCGTCGGCCAGAGCAAGATCGTCGAGCGTGTGACCGGCGGCGAGCCGGCGGCCGCGAGTCCGCCCGCCGCGCCCTCCAGCCCGGCGGCCAATTCCGCGCCGGGCGCGGCGTCGCCGGACAATTCGCAAGCCGCCGCGGCGGCGCCGCCGAACGCCTCGGCGCCGCAAGCCCCGAGTGCGACGCCGGCGCCTTCGGCCGAGACGCCGATCCCGACCGTAACCGTGCCGACCATCCCGGTGCGGCCCAACGAAACCGCCCAGGCCGGCGCGCAGGGCTCGGCCGGCCAACCGCCGGCCGCAACCGCGCCCGCCGTTTCGCGCGCTGCCTTGTTGATGGAGACGCCCGGCGATCCGCAAAAGCCGAAAGTCGTCGTCGGCGCCGCAACCTGGACCTTGATCCCCGCCGCCGCCGGCCAAGCTCAGGCCGGGCCGACCGTGCAGGCGGATATCGACATTCCCGACGCCAAGCTGCGCGCCACGGTGACGATCAAGAAGAACGTCGACGCCAGTCTGCCGGCGACGCATACGATCGATCTGCGCTTCGCCTTCGCCGACGGCGCCGAAATCAAGGGCTTCAAGGACATGGCTCTGCCGCAAATGCGGCGCGACGACACGCCGACGGGCGACTCGTTCGCGGGAGTCAGGGTGAAGATCAACGACGTCTATTTTCTCGTCGGCCTCACCCGTTCGGACGCCGACACGGCGCACAATCTGGAGCTCTTGAGCACGCGCAACTGGCTCGATTTCCCGCTCCTGTTCAACGACGATCACATCGCGAAGCTGACTTTCGAGAAGGGCGCGACCGGGCAGAGCGTGATCGCGCAGGCGATCGAGGCGTGGAAATAGGGCGGGCGCCCATCGTCATTGCGAGCGAAGCGAAGCAATCCATTCGCAAGGCCCAACCCTATAAACAGATCGCTTCGCGCCTCGCAACGACGTCTCCAGCGAAATCGCCGCGGGCGGCCCGATCACATGGCGTCGGTTTCGGCCTCGTCCTTGGATTCGTACCGCATGATCAGCGGCGCTTGCGCAAGGCCATAGAGGATGGTCAGCGGCAATACGCCGAACGTCTTGAAATTGACCCAGAAATCGGTGCTCTGAGTGCGCCAGACGATTTCGTTGAGGATCGCCAGAGCGAGAAAGAAAAACGCCCAGCGGTAGGTCAGCTTGCGCCAACCCTCCGGCGTGATCTTGAAGGCGGCGTCGAACAGGACCGGCAAGAGCGGCTTGTTCAGGGCCAGGCCGCCGAACAAGGCGAGCGCGAACAACAGATAGAGCGCGGTCGGCTTGATCTTGATCAGCGTCTCGTTGTGAAAAAACAGGGTGAGCGAGCCGAAGATGACGACGATCACCGCCGTGACCAGCGGCATGATCGGGATGCGCCGCAACATCGCATAGGAGACGATCAGGCTGGCCACGACGCAGGCCATCAGGGCGCCGGTCGCGATGTAAATGCCGAGCTTCGAATAGGCGATGAAGAACGCCGCGAGCGGTCCGAGTTCGAGCGCGAACTTGAGCGTCGGATTGATCTTGCGCCGCGCCGGCGGCGCGGCGCGGCGCGCGTCTTCAGTCATCGTCCTTCTCCGAAGAGAGGTTTGTCATGGCCGACGCGCAGGATCAAGCCGCCGCAACTCAAGGAAAACCCCATGTCATTCCCGCGCAAGCGCAGTACTGTCCGGGGAAAGGCCTGCGCCTCGGTCCGGCGATTTGGCTTGCTGTCAACACCGCGGCGCCACGCCGCCCGATTGCCGTCAACCCGCCATGGCGCCTCGAAGGTACGCGCAACACGATCTCTGTCCGCGCGGCGCCATGGCGGGCGCCTCGCTTGCGCTCCGCCCCTTCCGGGTGAAGGCGACCGCTCGGCGTGGCTATTGGCGACCAAGACGTTTTGCTGCCGAAACCGGCCGTTCGGCCGCAAAACGTCTTGGTTACAAAAGGCCGTCGAGGCGGGCGCGGTGTTCGGGATTTGCTTTCTTGAGCGCGCTTGATTTCTGAGTCTCGCTAGTCAGGAGCCGGCGAAGACTCTCGATATCGCCTTGTTTTGCGAGAGTCGCGCTCCGGGCGTCAAATTTACCCTCCTTTTCCCCGGACAGCCCTGCGCGCAAGCGGGAATCCAGTACGGCCTCTCCTGCACGCGCGGCGGCTCTCTGGATTCCCGCTTTGCGGGAATGACAAGCCGTGGAACTCTGCGCGTCTCACGTCGCCGGCGCGATCGCGACCTTGATCCGATCCTTCGCCGAATTGCTGATCTGGATGGTGATCGGCGCGCCGGGGGTCAATTCGAAGCGTACGCTCTTGCGCACGCCGGAACAGTCTTTTTGGCCTGTATGGGCGACGGATCTCAATCGTGCGCCATTTTCGAAGACGTCGATCCACGCTTCGGCGGACAAGGTGATCTGGTAAAGGCCCGGCGTCGCCACGCCGAAAATGACGAAATTGCCGCTGTAACTGTCAGGTTTCGGCGGCCGCTCGGGCGCGAGGAAGAAGTGGAAGCGCTTGCTCGGCTTGAGAGCGAGGAGCATCCCCTCGTCGCTTTTGACGACGCGCTCGCCGGAATGCGCCGGCGGCAATTGGCCGGCGAACCACGATTTCTCGCGGGCGATCGACCATGCAAAATGATCGCAAGCCGCCTGACCGCCATTCGTGGATTGCGCGTCTTCGGCCTTCGCCGGCGCAAGCGGCGGCGGCGCGAGCAAAAGGACGACGCCGAACAATGCCCGTCGCAGCGACATCGCCCTCGACCTCCATCGTCAGTCCGTCGCCACCATGACGTCGGACGCCTTGATCACCGCGTACGCGTCTTTGCCCTTCGCCAGGCCCAATTCGTCGACGGCTTCATTGGTGATCGAGGCGGTGATGATCGTTCCCTTGGCGTCGATCCGGACATGAGCCGTGGTCTGGCCTTTCACCACTTCAATGATGGTTCCTTTTATCAGATTGCGAGCGCTGATCTTCATCAAAATCTCCATCATGTTCACGAGAGCGTCTTGAAACCCTGCCGTTCGAAGATCGCCCGACCCGCTGGCGAGCGCAAGAAATCCAGGAATTTAGCCGCCGCGGGATTGACGCTCGTCGCGGTCAGCGCGACCGGGTAGACGATCGGCTTGTGGGACGAAGCCGGAAAAGCCGCGACCACTTTCACCGCCGGCTCGGCGGCGGCGTCGGTCGCGTAAACGATCCCGAGCGGCGCCTCGCCGCGCGCGACGAAGGCCAAGGCGGCGCGCACATTGTCGGTCATCGCCAGATGCGGCGCGACGGCGTCCCAGAGCTGGAGATTGACGAGCGCCTCTTTGGCGTATTTGCCGACAGGTACGGAATTGACTTCGCCCGTCGCCAGCTTGCCGGCGCCGAGCGCGGCTTTGACGTCGGCGGCGTTCAGCGGCAGCGCTTGCAGCGGCGACGTCTTGTTGGCGACGACGACCAGCATATTGGCGAGGAAATCGATCCGGCTTTCCAGCTTGATCGCTTTGCCCTTCGCGGCTTCGTCCATCGAATCTTCGTCAGCGGAGACGAAAATGTCCGCGGGCGCGCCTTGCGCCAATTGCCGCGCCAGCGCCAGCGAGCCGCCGTAGGAAATCTTGACGTCGAGGCCGCTCTTGTCGTGAAACGCCGTGGCGGCTTCATCGAGCGCCGTTTTCAGACTGGCCGCTGCGAAGACGATCGCCGGCGCTTGCGCCTCTGCCGGCTGAGCCGCCGTCATGACGATCAGAGCAAGCGCCAGGACAAATCGCCAAAAACGCATTCGGCGCTCCAAGGAGGAGATTTCACGCTATTCTTTTCAGAATATAGCGGTTGGCTGCGAACGCAAGCTTGCCGCGCAGACGATCTTGCTCCGTCGCACGACCCGCGTGAATATCGCGGCGCACGCGGAGGATCAATGCAGGACGAACCGATCATGGACGTCGCCCATCTCGGGCACGTCGAATTGTTGACGCCGAAGCCGGACGAGAGCTTGCGCTTCTTCGTCGACGTCCTCGGCATGAGCGAGAGCAGCCGGCAAAACGATTCCGTCTTCCTGCGCGGCTGGGACGATTACGAAACGTACTCGCTCAAGCTGACCGGCGCGAAAACCTCCGGCCTGGGCCACGCCGCCTTCCGCGCCCGCAGCCCGGCCGCCTTGGCGCGCCGCGTCGCCGCGCTGGAGCGGTCAGGGCTCGGCATCGGTTGGCGCGACGGCGAATTCGGTCACGGGCCCGCCTATCAATTCCGCGACCCCGACGGGCATCTCCTTGAACTCTATTATGAGACGCAATGGTACGAAGCGCCGGCGGCGCTGCGTCCCGCCTTGAAAAACCAGGCGCAGCGCTTTCCGGCGCGCGGCGTCAATGTGCGGCGCATCGATCACTTCAACTGTCTCGCCAAGGATATCCGCGCCAATCGCGAGTTCTTCGAGCAGACGCTCGGCTTTCGTCTGACCGAGCAGATCGTGCTCGACAGCGGGGTCGAGGCGGGCATGTGGATGACCTGCACGAACAAGAGCTACGATTTCGCCTATACGCTCGAAGCCCATGGCGTGTCCGGCCGGCTCCATCATCTCACCTTCGCCCTCGACAGCCGCGAGGAAATCCTGCGCGCCGCAGATATTTTCCTCGAAGCGGGCGTGTTCATCGAAACCGGGCCGCACAAGCACGCCATCCAACAAACCTTCTTCCTCTATGTCTATGAGCCGGGCGGCAATCGAATCGAAGTGGCAAATGCCGGCGCGCGGCTCATCCTGGCGCCCGACTGGAAGCCGATCCGCTGGAGCGAGGCCGAGCGCAAGAAGGGGCAGGCCTGGGGACTGAAGACGATCGAGAGCTTCCATACCCATGGCACGCCGCCGCTGGAGAGAGGTACTTTGAAGGCCGGCGAGACGGAATGAATTTGCACTCTGGCGGGAAGCGCAATCGGTCATTATTGGACGCCGAGCCAAGCGTCGGCGTCCGTCCCAGACGACGGTCGCGGCTTGGCCGGCGCTTCTCCGGGCGTCTCGGCCCCGCCTTCCGACCTCGCCCGAAACGTGCTACCCGCCCGCTCGGCAAGGGCCGCCGGTCGGGCGGCCGCATAGGACGGCTCATGGCTAATGATCTTGCGCGGGTCGGCCGCGCCCTGATTTCAGTTTCGGACAAAACCGGGCTCCTCGAACTCGCGGCCGCCCTCGCGGCGCGCGGCGTCGAACTGGTCTCGACCGGCGGCACCGCCAAGGCGCTCGCCGCCGCCGGCCACGCGGTGCGCGACGCGGCTGAACTCACCGGCTTTCCGGAAATGATGGACGGCCGCGTCAAGACGCTGCATCCCGGCATCCATGGCGGCCTTCTGGCGGTGCGCGAAAATCCGGCGCACGAGGCGGCGATGCTCGCCCACAACATCGTGCCGATCGATCTGCTGGTCGTCAATCTTTATCCGTTCGAAGAAACGCTGGCGCGCGGCGGCGCCTTCGACGAAATGATCGAGAATATCGACATTGGCGGGCCGGCGATGATCCGCGCCGCGGCCAAGAATCACGGCGACGTCGCCGTCGTCGTCGAGCCGAATCAGTACGAAGGCCTGATCGAAGAGTTGCAGCGCCATGGCGGCGCGACCAGCCTCGCCTTCCGTCGAGCCCTCGCGCTGCGCGCCTACGCTCGCACCGCCGCTTATGACGCCGCGATATCGAATTGGCTCGCCAGCGTCGCGGGGGAGCCGGCGCCGGCTTGGCGCGCCTTCGGCGGCAAGCTGATCGAGGCCATGCGCTACGGCGAGAACCCGCATCAATCGGCCGGGTTCTACGCCTCGCCCGATCGGCGGCCGGGGGTCGCCACGGCCCGGCAATTGCAGGGCAAGCAGCTCTCTTACAACAACGTCAACGACACCGACGCGGCCTTCGAACTGGTCGCCGAATTCGACCCCGCGCGCGCCGCGGCGGTCGCCATCATCAAACACGCCAATCCGTGCGGGGTCGCCGAGGGCGGAACTCTGAAGGAGGCGTACGAGCGCGCGCTCGCCTGCGACCCGGTCTCGGCCTTCGGCGGCGTCGTCGCGCTCAATCGCCGCCTCGACGCGGACGCGGCGCGCAAAATCGTCGAGATCATGACCGAGGTCATCATCGCGCCGGAGGCGGACGAAGAGGCGGTCGCCATCGTTGCGGCTAAGAAGAATCTGCGCCTGCTCGTCGCAGGCGCCTTGCCTGATCCGCGCGCGCCCGGCTTCACCGCGCGCGCCGTCGCCGGCGGGCTGCTGATCCAGAGTCGCGACAACGCCGTCGTCGACGACATGAATCTCAAGGTTGTGACCAAGCGCGCGCCGAGCGCGCAGGAGCTCGCCGATCTGCGCTTCGCCTATCGCGTCGCCAAGCATGTCAAATCCAACGCCATCGTCTACGCCAAGAATGCTGCGACGGTCGGCATCGGCGCCGGACAAATGTCGCGGGTCGATTCGTCGCGCATCGCCGCTCGCAAGGCCGCCGACATGGCGGCGGCCGCGGGCCTCGTGGAATCGCCGGCCAAGGGCTCGGTCGTCGCCTCCGACGCCTTCTTCCCCTTCGCCGACGGCCTGCTGGCGGCGGCCGAAGCCGGCGCGACCGCAATCATTCAGCCGGGCGGATCGCTGCGCGACCGCGAGGTCATCGCCGCGGCGGACGAAGCCGGGCTGGCGATGGTGTTCACCGGCTTTCGCCACTTCCGTCACTGATCGGCGCCGCTGCCGAATTCGAGTCGCCATACGCGCTAGCAGCAGCGACTCTCGAGCGCTGCGCGTGATCGCGCGGACGGCGCGTCGATTCGCCGCGTCGGCTTGCGGCGAAAGTCGGCGGCCCGGATCGGGACGCCCGTCCTGATCCGCGCCATAATCGTCCTCGATCCTCGCAACGAAAGACCGCTCGGAAACTTTCAAGTTTTCTTGATGCGGAGGATCACGACAACGCCCTGCCGGGTTTTCTTTGGTCTCCCCCTGGCGAAATGATGGCGAAATGGAGGAGAGGATGACGACGGCGCTGCCCGCCAATGAAGATTACGCCAAGGCCATCTTGTCGATCTTCGGCGAGGGCCGCCTGCGTCCCGGCCAAACGCTGAGCGAAAAGCAAGTAAGCGAGGCGTTCCAAGCCAAAAGGATGGGTAGACGCGTGGATTACGAGGACGCGCTGAAATACGCGGTGGATCGGGAGTGGCTAACTCTTCAACTCGGCATGGTGCGATTGACCGCCGCGGGTTTCGGCCAGATCTAACGGCGAAACCAGCGACGCGGGCCTGCGTATTTTCTCTCAAGAGAGCGCAGAAGGGCCCGGCCATGCTGGCGCAAAGCCGATCCCGCCGCCGCCTCCCGGCGCCGGCCCAGACATTCGGACCCTTGGGAGGAGATCGGCCGTCACTTGGATCCGGTCCGGCAGCGCGCCAAATTCGCATCGACAATGCGTGGTCAGAGGCATTTCACAGCATAGCTCGCGGAACGCGCCTCGCGCCGCCGCGCCGCGGCGCCCCCGGCGAACGCTCGCCGCAGCGCGGCTCCGCGCGCGCCGCGGCGCTGCGCCTCGCAAATAGTCACGCTGACGGCGAGGAACTTACGCGGTCTCGCGCGTTATTTGCATGTTGCGCAATTGGCACTGTTCACAGTGAAAGCGCCAGCGCCGGCGAAAACACTTGCGCTCGCTTCGCCATTCCGGGAAGCTCTCGAAACTCGGTGGAAACGCCTGATTCGTTCGCATGGGGGGCGACGTGGGCGTTGTTCGTCGGATGTCAACCGACGAACAGAATGGCGACGGCGCGCGAGCAAGTTCGGCGCAGAGCGTTCGCCAGAGTGACTGAGTTGCGCCCCAACGAAGGGAAGGCGGCTATCTTCGCGTACCGTTTGCGGTTACGCGCGGGCCAGCGCTTCGTCAATTATTCGCCGCGCTCTTGATTGCGCGACGTGAGTGACCAAGTCCTAGGCAAGAACTGGAGCTTCGGAGGACTTTACGATGAACGTGAGAGTGGCGAACGCGGCGACGGCGCCGGGATATGCTCGCTCAAGCCACGCCGAAGAAAGCCAGGCCGACGTCTTCAGCGTTTTCAGCGAAGCCTACGAGCGCGAACGGCGCGAGGCGATGAGCCTCGCCGACTATCTCGAAGGCTGCCGCAACGATCCCGGCATGTACGCGACAGCCGCCGAGCGCATGGTGACGGCGATCGGCGAGCCAAAGCTCATCGACACCAGCGCCGATCTGCGCTTGGGGCGAATTTTTCTCAATCGGACGATCAAGATCTATCCGACCATGGCCGGGTTTTTCGGCATGGAGGACACGATCCAGCGCGTCGTCAGCTATTTCCAGCACGCCGCGCAGGGGCTCGAAGAGCGCAAACAGGTGCTCTATCTGCTCGGCCCGGTCGGCGGCGGCAAGTCCTCGCTGGCCGAGCGGCTGAAGAGTCTGATGGAGACCCAGCCGATCTATGTGCTCGCCGCGGGCGAGGAGTTGAGCCCCGTCTTCGAATCGCCGCTCGGCCTGTTCCGCCCTGAAACGATGGGCGACACGCTGGAGAACCGCTACGGGATCGCGCGCCGCCGCCTGACCGGCATCTGCTCGCCCTGGGCCGCCAAGCGGCTCGACGAATTTCGCGGCGACTTGTCGAAATTCACCGTCGTCAAACTCTTCCCCTCGAAGCTGCGTCAGATCGGCGTGGCCAAAACCGAGCCGGGCGACGAAAACAACCAGGACATCTCTTCGCTGGTCGGCAAGACCGACATCCGCAAGCTCGAGAGCTTCTCGCAAAACGATCCCGATTCCTATTCCTATTCCGGTGGCCTGAATCGGACGACGCAAGGCCTTCTCGAATTCGTCGAGATGTTCAAGGCGCCGATCAAGGTGCTGCATCCGCTGCTCACCGCGACGCAGGAGGGCAATTACGTGGGCACCGAAAATATCGGTGCGCTGCCGTATCAAGGAATCATTCTCGCCCATTCCAATGAATCGGAATGGGAGCAATTCAAGAACAATAAGAACAACGAGGCGTTTCTTGACCGGATCTGCGTGATCAAGGTGCCCTATTGCCTGCGGGTCTCGGAAGAAGCGATGATCTATCGCAAGCTTTTGGAGAACAGCGATCTCGGCAACGCGCCCTGCGCGCCGGAGCTGCTGGAGATGCTGAGCCGCTTCTGCGTGTTGTCGCGCCTGAAGGACCATCCCAACTCGCCGCTCTTCTCCAAGATGCGCGCCTATAACGGCGACAGCCTCAAGGATTCCGATCCCAAGGCCAAGTCGATCCAGGAATATCGCGAGGCCGCCGGCATTTCCGAGGGCATGACCGGCATCTCGCCGCGCTTCGCCTTCAAGGTTCTCTCCGAGACCTTCAATTACGACACCGAGGAGATCGCCGCCGATCCGGTTCACCTCATGTACGTGCTCGAGCAATCGGTGCGCCGCGAGCAATATCCCAAAGAGGTCGAGGACCGTTATCTCGACTTCATCAAATCCGAGCTGGCGCCGCGCTACGCCGAATTCATCGGCCGCGAAATCCAGAAGGCCTATATCGAATCCTACAGCGAATACGGTCAGAACCTGTTCGACCGCTACATCGCTTACGCCGACGCCTGGATCGAGGAGCAGGATTACAAGGACCCTGACACGGGACAGATATTCGACCGGCAGATTCTCGACGCCGAATTGTCGAAAATCGAAAAGCCGGCCGGGATCGCCAATCCGAAGGACTTTCGCAACGAGATCGTCAAGTTCGCGTTGCGCTCCCGCGCCGCCAATCAGGGCAAGAATCCGTCATGGATCTCCTACGAGAAAATTAGAGAAGTCATCGAAAAGCGCATGTTCAGCCAGGTCGAGGACCTTCTGCCGGTGATTAGCTTCGGCGCCAAGCGGGACACCAAGACCGAGCAGCAGCACGCCGACTTCCTGGAAAGGATGGTGGCGCGCGGCTACACCGAGCGGCAGGTTCGGCGGCTCGTGGAATGGTACATGCGCGTCAACAAAGCCGGGTGACGGCGGGCGGAAGGTAATGCCTCTCTTCATCGACCGCCGACTCAATCCCCGCGACAAGAATTTCGGCAATCGGCAGCGCTTCCTGCGGCGCGCTCGGGAGCGGGTGAAAGAGGCGGTCGACCGCGTCGTTCGCGAGCGCGGCATTGCCGACGCCGGCAAGGGCGCGGCCGTGTCGATCCCGGCGGGCGGCATCGACGAGCCGCAATTCCATCATTCGGATACGACCGGCGATCGGCGGCGGCCGCTGCCGGGCAACAAGACTTTCGTCGCCGGCGATCTCATCGACAAGCCGGAAGGCGGCGGCGGCGAGGGCAGGGGCAAGCAGGCCTCCGATTCCGGCGAAGCCGAGGACCCGTTCGTCTTCGCGCTGACCGCCGACGAATTCCTCGACATCCTGTTCGAGGACCTCGAACTGCCGGACCTGGTCAAGGCTTCGCTGAAGGACACGACCAGCAAGGAGCCGCGTCGGGCCGGCTATTCCAATGACGGCGTGACGCCCAATCTCAACGTGCTTCGCACGATGCGCTTCAGCCTGAGCCGGCGGCTCGCGCTGCGCCGTCCGACCGAAGCGAAAGTGAAATTGCTCGCCGACGAGGTTGAGAAGCTGCAGGCGCTTCAAGCGGATTGTCTGCTGGACGCCAAGGGCCAGCAGCGGCTGCGCGACGCGGTCGAGGAAATGCAAGGCCTGAAGAAGCTGCAGCGGGCCATTCCCTATATCGACCCGGTCGACCTGCGCTACAACCGTTTCGAGCCGAAGCCGACGCCGCGCGCCAAGGCGGTGATGTTCTGCCTGATGGACGTCTCCGGCTCGATGGGCGAGCGCGAGAAGGATCTCGCCAAGCGCTTTTTCATTCTGCTCCACCTGTTCCTCAGACGGAAATACGATCGCGTCGATCTGGTCTTCATCCGCCATACGCACGAAGCCAAGGAGGTCGACGAGCAGGAATTCTTCTACAGCCGGGAATCCGGCGGCACGATCGTCAGCGCCGCGCTGACGAAGATGCTCGAAGTCCTCCGCGCCCGTTATTCCGTCGCCGACTGGAACGTCTATTGCGCGCAAGCTTCCGACGGCGACAATTCGTCGAGCGACACCGCGCGCTGCATCAATATGCTGGCCAGCGAGATTCTGCCGCTCTGCCAATATTACGCCTATATCGAAATCCTCGACGAGCATGACGGCTTCTCCGAGGAGGCCGGCAAGGAATTGTGGCGCGGCTACCGGCTGCTCAAGCCGAAAGCAGCCAATTTCGCCATGAAGCACGTCGCCCGGCGCGCCGACATCTATCCGGTCTTTCGTGAGCTTTTCGCGAAGCAGCCGGCGAAAGGCGCAGCGAAATGAGCGAGATCATGTCGAGCCCGGATCGCCCCGCCGCCGCGCCGCCGCGCCGTCCGCTGTTTGAAACGGCGGATTGGGATTTCGATACGATGCAGCGCGTGTTCGACGAGATCGAACGGATCGCGCTCGACGAGCTGAAGCTTGACGTCTATCCCAACCAGATCGAGATCATCTCCGCCGAGCAGATGCTCGACGCGTATTGCTCGATCGGCATGCCGTTGATGTATGGCCATTGGTCGTTCGGCAAGAAATTCGTCCATCACGAGAAACTCTACCGCTACGGCTATCAGGCGCTGGCTTACGAGATCGTCATCAACTCCAATCCCTGCATCAGCTACTACATGGAAGAAAACACCATGGCGATGCAGACTTTGGTGCTCGCCCATGCGGCTTTCGGCCACAATCATTTCTACAAGAACAATTACCTCTTCAAGCAATGGACCGATCCGGACGGCGTGCTCGACTATCTGGACTTCGCCAAGAAATACGTCGCAGAATGCGAGGAGCGGCACGGGGCGGCGGCGGTGGAGGAGACGATCGACGCGGCGCACGCTCTGATGAACCAGAGCGTATTCCGCTATAAGCGCCGCTCGAGGATGAAGATGAGCGAGGTCGAGCGCCGCGAGCGCGAGCGCCGGGCGCATGAAGAACGGGCTTTCTCCGATCTGTGGCGGACCGTGCCGCATCCGCCCGGCAAGCCGGCGCCGCCGATGACCGAGAAGGAGGCGGCCGAGCGCAAGCGCAAGCTCAATTTGCCCGAGGAGAACATCCTCTATTTCATCGAGAAGCACAGCCCGACTCTGCGCGAGTGGCAACGCGAGCTGTTGCGCATCGTGCGCAACATCTCGCAGTATTTCTATCCGCAGCGCCAGACGAAATTGATGAACGAGGGCTGCGCCACCTTCGTACACTATCACATCGTCAACCGCCTCTACGACAAAGGCCTCATTCCGGAAGGCGCGCTTCTCGAAATCCTGCATAGCCATTCGGACGTCACGTTCCAGCCGGGCTATGACGACGCGCGCTATTCGGGCGTCAATCCTTACGCGCTCGGCTTCGCCATGATGCAGGACATCGAGCGCGTCTGCGTCGCCCCGACCGCCGAAGATCGCGAATGGCTGCCCGAAATCGCCGGCAACGGCGATTGGCTGTCGACGCTTAAGGATGTATGGGCGAATTATCGCGACGAGTCCTTCGTTCGTCAGTTCTTGAGCCCGCATCTGATGCGCAAGTTCAAGTTCTTCGCGCTCGAAGACAAAGCCGACGAGCCGCAATATCGGGTCGAAGCCATCCATAACGAGGACGGCTATCGCGCGCTGCGCGGCGCCGTGGCCGAAAGCTACGATCTCTCCGAGATCATGCCCGACATCCAGGTCGTCGACGTCGACCTGCTCGGCGACCGCTGCCTGATCCTCCGCCACAATATGCGCCACGGCGTCCGCCTCGGCGGCAAGAGCCGCGACAAGGTGCTGGCGCATGTGCGCAAGCTGTGGGGCTATGGCGTCAGGATGCAGGAATTCGACGTCGAGCGCGGTACGATCAGGGACGAGGTGGGCGTGAGTTAGGACCGCTCGCCCATCCGTGATCTCGTTCGCAGTCCGTCAAGCCCAAAGTGGCGTCCCCGCGTCGGAGGACAGCGGCGCTTAACCGGCCTGCCGGTCAAGAGCGGCCTTCGTCGGCGTGAGGCGCCCGTCGCTCGACCGCATGCGCTTCGATCGGTTGATTCCGGCCGCGCAGCGCAAGGCTCACTGTCTCGCCGACCTTGATGTCGCTCGGGACCGCTGCCTGTCGCAACATGTCGGCCGAGACGATCAGGCGTCGATTGGCGGCCTTGCACTCTTCGCAGAGCCGCGCCGCGACATTCATCGTGTCGCCGAAAAAGGCGAGCTGGCGCTTGGCGTCGCCGCATTCGCTGACGATGACCGCCCCGGCATGGAGGCCGGCGCGAAAGCGGGGCGCAACGCCGAAGGCGCGCTCGTAATCGGGCTTTAGCCGCGCGATCTTCTCTTCCATGGCGAAGAAGCAGGTCAGGGCGCGCGCATTCGCGCTTGGATCGTCGGCAAGCGGCCAGGCGACGATCGCCTCGTCGCCGACATAGGCGTGAACCGCGCCGCCGTGATCGCTGATCGGCTCGTCGATGTCGAAGAAGAAGCGGGTGAGCAGATCGTGGACTTTCAGTTCGCCCATCTCCTCGGCCAGCCTGGTCGAGCCGGCGAGATCGAGAAACATCACGATCAATTGCTCGCGGGCCGGCCGGTGATAGGCGCCGAGCAGCACGCTCGCGAGCATCGGCCGGCCGATCAGGCGGATTGTCTCGGCGACCGCATTGACGACGAGCGACAAGCCGAGGCTCAGCGCGACGATCTCGGGCAAGCGGTTGCGGAGCCATTCGGCGCTGATCCCATGCCGGCCGGAGGAATCGGCATAGAGAACGAATTGCAACAGGACGCCGACAACGACGACGGCGAGCGCCATGACGATCGAGCGGATCAGAACCTCCGCCGCCAAGGGCAGCCGCCGCAACGCCGCGCCGACCTCGCTGCGCGCGCCAACGGCGAAAAAGGCTTGCACCATCCAGACAGTCAGCGCGATCCCGACGCCATGCAGCCCGCTGCGCAGGCTGTTCGCCATGTCGCGTTCGGCGGCGGCGTCGAAGAGAAAGCGATTGGCGAGGCCGGCAAGAAAGCCGATCAGAATGGCGAGGCCCAGAAGGCGGGAGCGCCGCGCCACATAGCGAGAGAGACGCGCAGGCCAGCCTTCCCTGCGCGCCGCCGAGACTCGTAAACTATCCTTCTGCTGCTCGCGCGCGGTAGACATGGCCGCTCCGAGATCAATTAGAGCCGATTTGAACCAGATTTACGCGACGGCGCCTTTCTAAGCCCCTGTGCGTCGCCGCGCAGCGCCGTCGCGTGG
The DNA here is from genome assembly GCA_021325385.1 of Alphaproteobacteria bacterium. Taxonomy (GTDB): domain Bacteria; phylum Pseudomonadota; class Alphaproteobacteria; order Rhizobiales; family Beijerinckiaceae; genus Roseiarcus. Next base: position 48,072 of record JAJPHH010000028.1, read on the forward strand.
GCGAAGGACAGGTCCTTGACGGCGCGGCCGCGCTGCGGGCTCTCTTGCGGCAGGCGATGAAGCGAGGCGAGGCCAACCGCGGGCGAGTCAAATCCGCCCATATCGCGTCACCTGCGGCGTCGATCGGTTCCTTAAACCGACGAAGCCCAATCTCGACAAGAGAACCCAATTCCACTCCTTTTCAGCCCGCCAAATTTATCGCCTGTCATCCCTCGCCTCCCTGACCGCCTCCTCCAGCAGCGCCGCCAGCCGCTCCGGCTCCTGCGGGAAGCCCGCCCTGATCCACTTCGCCTGTAGCGCTTTCAGCGTCGCGCCGACCTCCCGGCCGCCGGCGACGCCGCGGGCGATCACGTCGGCGCCCGAAAAGGGCAGCGTCGGCTGCGGCGTGTCGGCGAGGAAGCGGGCGGCGCTCGAGAAACGCGCATCGTCCGCCGGCGCGCCGCTGTCCGCCTGCGCCAAGGCGAGCGCGTCGAGCGAGGTCGTACGCCCCTGGGCGAAGAGCCAGGCGCGCAATTCGCCCGGCGGCGGCGGGGCGGCGAGGCCGTGCAGCCCTTCCAGCGCGCGGGCGGCGCAAGCCAAGCGCTCGTGATCGGCGTTGGAGAGGCGCAGGCGCTCGCGCAGGCGGTCGGCATCCTCTTCGATGCGCACGATCAGGCCGGCGAGGCGCAGCAGCGGGTCGGGCGCGACGCCGCGCGCCGTCTCGATCCGCGCGATCCGCGCGTGGCGAGCGCCGTCCGGCGCGGACGCCAATAGCGGGATCAGCAGGCCGCAATCGCAAAGCTCGGCGACGATTTCGGCGGCTCTCGCAGCTTTCAGCAGCTTGAACAGTTCGGCGGCGATCCGCTCGCGGGACAGGCGCATCAAGCCGTCGCGCTCCTGGATCGCGGCGAGAAACCCTTGCCTGTCGAGCGGGCCTTCGCCGTAAGCGGCGGAGAATCGGAAGAAGCGCAGCGCGCGCAAATAATCTTCGCGGATGCGCTGGCGCGCCTCGCCGATGAAGCGCACGCGCCGCGCCGCGAGATCGGCGAGGCCGCCGGCGTAATCGTGGATCACGCCATCGCGGGAAAGCGACAGCGCGTTGATGGTGAAGTCGCGGCGCAACGCGTCCTGGGCGAAATCGCGGCCGAAGCGCACCTTCGTCCAGCGACCGTCCGGCTCGACGTCTTCGCGCAAGGTCGTGGTCTCGAACGGCGCGCCGTCGACGATCACCGTCACCGTGCCATGGGCGAGCCCGGTCGGCGCGACCTTGAAGCCGGCCGCCTCCGCGCGGCGCGTGACCTCTTCCGGCGGCGCGGTGGTGGCGAGATCGAAATCGCTGACTTTCAAGCCGAGAACCAGGTCCCGCACCGCGCCGCCGACGATTCGCGTCTCCTCGCCGCCGCCGTCGAGCGCTTCGAGCGCCCGGGCAAGACGGCCCTTCTCCAGGATTTTGCGGTCGGCGAGGCGGCCGTCGATCAGAGTCGGCAGGCCGCTCATTCGATATGGCCCGGGATCAGGCGGCCGTTTTCGAGATGGGCGGGAATGTACGTCCCGTGCCCGCGCGGTGCGACAAAAGCGAGCAGCGCCATGCCGCCGGCCGCGACCGCGAGCCCGACCAGCGTCAGAGTGGCGACGCGGCTTCTCGTCCAATGCTCGATCGCCAGCGGATAGCGCGTGCGCAAGACGAGGTAGATCGCGAACACGACGAAGGGGCTGAGGAACAAAGCCAGAGGCTCGAGCGCGGCGCGCAGCATCAGGCGTAGAGCCTTTCATAAAGATTGCGGATGATGCCCGCGGTCGCGCCCCAAATGTACCTATTCTTGTACGGCATGACATAGAAATGCCGCGTCCGCCCCTGCCATTCGCGCGATTGGCGCTGATGATTGGCGGCGTCCATCAAGAAGCTCAGCGGCGTTTCGAACACGTCGTCGACCTCTTCCCGGTTGACTTTCAGCGTGAAGCCCGGCTCGACGATCGCGGTCATCGTCAGAATCCGGTAGCCGGTGCCGGTGAGGTACGGATCGAGCCAGCCGGTCGGCTGGATATAGCGCTCTTCGAGCCCGATCTCCTCCATAGCCTCGCGCAAGGCGGCTTCGAGCGGCGTCTCGTCGTCGTCGATCTTGCCGCCGGGAAAGGCGACCTGGCCGGAATGCTGGCGCAGAGCGGTCGCGCGCTGGGTGAGAAGCACGGTCGCGCCTTCCGGCCGCGCCACGATCGGCGCCAGAACGGCGGCCGGCCGCGCCGCGCCGACGGCGTGCTCGTCGGGCGTCAGCGTGTTGAGGGCGAAATCGCCGCGCCGGGGCGCGATCAGCGGATTGAGCGCGTCTTTCGGGAGATCGAGCGAGAGCCGCGCATGGGCGCGGGCGCGAAAATCCTCGGCCGAGAAAAAGGCGGGCGGGGCGTTCACGAGGCGTCGAGCTCCGCGGCGCGGACCATCGGGAAGAACACGCCGCTGGACGATACGCCGAACCAGTCTTCGCCATCGATCGGCCGCGTCTCGCCAAGCGCGACGAGGTCATAGTACAGCGCGCGCTTGACCAGCGCCCAGAGCCTGTCCCGCACCAGCACGTAAGGCTTCAAGCCCTCGGCTGCGCCGGGCTCGAAGCGCAGAGGATGATCCCGATCGACGGTGACGACATCTTCGACATTGGTCCGGAAGGCGAGCCGCCGACCGTCCTGACCATCCTCGACCATCATTTCGACCGCGACGAACGGCGCGTCGTCGACCCTGATGCCGACCCGCTCGACGGGCGTGACCAGAACGTAGCGGTCGTCGTCGCGCCTCAGGATCGACGAAAAAAGCTGGACCAAAGGCGGCCGGCCGATCGGCGAGCCGTTGTAAAACCACGTCCCGTCGCCGGCGATGCGCATGTCGATCTCGCCGCAATAGGGCGGATTCCACAAATGGACCGGCGCCGGACCGCGCTTACGGATGGCCGACGCGGCCTCGAGGCCCTGCAAAGCCTGATCCGGCGCCCGGCCAGGCTGGCGATCAGCAGATTGTGATGAGGCGTCCGCCATAATCCGCGCTTCTTTGTGGGCAAGCATCTTGCATCGCCAAAAGCGGCTTTTCTGTTTCGCCGCGCTAAGCCCTAATCTAGTGACCGGCCGGCGAAGAGGAAACTTCGCCCGGTCAGTCCGCGTTTGAGGAAACCGATGACTTCGCTCCAAGACGCCGCCGTCGCCAATCTCGAAGAGGCCGTTCAGCGCTCGGCCGACGCAGCCTTGGAGAAGATCGCGCTCGCCCGCGGCGCCATCGGCAAAGTGATTTTCGGCCAGGACAGGGTCGTCGAACAGGCGCTCGTCACCTTGCTGGCCGGCGGCCACGGCCTGTTGATCGGCGTGCCCGGCTTGGCGAAAACCAAGCTGGTCGAAACGCTTGGAATCGTGTTCGGGCTCGATACCCGGCGCGTGCAATTCACGCCCGACCTGATGCCCTCCGACATTCTCGGCTCCGAAGTGATGGAGGAAGGGAGCGACCACAGCCGCTCCTTCCGCTTCATCAAGGGACCGATCTTCGCCCAATTGCTGATGGCCGACGAAATCAACCGGGCCAGCCCGCGCACGCAATCGGCGCTGCTGCAGGCCATGCAGGAGCATCACGTCACCATCGCCGGCGCGCGCTATGATTTGCCGCGTCCGTTTCATGTCTTGGCGACGCAGAATCCGCTCGAGCAGGAAGGCGCCTACCCGCTGCCCGAGGCCCAGCTCGACCGATTCCTGATGGAGATCGACGTCCCCTATCCTGACCGCATCGCCGAGCGCCGCGTCCTGATCGAGACGACGGGCGAAGCCGAGGTCAAGGCGAAGCCGGCGATGACCGCCGAGGACCTCATGGAGGCGCAGCGCCTGGCCCGCCGCATTCCGGTCGGCGAAAGCGTCGTCGAGGCGATCCTCGATCTGGTCCGCGCCGCGCGGCCGGGCGAAGGCGACGCGGAGCTGACGAAGTCGATTTCGTGGGGGCCTGGCCCGCGTGCCGCCCAGGCTTTGATCCTCGCGAGCCGCGCCCGGGCGCTGGTCGAAGGCCGGCTGTCGCCCTCCAAAGACGATATCGTCGCCCTGGCCGAGCCGGTTCTGAAGCACCGGATGGCGCTGACCTTCGCCGCCCGCGCCGAAGGCGAGAACGTCTCCGCCGTGGTCGGCCGCCTCGTCGCCAAGACGATCGGCTGACGAACATGGCGAGCCCTGGCGCCGCTTCTAGGACGGCGACCGGCGAAGCGCGCTGGCGGAGCGAGGCCGCTTCGCTGGCGGCCAGGCTGCCGAGCCTGGTCATTGCGGCCAAGCAGATCGCGCAGAGCGTCATGCATGGCGTGCATGGCCGCCGCCGGGCTGGGCCGGGCGAGAATTTCTGGCAGTTCAGGCCGTTCATTTCCGGCGAGCCAGCGGTCTCCATCGATTGGCGCCGCTCCGCGCGCGAAGACCGCGCCTATGTGCGCGAACGCGAGTGGGAAGCGGCGCATCTGGTTTGGCTGTGGCTGGACCGCTCGACTTCGATGCGCTTCGCCTCGCCCATGGCGCATGCCTCGAAAATCGAGCGGGCCGTGGTGCTCGGCCTCGCCGCGGCCGATCTCATGGTGCGCGGCGGCGAGCGGGTCGGGCTGGTCGGCCTGACGCGGCCCTTGGCGACGCGCGGCGTCATCGAGCGCTTCGCCGAGGCGATCGCCGTGGACGAGGGCCTGAACGCTTCGCCCGCGCCGCTGCCGCCGGCGCAACCGCTCAGAGCCCATTCCAAAGCGATTCTGATCGGCGATTTCTTGAGCGAGGACGACGAAATCCGTCGCTGCGTCCAGGCGCTGTCGGCCGAAGGGGCCGAGGGCCACGTGCTGATGATCGCCGATCCGATCGAGGAGGCCTTCCCGTTCGAGGGCCATACCGAATTCCTCGGGCCGGACGGCGTCCTGCGCCTGCGCGCGCCTCGGGCGCAGTCTTTGAGGCAGGATTATCTCGACCGCCTGCGGCGTCATCGCGAGGCCGTGCGTGAAGCTTGCCGCGGCCGCGGCTGGAGTTTCGCCATTCACCGGACCGACCGGCCGCCGGCCGAGGCGCTGCTCGCCTTGCGGATGCGGCTCGAAGCGCCGACATCCTACCTTTCCGCACGCGGCGGCTGACCATGTTCGGATTGCCCCTCGCCTTCACTGCGCCCGCCGTGCTCGCCGCTTTGGCTCTGGTCGCGGCGCTCTACGTCTTCCTGCGCATTACCCCGCCGCGGCCGCGGCAGACGATCTTTCCACCGCTGCGCCTGCTTTTCGACATCGAGCGCAAGGAGCAGACGCCGGCGCGCACGCCCTGGCCGCTTCTGTTGCTGCGCCTCGCCATCGCGACCGCCGCGATCTTGGCCATGGCCGGCCCGATCTGGAATCCGTCCTTGTTCGGCGGCGGCGCCGGGCCGCTGCTGATGATCGTCGACGACGGCTGGCCGGCGGCGCCGAATTGGGAGCAGCGCAAGACGCTGCTCGGCGCCCGACTCGACGCAGCCTCCCGCGCCAATCGCCTGGTCGCGCTGCTGCCGGTTTCGCAGGGCGGCGTCGACATTGCGCCCGAGGAGGCCGGCCGCAATTCCGAGAAGCTGCGCGCGCTCGAGCCGCAGCCTTATGCGCCGGACCACACGGCGATCCTTGCGCCGATCCGCAAGTTCCTGACGCAGTTCCCGCGCGCCGACATTGTCTGGCTCGCGGACGGGACGGCGCTCGGGCAAGCCGATCCTTTCGCGCGCGAGCTCGCCGACATCGCCAAGGGCCATGATGCGACCGTGTTGCTCGGCAAGGATACGGCGCTCGGCCTGACCCGTATCGAGGACGTCAGCGGCGCGCTGGAGGCCAAGGCGCTGAGCGCGGGCGCCAGCAGCCGCAAGGGCATGCTGCGCGCGCTTGACGCGAAGGGCCTGACGATCGGCGAGGCGCCGTTCGACCTCGCCGGCCGCGACTCGGCGACCGTGAGCTTCGACCTGCCGACCGAGCTGCGCAATCAGGTCTCGCGGATCGCCATCGATGGCGAGCGGTCGGCCGGCGCCGTCGTCCTGCTCGACGAGCGCTCGCGCCGGCGCCGGGTCGCGATCGCCTCGGGCGCCACGATCGACGTCGCCCAGCCGCTCCTTTCGCCGACCTACTATTTGTCGCGGGCGCTCGCCCCCTACGCCGATCTCCGCGAATGGCGCGACAGCTCCAGCGATCCGATCGTGTCGCTGATCGGCGAAAAGCCGAACGTGATGATGCTCGCCGATATGAGCGTCGGCGCCGGCCCGGCGCATGACGCGCTCGTCAAATTCGTCGAGGACGGCGGCGTGCTGGTGCGCTTCGCCGGCACCCGGCTCGCCGCCTCGGCCGACGATCTGACGCCGACCGAGCTTCGCCGCGGCGGCCGCACTTTGGGCGGCGCGCTCTCCTGGGAGAGGCCCAAGCGGCTCGCGCCTTTCGACCGCGACAGCCCCTTCTTCGGCCTCGCCGTACCGAACGAAGTCACCATTTCGCGGCAAGTCCTGGCCGAGCCGGAGCCGGGCCTCACCGCCAAGACGTGGGCGCGACTCGCCGATGGCACGCCGCTCGTCACCGCCGATCGCCGCGGCAAGGGCCTGATCGTACTGTTTCACGTGACCGCGGATACGACCTGGTCGAATTTGCCGCTGTCGGGCCTGTTCGTCGACCTGCTGCGCCGGATCGTCGCGCTGTCGGCGCAATCCGCGCCTGAGGCGCTCGCCAAGGGCAAGAACGCCGCCGCGGCGACGCAGGCGCCGAAAAGCGCGCTCGACGGCTATGGCGCGCTCGTCGCGCCGCCCGCGTCGGCGCAGCCGATCGCGGCCGATTTCGCCGGCCCGGCCGACGCCGCCCATCCGCCCGGTTTCTATGGCGCGGGCGACGCGTTGACCGCGGTCAATGCGCTCAATCCCGATTCGACGCTGGCGGCCGGCGACTATGCCGGGCTGCCGGTCAAAGGCGACGCGCTCGCCGTCGCCGCGCCGGTCGATCTGCGCGTCTGGCTGCTGACCGCGGCGCTGATCGGCTTGTTGATCGACGCGGCGGCGAGCCTCTGGATCGGCGGCGCGCTGACTTGGCGCCGAGCGCGGCCGGCCGGCGCCGGGCTCTTGGCGTTTGTCCTCTTCTTCGCGCCGGCGCCGCAGCCCGCTCATGCCGCCGATCAAGCGCCGATCAGCGAGCGGGACAAGGAGGCGGCGCTCTCGACCCATCTCGCCTATGTGGTCACCGGCGATTCGGAGGCCGACGAAACCAGCCGTCTCGGCCTGCTGACTTTATCGCGCGTGCTGTCGCAGCGCACCTCGCTGACGCCCGGCGAGCCGATCGGCCTCGATCCGGCCAAGGACGAGCTTGCTTTTTATCCGCTGATCTATTGGCCGATCGTCGCCTCCAAGCCGCAGCCGCCGGCCGCGGCGGTCACGCGCATCGCCGCTTACATGAAGAGCGGCGGCACGGTGATTTTCGACACGCGCGACGCGCTCGCGGCGCGGCCGGGCGGACCGCCGACGCAAGAGGGGCTGTGGCTGCGCAAACTCCTCGCCGGCGTCGACGTGCCCGAGCTCGAGCCGGTGCCGCGCGACCATGTCGTCACCAAGACGTTCTATCTGCTCGACGGCTTCGTCGGCCGCACGACGATCGGCCAGACCTGGATCGAAGCGCTGCCGCCGCCCGATCCGCATGATACGCAAGTGCGCGCCGCCAGAGCCGGCGACAGCGTCTCGCCGATCATCATCACCTCGAACGATCTCGCCGCGGCCTGGGCGGCTGACGAGGACGGCCAGGCGCTCTACCCGCTCGTTCCCGGCGGCCCGCGCCAGCGCGAACTGGCGCTGCGCGGCGGCGTCAATCTCGTGATGTACACGCTGACCGGCAATTACAAAGCCGATCAAGTCCATGCCCGCGACATACTCGATAGGCTGTCGCATTGAACGATTATTCGATCCTGTTCTCGCCGCTTCTGCCTTGGCCGGTTCTCGAGGCGCTGGCGGGAATCGCTTTGCTGCTCGTCGGCTTGGCGCTGTTTCGAAGGCGGCGCGGCGCGCTGCTGCGCGGCGTCGCTTTCGCCGCGCTGCTCCTCGGTCTCGCCGATCCGTCCTTGACCCGCGAGGATCGCAAGCCGCTGAAGGACGTCGTCGCCGTCGTGGTCGACCGCTCGGACAGCCAGACGATCGGCGATCGCATGGCCCAGACCGACAAGGCTTTAGCCGACGTGCAGAAGCGCCTTGCCGCGCTCGGCAATGTCGAGACGCGGATCATCGAGGCGGGCAAGGACGACGCCGAGAACCAAGGCACGCGGCTGTTCTCGGCGCTGCAATCCGGCCTTTCCGACGTGCCGCCGGACCGGATCGGCGGCGTGATCGCGATCACCGACGGGGTGGTTCACGACATTCCGCCGAGCGTCGCGGCGCTCGGCTTCAAGGCGCCGCTTCATGCGCTGATCACCGGCCACGAGGGCGAGCGCGACCGCCGCATCGAACTCGTCGAGGCGCCGCGCTTCGGCATTGTCGGCAAGGACCAGACGATCGTCGCGCGCGTATTGGACACCGCCGATCAGGGCGAGCCGGTGACGCTCGATGTGCGCCGCGACGGGCAGCGGGTGGCGACGCTCCGGGCCGCGGTTGGCGAGACGATCCGCGTGCCGATCTCGATCGACCATGCCGGGCCCAATGTCGTCGAACTCGAAGTCGCGCCGATCGCCAACGAGCTGACGACCTTGAACAACAAGGCGGTGGTGACGATCGACGGCGTGCGCGACAAGCTGCGCGTGCTGCTCGTCTCTGGCGAGCCGCATCAGGGCGAGCGCATGTGGCGCAATCTTTTGAAGTCCGACGCCAATGTCGATCTCGTCCATTTCACCATTTTGCGCCCGCCGGAAAAATCCGTCGACGGCACCCCGATCAACGAATTGTCGCTGATCGCCTTTCCCGTCGCCGATCTTTTCGGCCGCAAGATCAAGGATTTCGACCTCATCATCCTCGATCGCTATTCGAGCCAGTCGATCCTGCCGAAAATCTATTTCGACAATATCGTTTCGTACGTGCGCCAGGGCGGCGCCGTGCTGATGGCGGAAGGGCCGGATTACGCAACGCCGGAGGGCCTCTATTTTTCGCCGCTCGGCGAGATCGCGCCGGCCAAGCCCGACGGCGACGTGATCGAGCGCCAATTCCGCGCCGCCATCTCGCCGGAAGGCGAGCGCCATCCGGTGACGCGCGGCCTGACCGGCGGCCAGGCTACGCCGCCGTCCTGGGGCCCCTGGTTCCGGCAGATCGGGGCCGAGCCGACCGGGGGCGTCGACATTCTCAACGGCGTCGACAATCGGCCGCTGCTGATCCTCTCGCGCGTCGACAAGGGCCGCATCGCGTTGCTGCTCTCCGACCAGCTCTGGCTGTGGTCGCGCGGCTTCGAAGGCGGCGGGCCTTATCTCGACCTTTTGCGCCGGCTGGCTCATTGGCTGATGAAGGAGCCGGAGCTCGAAGAAGAGGCGATCAGAGCCAGCGCGCGCGGCAAGGCGCTGACCATCGAGCGCCAGAGCCTGAAAGGCGACGTGCCGGAAGTGACCGTGACCGGTCCGACCGGCGAGACGTTCAAGGCGCAGCTCAAGGCGGCCGAACCAGGTCTCTCGCGCGCGACGATCGAGGTCGACAAATTCGGCCTCTATCGCGTCAGCGACGGCGAGCGCCAGGCCCTGGTCAATGTCGGCCCGGCCAATCCGGTCGAATTCCAGGAGGTTGTCTCGACGCCGGAGCACCTGCGCCCGCTCGCCGAAGCGACCGGCGGCACGGTGCGGCGGGTCGCGAGCGGCTCGGGCGGCGACGTCGCCGTACCGAACATCGTCGCCATGCATGCTGGTTTAAACTATGGCGGGTCGGGCTATATCGGGATCAAGCGCACCGAATCGAGCGTGATCGTCGGCGTGGCGTCGATGCCGCTGGCGATCGGGTTCCTTGGGCTGGCGGCGCTGCTCGGCGCGTTGGTTCTGGCCTGGTGGCGGGAGGGGGCGTCGGGCGGACGGGGCAAGGCGACCTAGCCGGTTCGTGATCCGACTTATCGCGCCCAAGGATCGATTACACGCACGCCCGCCGCTTCGAAAGGCGCGCTGTCGCGGGTCGCCACTGCAAAACCATGCGCCGTCGCGATCGCGGCGATTTGACCGTCCGCGAACGAGATGACGCGCCCGAGCGCTCGAGCGCGACCGTGCAGTTCCGCATAAATCGTCGCCGCCTCTCGGTCGAAAGGAAGAATTCGATCGCGGAACAGCTTCTCGACAGTCTCGGCGACCATCGCGGAAAGCGTCGCTCGGCGTTTGCCCAGTGGCAGAATTTCAATTCCGGTGAGAAGTTCCGCGAGACTCGTCGAGGTCAAATACAAAGTTTCAGCGACTTGATTGTCGAGCCATTCCTGCACAGTCGTGTCGCTTTTGAGCTTGAGCGGCTCTGAAACGACATTCGTATCCAGGATGATCATTCGAATGATGCCGGTTCGATCGGCGCTTCGTCTCTGACGGGTTCGAAATCGATTTTGAGGCGTCGCCCCAAAGCCGCAAGTTCGGAGCCGATTTTCGTTCGCGCCGCCAGGCGCGCCGCCTCCTCGAGAATTTCCCTTATTTCGGCTTCCGTGCTCCGGCCGTGCTTCGCCGCCCGCACTTTGAGCGCGCGGTGAGCTTCCTCCGACAAGTTCCGAATTGTGACCGCGGGCATACGACGCCATCCAGCATGAATGACATCGCTGATATCAATTGTTGGATATGATATCAAGCGCGCGCCTCCGGTCATCCGCGGGTGAATGTGGCGCCTCGCCACCTACCCAAGCCGCCGGCGATCCATTAGAAGCTGCGGAGCGGCTCTTCGCATCTGCGAAGAGCTGTTCCGAGACCGTCCGCAAGCGCCAGGCCGCCTGTCTTTGTCATTCCCGCGAAAGCGGGGAATCTAGGCTAGCTAGCCTGCAAGCGCGGCGTTCTCTAGATTCCCGCTTTCGCGGGAATGACAAGGGAGTTTAGGCCGAGGGGGTATTTGACGGCGCACGCTTATCTCACGACGGCGCGCGCCGTTTCAAAAGCCGATCGCCGCTTTGAGCGAGATTCTTTCGCCGAGGAACACCGAATGAGCAAAGTCTACAAGACCGCCGACGAGGCGCTGGCGGGCGTGATCAAGGACGGCATGATGCTGATGGCGGGCGGCTTCGGCGTCTGCGGCGTGCCGGATTCGCTGATCCTCGCCATCCGCAAATCGGGCGCGAAGAACCTGACCTTCGTCTCCAACAACGCCGGCGTCGACGGCGGCGGCCTCGGGCTTCTGCTCGAGACCCGGCAGATCAGGAAGATGATCTCGTCCTATGTCGGCGAGAACAAGCTGTTCGCGCAGCAATATCTCGCCGGCGAGCTGGAGCTCGAATTCAATCCGCAGGGCACGCTCGCCGAGCGCATCCGCGCCGGCGGCGCCGGCATTCCCGCCTTTTTCACCCGGACCGGCGTCGGCACGATCATCGCCGAGGGCAAGGAGACGCGCGAGTTCGACGGCGAGACTTACCTGATGGAGCGCGGCCTTTTCGCCGACATCGCCATTGTCCACGCCTGGAAGGGCGACACCGAGGGCAATCTCGTCTACCGGAAGACGGCCCGCAATTTCAACCCGAACATGGCGACCGCCGCCAAGCTCACGATCGCGGAAGTCGAGCATCTGGTGCAGCCGGGCGAGATCAACCCTGACCATATCCATACGCCAGGCATTTTCGTCCAGCGCATCGTGCATGTCCCGGTCGCGCTGAAGGACAAAGTCATCGAGCACCGCACGACGCGAAAGCGGCCGGCGGCGTAGGAACATTCGACACGTGAACCGCTGTCATTGCGAGCGAAGCGAAGCAATCCAGTCATAGGGCTCAGCCTTACGAATGGATTGCTTCGTCGCTTCGCTCCTCGCAATGACGGGCCCGAAATATTCTATCTGAGGTACGAAAATCATGGCTTGGACCAGAGAGCAAATGGCCGCCCGCGCCGCCAAGGAGCTGCGCGACGGCTTCTATGTCAATCTCGGCATCGGCATTCCGACGCTGGTCGCGAACTTCATTCCGCCGGGCGTCAATGTCGTCCTGCAGAGCGAGAACGGCATGCTCGGCATGGGGCCGTTCCCGTATGAAGGCGAGGAGGACCCCGACCTCATCAACGCCGGCAAGCAGACGATTACCGAATTGCCGATCACCAGCTATTTTTCCAGCGCCGATTCGTTCGCGATGATTCGCGGCGGCCATATCGATCTCGCCATTCTCGGCGCGATGCAGGTGTCGGAGAACGGCGATCTCGCCAATTGGATGATCCCCGGCAAAATGGTCAAAGGCATGGGCGGCGCCATGGACCTCGTCGCCGGCGTCAAGAAAGTCGTCGTGGCGATGGAGCATTCGGCGAAGGACGGACCGAAACTGCTGCACAAATGCACCCTGCCGCTGACCGGCGTTCGCGTCATCGACATGGTGATCACCGATCTCGGCGTGTTCACGATCGACAAGCACGGCTCGGGGGGCATGAAGCTCATCGAGCTCGCGGACGGCGTCACAGCCGACGAGATCCGGGCGAAGACCGAGGCGAATTATCAAGTCGCGTTGGCGGCCTAGTACCCCTGCACAGCGATTTTGACTCTTTGACATTCCCCTTGGAGCCAACGGCCAATTCGGCACCGACCCCGGATCAACAAGTCAAAACCCCTGTGCACCGGTACTAGTCCCTTCTTTCGGCGCGGCGCTGTCACGAGGCGCCGCTTTTCTCTTTCCCCTCCGCCGCCTTGGCCGGCCGCTTTCGCTTTCGCGTCTGCACCGTGACCCGCGGTCCCTCGACCAGCCGGACGATTGCGCCCCACAGCGTGCGCACGTCCTGCTGAGTCATGCCGATGCGATGGAAAATGTTGCGCAGGTTGCGCTGCATGACCGGCCGCTTCGGCGCGGGACGGAAGAAGCCGCGCTCTTCGAGATGGCCTTCGAGCATTTCGAAGAACGCGACGACCATTTCGCGCGTCGCCGGCGGCGAGCGCTCGGGCGCGGCGAAAGGCGCGAGGTCGCCTTGCGCCGCCTTGAACCATTCGTAGCCGCAAAGCAGCACGGCTTGGGCGAGATTGAGCGAGGCGTAGCCGGGGCTGACCGGAAAGGTCAGGATCGAATCGGCGAGCGCGACGTCGTCATTGTCGAGGCCGGTGCGCTCCGGGCCGAACAAAACGCCGCGCTTTTCGCCGCCGGCGACCGCGCGCGCCGCCTCCGGCATGGCCTCGGCCGGCGTATCGACGCGCTTCAACTGGCCGCGCTCGCGGGCGGTCGTCGCGTAGACATAGTTGAGATCGGCCACGGCCTCTTTGACGCTGTCGAACACCTTGGCGCGATCGAGCAGGCCGCTCGCGCTCGCCGCGGCGGCGTAAGCGGCCTTGCGCCGCGCGCCCTCGCGCGGCCAGCCTTCGCGCGGGCTGACCAGGCGCAGATCGCTCAAGCCGAAATTGGCCATGGCTCTGGCGCACATGCCGATATTGACCGCGAGTTGCGGCCTGACCAGCACGATGGCGAGGCCGCCGGCGAGCGCCTGTTTGCCGCGATTGGTTCCGGCGCCGATCATCTGGCGCGCTTGATTGCGCTGCGCGGGCGCAGGCGTGGCCTATGGGGGTTTGCGAGCATCGCTTCCGCTTGTACCGTCCGCATGGGCCAGACGAGGGCCATAGAGAGCCGGGCCCGTCAAGCGGCTCGCCGCGTCGGGCGCGGCCGCGCTTGCCGCTTCCCCTTGCGGCGCGCCCGCGCTAAACGAAGCGCCAATCCCCTCAAACCCGCTTTCCGAAATGCCTGAACCGAACCCTGTCGCGCGCCGGCGCACCTTCGCCATTATTTCGCATCCGGACGCCGGCAAAACGACCCTGACCGAGAAGATGCTGCTGTTCGGCGGCGCGATCCAGCTCGCCGGCGAAGTGCGCGCCAAGGCCAATCGCCGCCAGACCCGCTCCGACTGGATGGATATCGAGCGGGCGCGGGGCATTTCCGTCGTAACGTCCGTCATGACTTTCGAATATGCCGATTGCGTCTTCAACCTGCTCGACACGCCCGGCCACGAGGACTTTTCCGAGGACACTTACCGCACGCTGACCGCGGTCGATTCCGCGGTGATGGTGATCGACGCGGCCAAGGGCATCGAGGCGCGCACCTTGAAGCTGTTCGAGGTCTGCCGCCTGCGCGACATCCCGATCGTCACCTTCATCAACAAGATGGACCGGGAGACGCGCGACCCGTTCGATCTGCTCGACGAGATCGAAAAGACCCTCGCCTTGGACACGGCGCCGATCACCTTTCCGATCGGCCGCGGCCGCGCTTTGGCCGGCGCCTACGATCTGCGCGCCCGGCGCGTGCGGCCGCTGGCGAAAGAAGCGGAGGCGTTTCAGGTCAACGGGCCCGAAGATTCGCGCATCGCCGCCATGCTGCCGGAAGTCGAGCGGGCGCAAGCGATCGAGGAATTGGCGCTCGCCGTCGAAGGTTGCCGGCCGTTCGACAGGCAGTCGTTTCTCGAAGGCCATTTGACGCCGGTTTTGTTCGGCAGCGCGTTGAAGGATTTCGGCGTGAGGGACCTGATCGACGCAATGGCCGAATTCGCGCCGCCGCCGCGCGCGCAAGCAGCGGAGGGGCGGATCGTCGCCGCCAATGAGCCGAAAATGACCGGCTTCGTGTTCAAGATCCAGGCGAATATGGACCCGAACCATCGCGACCGCATCGCCTTCACCCGCATCTGCTCGGGCAAGCTCGTGCGGGGGATGCGGGCGAAGCTCGTGCGCACCGGCAAGTCCATCACCCTGTCGGCGCCGCAATTCTTCTTCGCGCAGGACCGCTCGATCGCGGACGAAGCCTATGCCGGCGACGTCGTCGGCATTCCGAATCACGGTCTGCTCCGTATCGGCGATACGCTCTCGGAAGGCGAGGACATCGTCTTTCGCGGCGTGCCGAGCTTCGCGCCGGAAATCCTGCGTCGGGTCAAGCTCGCCGACGCGATGAAGGCCAAGAAGCTGCGCGAAGCCCTGCAGCAGATGGCCGAGGAGGGCGTCGTGCAGGTGTTTAACCCGTATGACGGCGCGGCGGCGATCGTCGGCGTCGTCGGCGCATTGCAGCTCGACGTGCTGGCGGAGCGGCTCGACGCCGAATACGGATTGCCGGTCTCGTTCGAGCAAAGCCGGTTCGAAGTCTGCCGCTGGGTGAGCTCCGACAGCCGCGCCGAGCTCGACAAGTTCATCAGCGCCTTCCCGTCCTCGATCGCCGCCGATCTCGATGGCGCGCCGGTCTTCATGGCGTCGAGCGCGTTCAATCTCAGGTACGAGCAGGAGCGCTGGCCGCAGATCAAATTTGCAGATGTGAAGGACTATCAGAAAGCCAAAGCGGACTGACAGCGGCCGGCATGCGCCTCGTTCAGCGCCTCCGAAGCCATTCTCGAGCTAAGTCTAGCTTCGACTCGCCTCCGGCGGGGTCGAACAAGGAGAGGGACGGTTGGATCGCGGCCCTAGCGGCAGGATGATTGCGTGGACCCCCAAAGGGGCTCAGTGCGAGCGTTTCGATAAGTTCTTCTACCGACGTTCCGCCCTGGCTATAATTCCATTCCGAAGAGGCAGAAACACGCCATGGCAGAGACCGACAAACAGAAGCTCATCCGCCAATACGCAGCCGGCGAAATCGCCTGGCATGCGCTGCGTGAGCGCGGCTTTCGCGATTACGTCGAGGTGCTCGGCATTCTCGGCGAACTCGGCTTGCGTCCGCCAATCGCGCCGATGGAGGGCCCCAATGCCGAGGCCCGCCGGCGCGGACGCGCGGTGATCCGCGAAGCCTTGCGGGCGCGCAAGTGACGAAGCCTTTCAGCCTGATTGTCACCGACACCTCGCCGTTGCTCACTTTGACGCTCGCCGATTCGCTTGACGCTTTGTTACGGCCAGAATTGCCCGTAAGCATACCGGATGCGGTCTATATTGAAGCCACGCGCGTGCATGGCGCGCCGGGCGCCGAGCAGATCGTCGAGTGGATCAACGCCCATCTCGAGACGGTACGGATCGTCCCGACCGATGTCGGCATCGATCAGCAGCGCCGCCTCGAAGAAGGGCGTTCGATTCGCGGCCTTGGCGAACAAGCCGCGATCGAGGCGCTTGACCGCTTCCTAAGAAGCGACGCAAGGGCCGAGGCGCTCTTGTTGTTCGAGGACAGCGATGTGCAAAAGCGCCGCGCGATCATCGAAGAGCGGGTGAGTCTTATTAGCACCGGCGATTTCTTGCGCGAACTCGAGGCTGCTGGGCTGATCCAATCTGCTGATTTTATCCTCGATCAGGCCGCCGCTCGCGGCCGCAACGTCGAAAGTCAGCGCCGGGCGAGCGGCGAGTCGCCACCCGCGAAAAGCTGCGTGAGCAACTCCAGCGCCGCGACGCCCGGGATTGAACCAGCGTTGATCGAATCGCGCCGCTCTTCGCTTGAAGCGTCCTCCGGCAAAAGCGAGCCTCAGAGCGGATGCAGATGACCGTCGGCAATAATCGTATCCAGCGCTTCTTTGAGCGACAGCCCGCGATGGTTGACCTGTATGCCGCCGCCATTGCAGGTCGAAGCGGCCGGGGCCGATCCAGTCGCGGCGCCGGCCCCGGGTTGCTCCGGCGCTCCCTTGACCCGGTTGTGTGCGGCGGCCTCGGAGGCGTCGGGACGATTGGCGCGATCGTTCCGGATCCCGCCGTGCGCGCCGCCAGGGAATCGTCGATTAATCGTGGTTGATCAATAACTTACGACGAAGGTACGAACAATTTCCTTCCCGAAATACGCTCTCTCGCGTATAATACGCGATTGCGCCGGTCGTACGGCGACCGCGGAGGCGCTAAGGCGCTAAGGCTCATCCATGAATCGGCTGATCCCTGAACTCGACGTGACCGATCTCGATCGTTCCGTGGCTTTTTACGTCGATCTGATCGGCTTTCGCGTCTTGTATGGACGTCCCGAAGAGCGCTTCGCCTTCCTCGATCTCGGCGGCGCCGAGTTGATGCTCGAGGAAGCGGCCGGACCGGGACGTCGCTTTCGAACCGCGCCGCTCGAACGCCCTTACGGCCGCGGCGTCAATTTTCAGATTCGGGTCGCCGACGCCCACGCATTGCATGCTCGCATCCGCCAAGCCGGAATCGATCCTTTCCTGCCGCTCGAGGACCGCTGGTATCGGCGCGATGACAGTCAACTGGGGAACAGGCAATTTGTCGTCGCGGATCCCGACGGCTACTTGTTGCGGTTCTACTCGGACCTGGGCGGCGAAAGGAGCAAGGACCGGCGCAGGACAGAAAACGCGTTTTTAAATTTTTGACCGCGTAAACCATTGGAATCGCTCAAAACGCGGAAATATGGATTTGGAAAAATTTGGACCTCGCGCCGCCGATAAGCCGTCAAGCAACCCTGTCATTCCCGTGGAAAGCGGGAATCCAGAAAACCGCCGCGCCTCAGGAGATTGTTGGCGAGGCGGGGCAGGATCGAGACGACGACGCCGGCCGGGGGAAAAGCCTTCTCTCCTAGGTTCGCGATTTGGGGCGCGCCGCAGAAGGCCGTCGCGACCCGTCGCGGCGCCCCGCCGAGGCGCGCGGGATCGGGCCAAACGGCGGAGTTGACGACCTTGGTCAGGGCGCCGTCATATGAGCCGACAGATCAACGCGCTTCGAGAGCGACGGGAGGACCAATGGCGTCAATGCAAATCCGCGAGCTTCGCAAGTCCTTTGGACCGGTCGAAGTGGTCCGCGGCGTTTCGATCGATATTGCCGACGGCGAATTCGTGGTGCTGGTTGGTCCTTCCGGCTGCGGCAAGTCGACCTTGTTGCGCATGATCGCCGGCCTCGAAAACGCCACGTCGGGCGAAATCCGCATCGGCGACCGCGTCGTCAACGACGTGCCGCCGAAAGCGCGCGACATCGCCATGGTCTTCCAGAATTACGCGCTCTATCCGCATATGACGGTGGCGGAGAACATGAGCTTCGCCTTGCGCCTGAAGCGGGCGTCGAAGGCCGAGATTGCCGAGCGCACCGAGCGCGCCGCGAAAATCCTCGGTCTCGACAAGCTGCTCGACCGCTATCCGCGGCAATTGTCCGGCGGCCAGCGCCAGCGCGTCGCGATGGGCAGGGCCATCGTCCGCGACCCGCAGGTCTTCCTCTTCGACGAGCCGCTGTCGAACCTCGACGCCAAGCTGCGCGTCCAGATGCGCACCGAGATCAAGGAATTGCATCAGCGCCTGAAGACGACGACCGTCTACGTCACCCACGACCAGATCGAGGCGATGACGATGGCCGACAAGATCGTCGTGCTGCATGACGGCGTCGTCGAGCAGATCGGCGCGCCGCTCGATCTCTACGACCGGCCGGCCAATCAATTCGTCGCCGGCTTTATCGGTTCGCCTGCGATGAATTTCCTGAACGGCCGCCTGGCCCGGGAGAACGGCGCGGCGAAGTTCATCGCCGATAATGGCGAAGCCATCGCTCTGCCGCCGAACGTCGCCGGCGCCGACGGCGCGCCGGTGACGATCGGCGTCAGGCCTGAGCATTTCACGCTGGACGAGACGCAAGGCGCGCCGGCCGAGGTCATCGTCGTCGAGCCGACCGGCTCGGAGACGCAGGTCTTCGCCAAATTCTGCGGCCGCGAGATCGTCAGCGTGTTCCGCGAGCGGGTCAACGCTCGGCCGGGCGGCGTGATCAAGCTCGCCGCGCCGCCGGAGCGAATCCACTTGTTCGACGCCAAGAGCGGCGTAGCGCTGCACTAGCTCCGCGGCGCGAATCCCTTCTCCCGCGGAGCGGGGCCGTCCGGGGAAATGTCTTTGTGAATAGAGTTGTGCGCGGGCGCCAAAATGAGGATGTTTCTAGACTTTCGCGGCCGGATTTTGGATGTCGAGGCTCGGAACCGCAGCCTTCGTCGCAAACCTCTGAAAATGGTACAGACCTAATCGAAAGCAAATCCCAAACCTCGCGCTGCCATCGACGCGTGAGCGCGTCAAGGTCAAGCCGGCTTCGCCGGTCGCTACGCGAACCTTGACACGCTCCCGCGGCGATGGCCTTTTGCTACCAAGACATTTTGCTGCTCGAAACCGGCCGTTCGGCCGGTTCGAGCAGCAAAATGTCTTGGTCGCCAACAAGCTACGCCGGCCGATCGCAGTCACCCGATAGGGCCGTAGCGAAGCGAAGGACCCGCTATAGCGCCGCGAAGGCGTTTGTATCTTTGCGCCGGCGTTCGAGGCGCTATGGCGGGTTGACGGCGGTCGGGCGGCGTGGCGCCGCGGCGCCTGAAAGTCAGCGAAACCGCGAAGCCGGAGGCGCAGGCTTTCCCCGGATAGGCCCACTTTGCGGGAAGGGACTAAGCCGCCGCAGGCGCGGCTTGCTGGCGGCGCGCGCCGATCAGCCACACCGAAGCCGACGCGAGCAAGCACGCGGCGCCCGCGGCGAGGAACGCCGGTACGTACGTGCTCCATTCGGTCCGCGTGAATCCCGCGCCGAAGGCGGCGGTCGCGGCGCCGAGCTGGTGGGCGGCGAAAATCCAGCCGAAGGCGATTCCGGCCTTTTCCTTGCCGAAAGTCTGGGTGGCGAGACGCACGGTCGGCGGCACGGTGGCGATCCAATCGAGACCGTAGAACACCGAGAACAGCGACAGGCCATAGAGCGTGAAGCCGGAATAGGGCAGGTACAGCAACGAAAGCCCGCGCAACCCGTAGTACCAGAAGAGCAGGGCGCGACTGTCGTAGCGGTCCGAGAGCCAGCCCGAGCCGATCGTGCCGGCAATGTCGAACACGCCCATCATCGCCAGAGTGGAGGCGGCGGCGACGGCCGGCAGGCCGAAATCGACGCAAAGAGAGATGAAATGCGTCTGGACCAGTCCATTGGTGGAAAGACCGCAAACATAGAAGGTGAAGAACAGGATCCAGAACGCGCCGCTCTTCGAGCATTCGGCGAGCACGGAAAAGGCGCGGCCGAGCGCCGGCGCCGGCCCGGACGGCGGCGGAATATGGCCGGGCGCGGGGGGCGGATCGCCATAGGGCGCAAGGCCGACATCGGACGGCCGGTCGCGCATCAGCAACAGGACCATCAGCCCAGCGAGGATCAGCGCGCCGATAGACGGGGCCAAGGCGGCGCGCCAGCCGACATGGTCGATCAGCCAGGCGGCGAGCGGCAGAAAGACAAGTTGGCCGGTCGAATTGGCGGCGGTCAGCATGCCAAGCACGAGGCCGCGCCGAGCGTTGAACCAGCGGTTCGACACGATCGCGGCGAAGACCATGGCGGTGAGCCCGGTGCCGATCCCGATGACGATCCCCCAATAGAGGAACAATTGCCAGATCGAGTTCATCGTCAGCGCCAGCAGCAGGCCGGCGACGATCAGGCTGATCGCCGAGACCACCACTTTGCGCACGCCGAACCGCTCGATCATCGCCGCCGCGAACGGCGCCATCAGGCCGAACAGGACCAACCTTACGGCGAGCGGGCCGGAAATCTGCGCCGCGTCCCAGCCGAACTCCTTCGACAGCGGGATGATGAACGCGCCGGGCAGGCCGACGGCGCCGGCCGTCGTCAGCATGGTCAGAAACGTGACCGCGGCGATCGTCCAGCCGTAATGCACGCCGCGCCGCGCCAGTCGTTGCGCCAGAGCCTCAGCCAGCATCCATCGCTCCCTTCAGGCGCCGGCCGCCTGAAGGACGGAGGACGCCATTTTTAATGATGGTAATCATCATTAAATGATGATACTCATCATCATAAGTCAAGCGTCGGAGCGCATAGCGCCCATGCGGGATCGCGGGACTCGGGCGATAGAGCGATGAGGATCACAAAGCAGCAGGCCGAGGAGAATCGCGCCCGCGTCGTCCAGGCGGCGGCGCGGCTCATCCGCGAAAAGGGCTTCGAAGGCGTCGGCGTCGCCGACCTGATGCGCGCCGCGGGCCTCACTCATGGCGGCTTCTACAATCACTTCGAGTCCAAGGACGAACTCAACGCCGCCGCTTGCGCATACGCCCTGACGCAAGCGGTCGAGAGGATCGAATCCGTTGCCGAAGGCCAGAGTGGCGAGACGTTCGAGGAGTACCGACAGCGGTATCTTTCGCGCAAAAGTCGCGATGCGGAAGGGTTCCGCTGCCCGATGGTGGCGTTCGGGAACGACGTCTCGCGACAAGGCCCAGAACTTCGTGAGGTCTATGCAAAAGGCCTGAAGCGTTATCTCGGCGCATTCGTCAAAGCCTATGCGAGCGAGCGCGGCGGCGGTCGCGATCAATCGAACTTGCGCGCCGAAGCGATCGCTCATTTTGCGACAATGGTCGGGGCGGTCTCGCTCGCCCGCTCGGTGGCGAAGGCAGATCTGGCCTTCTCTGATGAGATTCTCGATGTGACGCTCGGTCGGCTTACGCCGAAGAAGAAGCGTCGGCGCGCGAAATCCGAGTAGATTGCGCTTCATACGTAAAAGTGGTCGCGGCGAGTCGATCACCGTCGCCTCTCGGAGCGACGCACCACCCGTTGCTACTGGCGCGAGATGGCGCTCATCTCTGAACAATCATGCTCACAAATGAGCAATCGACTGCGGCATCTTAGACTGGCACCGTGCGCATTAAAAAAAAACGTGCTGGGAGGCAAAACGCAACGGCCACAAATCTCATGTCGCACGTATCCAGCACTTGATCGCTGGCGCGCGATCTGAATCAAAATAATGCAACGAGCGTCGGTGCCGAGACAAACGGCGCGACGAGGTCAAGCAGTTTCTCTTCTCGTAGGATCGTAGAAGACCTGGCTCAGGCTGAAATGGCGCGCCTCTGTTCCTGTACTTTTATTTAAACGTCCTGGGGGGACTATCATGCGACAAATTCTGTATCTCGGTGTTTCTGTGTTTGCCCTATCCGGGTGCGCAATCGTTCCAGAGCAACCGAATGACGAGGTCGTATTTTCCTATGCCGAGATTGTCAACCAGATCGAGTGCGAGACCTACTATGCCCTTAACGACATTCAAAACCAAAAGTCGCTAGATGAGCATGGAAAGCCCGTAAGGACCTACGGATGGGCAGACTTGGACAAATGGGCCATGGATATTTCGATCTCGCCGTCTCTGACGGCTGATATTCAGGTTGGCGTTAATGCAACCAAAAAGACCATTTGGCACCAAAATACGACCAAGGCAAATGACTATCTGCAAACGGCGCTGGGGGGAACCGGCGCCTCCCCAGGC
This sequence comes from Alphaproteobacteria bacterium, assembly GCA_021325385.1. GTDB lineage: Bacteria > Pseudomonadota > Alphaproteobacteria > Rhizobiales > Beijerinckiaceae > Roseiarcus. The sequence goes on from JAJPHH010000028.1 coordinate 70,202, forward strand.
GGACTAAACTACGAAGGCTACGGCAACAATCTCGGAAAGAACGAGTATCAGTTCGTTATCTCGAATCTTTATGCTTCTGTAACCGACAAGCACGGTAATTACTTACCTGTAGATCAAAGACATTTGAATCCGAAGCTACAACGTTGTCCGGATCCCGGAGTTTTACAATCCGCGGTCCCACAAGAAGACTTCCTCGACGGGTTCTTCGGCGTTCATGACTTCTTGGAGCGCTCGTTGGCGGCAACCGCCAATCTCACTTTGGACCCAAAAACGATGGGCTATACCAAAGAATACAGAAAGAAAATTCAGATCGGTGTAACTCCTGGATGGTACACGGCGCTCGGAAATATTGGCCCGGTCGCCGGGGCCTACGGTCTCATGGACAATATCGTTGGCATTACGTTTACCCCGCCTCAGCCGGAGCCCGCGTCGCAGAAACCACAGCCAGTCTATCTTGTACCGCCACCAAAATTAACGCACGGGACGCCGGCTAACGCCCGACCTTTGGGTAAACTCTCGGTCCCACCGGGACAGGGCGAAACGCTTACCAATGGCGCAAATACCCTTATGCTGCTTCAACAGTTCAGGAGTGGGACCATACCGCTTCAATAAGCGCTCCTGTCGACGTGGAGTTCCACCGCAGCTTCGGCACCCGCCAGATGTTGCGGAGGGTGACGCGCCTTGTCATTTCAATTGTGCACCCCATTCGACCTTAGCGCCTTCGCAAGTGAGGCGCCCGACGCTTAAGGCGAATATTTTGGACAGCGGCCTTTCGAAGGCGTGGGAGAGCGACGAGTTGCGGATGCATTCGCCCGGCTCGTCGCAATGGCGTCGCTTCGGGAGATGGACACGCATCCGCCGTTCCTACAATTGAGGGCCCGTCATTCTGAACCTCACGCGCTTCAACACAGGGCAATCGCCGCAACAAGCCGTCCATAATCGGCCTCTCCGCGATGAGTTGTACGGCGATAGCTGTAAAAGCGCTCTTCGTCCGCGTAGGTGTCGAGCCGTAGGTCTTCGAACCGGTCGATCCCAGCCTCCTCGGCCTGCGCCGCGATGAAGCCCGGCAGGTCGAACATCGCATGGTGCGCACGGACGCTCTGTTTAAAAAAGCGCGCATGCGCCGCATCGGCCTCCCTGAAGCGCGCGACGAATTCGGGGCCGACTTCGTACGAATCCTGCCGGATCGTCGGCCCGAGCGCGGCGGCGATGTTCTCGCGCTTGGCGCCGAGCCGCGTCATCGCCGCGACCGTCGCCTCGATCACGCCGGTCAGCGCGCCCTTCCAGCCGGCGTGAGCCGCGCCGATCACGCCGGCGCCGGCGTCGGCGAAGAGAAGGATGCCGCAATCGGCGCCGGTCACGCCGAGGCCGAGGCCGCGCGCAGCGGTCGCCAGCGCGTCGCAGCGCGGCCGCTCGGCCGCCGGCCAGGGCTCATCGACGATCAGCGCGTCGGGCGAATGGACTTGGAAGGGGATGAGCAGCCGTTCCGGCGCGACGCCGATCGCCGCCGCCATGCGAGCGCGATTCTCCGCCACCGCGTCGCGCTGGTCGCGCGAACCGACCCCGCCATTGAGGGAGGCGTAAAGGCCGGTCGAAACGCCGCCGCGGCGGGTGAAGAAGGCGTGCGCGACTGCCGGCGCGCGCAAGACGCCGCTGGTCAAGGCCTCGGCTCGAACTTCTCTCATGCTTGGCTCACGGCTGGAATCCGGGCGGCGGCGGCAGATTGCGGTTGGCGACGACCATCGCCTTGAACAACGCGCCCATTTCGCCTTCGCCTTTGCCGGAAAGGCGCAACCGCGCCGCTTCGATATCGGCGATTTGCTGCGGCCCGCCCTTGCGCGCCAGCGTCGCCGCGCGCTGGTCGAGGCCGAGCGCGCGCAAGAAATCGCCCTGCGGAATCGGGCCGTAGATCGCCGCGCCGGCAGCTCTGGCGCTGCGCGCCATAGCGGCGAAATCGACATGGGCGGTGATGTCGGCCGTGCCGGGCTCGCTCAACGGATCGACCATCCGATGCGAGCGCACCGCTTGCAGCGTGTCGCCGAAGCCCGTCGTCGTGTGGCCGTAATCGATGAACAACGCCGCGCCGCCTTGCTTGGCGAGCCGCTCGGCGATGGCGTAGACCAAGCGATGGGCGATGGCGTTCACTTCGAGCACCGCGCCCTCCTCGGCGCGCGCGCCAATATAGGGCTCGGCGCTTGGCGCGAGGGCGAAGGTCAAGGCGCCTTTTTCATCGAGCGTGACCACCCGCTCGCGCCAATCGCGCGGGCCGCGCACATATTGGCGAATCGGCAAAGCGTCGAGAAACTCGTTGGCGATGACGATCGCCGGCCCTTCCGGCGCTTCGCGCCAACCGGCGGCCCAAGAAATCGGCGCGCCGGCGGTCAACAGCGTCTCGTGCTGGATCGCCGCCAACATCGGGCTGGCCTCGATCAGGCAGACGTCGAGCACGGCTCTGAAATTCGGCGCGACCCGGGCCGCGCGCAAGGCGTCGCTCATCAAGGTGCCGCGGCCCGGTCCAAGCTCGATCAGCCGCACCGGGTTGGGCGCGCCCATCGAAGCCCAGACTTCCGCCGCCCAAAGGCCGATCAGCTCGCCGAACATCTGGCTGATTTCAGGCGCCGTCGTGAAATCGCCGGACGCGCCGAACGGGTCGCGATGCATGTAGTAGCCATGCGTCGGATGGGTGAGCGCCAAGGCCATGTAACGCTCGAGCGAGATCGGGCCATGATCACGGATCAGGGCTTTGATCTCCTCCCCCAGCGCGCTCATCTGCGCTCCCTATGCGCTCCGCCGCCTGCGATTCGCAAAGACTATCAGGCAAATCCCGATTATGACGAGCGGGACGGACAAGACCATCCCCATCGTCAAGCCGTGGCCGAGATCTTCGAGCCGAGGGTCAGGGTCGCGAAAGAATTCGCAGACGATGCGCGCGATCCCGTAAGCCGCGCCGAACAGCCCCGTCGCGAGGCCCGGCCGGCGCAACGCGCCCATCCGGGCGGCGATTTGCAAGACGATAAAGACGGCGAGCCCTTCAAGCAGCGCTTCGTAAATCTGACTTGGATGGCGCGGCTGGCCGTCCGAGCCGGGAAAGATCACCGCCCAGGGGACGTCGGTCGGCCGGCCCCAGAGTTCGGGACGGATGAAATTGGCGATCCGGCCGAGAAAAATGCCGATCGGCGCGGCGAGGCCGACGAGGTCCAGCGTCGTCAGGAACGGCGCTTTATAGCGGCGGGAAAACAGATAGGCACCGACCAGCGCGCCGATCAGGCCGCCATGGAACGCCATGCCGCCTTCCCAGAGTTTAAAAATCTCGATCGGATGGGCGAAGTAATAGCCCGGATCGTAAAAGAGAACGTTGCCCAGCCTGCCGCCGACGATCACGCCGAGCGCGCAATAGACGAGCAAATCGTCGACGCTGTCCGCGCTCGGCCGCGGCGCCTCGCCCCACAGGCTCTTGTCGCGCAAGATTCGCCGGATCAACGCCCAGCCGATGATCAGGCCCGCTATATAGGCGAGCGCATACCAGCGGATGGCGAAAGGGCCGATCTGGACCAGAATGGGGTTGATGACGGGATAGGGCAAAGCGAGAAGGGGCATGGGCGGGCGCGTGATGCGCCGCGGCGACCGCCGCCGTCAAGGCGGCAGGGCGCCGGAGGATAGGCGCGCCGCGCGCGTATTGTCACGTTGCGAAGCCCGCGCCTTTCCGGTAAAGGCGAATTCGGTTTTAACGGCTCTCCGAGAAGGGGCGGGCATGGCGGACGATCATTCGGCAGCGACGGCGGAAGACGTAATGGATATGCCGGCGCATCGGGAGACGTATGCCGATTTTCTCGCTTTGACCGAAATCTCGATCATCAGCATCCTTTGCATCTTGCTGCTGCTCGTCCTGTGGGGCCTCAAGGGCGATGGCGGCGTCGCGTTGATCGGCTTCTTTCTGACGCTCGCCGCGGCTGCTTTTGGCGGCCTTTCCGGCCTCACTTGGCGCGCCGTTCTTCCAGTCTTCGTTCTGCTCGGACTCGCCTGCATCGTCCTTTAAGCCAGGCGCGCCCTGGCCGGGCGCTCGGCGAGCCGCCGCGCTTTCCTCTCAAGGTGTGAGCTATGCTCATCGGGGTTGTCGCCGAGGTCGATCCGTCTGAAACGCGCGTCGCGGCGACGCCCGAGACGGTGAAAAAATTCGCCGCCCTTGGCGCGGACGTCGCCATCCAGCATGGCGCCGGACTCAAGTCGGGCGTCACCGACGCGGATTATCAGGCCGCCGGCGCCCGCCTCGCCGAAGCCGGCCAGGTCTTGAGCGAAGCTGACATTCTGCTCAAAGTGCGCCGCCCGACCGAGAGCGAATTGGCCGGCCTCAAAAGCGGCGCGCTCGTCGTCGCCAGCATGGATCCTTACGGCCGCCTGGACGCGATCGAGGCGATGGCGAAAGCCAGAATCGCCGCTTTCGCCATGGAGCTGCTGCCGCGCATCACCCGCGCCCAATCGATGGACGTCCTCTCGAGCCAGGCCAATCTCGCCGGTTATCGCGCCGTGATCGACGCGGCGGCGGAATATGGCCGCGCTTTGCCGATGATGATGACCCCGGCCGGCACCGTGCCGGCGGCGAAGGCCTTCATCATGGGCGTCGGCGTCGCCGGCTTGCAGGCGATCGCGACGGCGCGGCGTCTCGGCGCCGTCGTCACCGCGACGGACGTGCGGCCCGCCACCAAGGAGCAAGTCGAATCGCTCGGCGCCAAATTCATCGCGGTCGAGGACGAGGAGTTCAAACAGGCTGAAACCGCCGGCGGCTACGCGAAGGAAATGTCCAAGGCGTACCAGGCCAAGCAGGCCGAACTCGTCGCCGCCCATATCGCCAAGCAGGACATCGTGATCGCGACGGCGCTCATTCCGGGCCGGCCGGCGCCGCTTCTGATCACCGCCGACATGGCGCGCTCCATGCGGCCAGGCTCGGTGATCGTCGATCTCGCCGTCGAGCGCGGCGGCAATTGCGAACTGGCGAAAGCGGGCGAAACAGTCGTCACCGAGGGCGGCGTCAAGATCGTCGGCTATTCGAACGTGACGCGGCTCGCCGCGACGGCGTCGAGCCTTTACGCGCGCAACCTCTACGCTTTCGTCGAGACTTTGATCGACAAGGCGACGAAGAGCCTCGCCGTCAAATGGGACGACGAACTCGTCAAGGCGACGCTGCTGACCAGGGACGGCGCGATCGTGCATCCGAATTTCAAACCGAAGAGCGCCGCCTAAGACGCCCAACTTCTTCGGAGGGGCTCCAATGACCGATTCTCTCGACCAGACCGTCGCCAAGCTGCAAGCCGCCGCCGAGGCCGCCGAGAAGGCGGCGCATTCGGCGCAAACCTATGCCGATCAGCTCGCCGCGGCGGCCTCGGCCGGCACGGGCGGCGCGATCGATCCTTTCGTCTTTCGCCTAGCGATTTTCGCGCTCGCGGTGTTCGTCGGCTATTACGTCGTCTGGTCGGTGACGCCGGCTCTGCATACGCCGCTCATGTCGGTGACCAACGCCATATCCTCGGTCATCGTCGTCGGCGCGCTGCTCTCGGTCGGCGTCGCGGCGATCGACAGCGGCTCGGCCTTCGCTCGCATCGTCGGCTTTATCGCGCTGATCCTCGCCTCGGTGAACATATTCGGCGGCTTCATGGTCACCGAGCGGATGCTGGCGATGTACAAGAAGAAAGGGTGAGCGAAGTGAACGGCAATTTCGCGGCCCTTCTCTATCTGATCGCCGGCATTCTGTTCATCCTCGCTTTGCGCGGCCTGTCCTCGCCCGCCACGTCGCGGCAAGGCAATCGCTTCGGCATGATCGGCATGGCGATCGCCATCGTGACGACGCTCGCCTTGCGGCCGCCGGCGAGCGCCTTCTCCTGGATCCTGGTCGTGCTCGGCTTCGCCATTGGCGGCGGGATCGGCGCTTGGCGGGCGCGCACCGTCCAGATGACGGCGATGCCGCAGCTCGTCGCGATGTTCCACTCGCTGGTCGGTCTCGCCGCGGTGCTCGTCGCCGCCGGCGCGCTCTACGCGCCCCAGGCCTTCGGCATCGGCGATCCCGGCGACATCCATCGCGCCAGCCTGATCGAAATGTCGCTCGGCCTCGCCATCGGCGCGATGACCTTCACCGGCTCGGTCATCGCCTTCCTGAAGCTCGACGGCCGCATGTCCGGCAAGCCGATCCTCCTGCCGCAGCGCCATGCGATCAATCTCGGGCTCGGCGTCGCGCTGGTCGTGCTGATCATCCTGTTTTTCGCGACTCAGTCGCCAGTCTGCTTCTGGCTGATCGCGGCGGTCGCGCTGGCGCTCGGCGTGCTGCTGATCGTGCCGATCGGCGGCGCCGATATGCCGGTCGTCATATCGATGTTGAACTCCTATTCCGGCTGGGCCGCGGCCGGCATCGGCTTCACGCTCGGCAATCTGGCGCTGATCACCACCGGCGCTTTGGTCGGCTCCTCGGGCGCGATCCTCTCCTACATCATGTGCAAGGGGATGAACCGCTCGTTCCTCTCCGTGATCCTTGGCGGCTTCGGCGGCGAGGTCGCGGCGGCGGGCGGCGCGGCCGAGGCGCGGCCGGTCAAGCAGGGCTCGGCCGACGACGCCGCCTTCATCATGAAGAACGCCTCGAAGGTGATCGTCGTCCCCGGCTACGGCATGGCGGTGGCCCAAGCGCAGCACGCGCTGAGAGAAATGGCGGACGTCCTCAAGAAGGAGGGCGTCGAGGTGAAATACGCGATTCACCCGGTCGCCGGCCGCATGCCGGGCCATATGAACGTGCTGCTCGCGGAGGCCAATGTCCCGTACGACGAGGTCTTCGAACTCGAAGACATCAACAACGAGTTCGCGCAGGCTGACGTGGCCTATGTAATCGGCGCCAATGACGTAACCAATCCAGCCGCGAAGACCGACCCGAAATCGCCGATTTTCGGCATGCCGATCCTCGACGTCGAAAAGGCCAAGACGGTTCTGTTCGTCAAGCGCGGCATGGGCTCGGGCTATGCCGGGGTCGAGAATGAGCTGTTCTTCCGCGACAACACGATGATGCTGTTCGGCGACGCCAAGAAGGTGACTGAGGCGATCGTCAAGGCGCTGGCGCATTGACGGGAAAGGGATAAATTCCCTCGCGCCGCGAGCTTCTCGTATTGCCGCTGGGTTACGAAAGAGCATATCCCCCTCGCGCCAAAGGCGCTCCCTTCAACTTCCGGCGCGCATGACGCCGAAACTGTGCGCAATGCGGCGTCGCGCCTCCGAGAGGACGTGGCGCCGAGCCGTTTACCCGCAGGGTTTGCGACTGACAGCAGGCCGTCTCAGACCGGAATCGCGTCGGGCGCATCATTCGGATGCCGCTTCTCTGTCCGGAGGCGCGTCGAGTTCTTCAAGATCTGGCGGACAGCCCAAGTATGGCCTCTAGCTCGCCTTACCTAGCGCGACCGACGGCCAGATCATGTAGAAGCCAGGCGAATCGCACAGCAGCACTCAGGAGAATTGGTGGTTACAAATTACAAAATTTGTAATTAAAACGGCTAATTTCGCGGCCCGAGTCTCGGCGGGTCGTCCGGCTAATACTATGAATCATCATCGATTATATCAAAACCGGGTCGGTCGCGGCGACGGCTGGCGCGGTTTGAGTCTAAAGCCCAGCTTGAAAGCGTCGCGGTCTTTTGCTGAATGCTGTCACAACTTCGCCTCCCAAATCGAACTCCTCCGCAACTGAAACGCTTTCTCAAAGACTGGTCAGCGAAACTTCCACTGAATAAGGACGGCAAGTCTCATGGCGCGTAAGAAGATTGCACTGATCGGGGCTGGACAAATCGGCGGCACCTTGGCTCATCTGGCCGCGATCAAAGAGCTTGGCGACATCGTCCTTTACGACATCGTTGACGGGGTGCCGCAGGGCAAAGGATTGGATCTTGCCGAAGCGGGCCCGGCGGAGGGCTTCAACGCCAAGGTTACCGGCGCGGGGACTTATGACGAGATCGCCGGGGCGGACGTCGTGATCGTCACCGCTGGCGTGCCTCGCAAGCCCGGCATGAGCCGCGACGATCTTCTCGGCATCAATCTGAAAGTCATGGAGTCGGTCGGCGCGGGCCTCAGAGAGCACGCCCCGAACGCTTTCGTGATCTGCATCACCAATCCGCTCGATGCGATGGTCTGGGCCTTGCAAAAGGCGTCCGGCCTGCCGACCAAGAAGGTGATCGGCATGGCCGGCGTGCTCGATTCGTCGCGCTTCCGCTATTTCCTCGCCGAGGAGTTCAAGGTCTCGGTCGAGGACGTGACCGCCTTCGTCCTCGGCGGCCATGGCGACGACATGGTCCCCTCGGTGCGCTACTCGACGCTCGCCGGCATTCCGCTGCCCGATCTCGTCAAGATGGGCTGGACCACGCAAGAACGGCTCGACGCGATCGTCGACCGCACCCGCAAGGGCGGCGGCGAGATCGTCAATCTTCTGAAGACCGGCTCGGCCTTTTACGCGCCGGCGGCCTCCGCCATCGCCATGGCCGAGTCTTACCTGAAGGATCAGCGCCGCGTCCTGCCCTGCGCCGCCTATCTCAACGGCGAATACGGGGTGAAGGACACCTATGTCGGCGTGCCGGTGGTGATCGGCGCGAACGGCGTCGAGCGGATCGTCGAAATCCAGTTCGACGAGGCCGAGAAGGCGATGTTCGCCAAATCCGTCGCCTCGGTCCAGACCCTCATCGAGGCGTGCAAGAAGATCAACCCGGCTTTCGCCGCCTGAACGCCTCGTTGAGAAAGCCGGCCCCCGTTCCCATATTCTGAGGCGAGCCTCATCCCATGAATATTCATGAATATCAGGCCAAGGCCGTGCTGAAAGAATTCGGCGCGCCTTTGGCCAAGGGCAAGCCCGCCTTCACGCCGGAAGAGGCCGAGGCCGCGGCCGAGGAGATCGGCGGCTCGCTCTGGGTGGTCAAGAGCCAGATTCATGCCGGCGGGCGCGGCAAGGGCAAGTTCAAGGAAAAGGAAGCGGGCGAGAAAGGCGGCGTGCGCCTCGCTCGATCGGTCGCGGAGGTGCAGACCTTCGCCAGCGAAATGCTCGGGCGGACGTTGGTCACGGCGCAGACCGGCCCGGCCGGCAAGCAGGTCAACCGGCTTTATATCGAAGAAGGCGCGACGATCGCGCGGGAGCTCTATCTCTCCGCCCTGGTCGACCGCGCCGCCTCGCGCGTCGCTTTCGTTCTGTCGACCGAGGGCGGCGTGAATATCGAGGAGGTCGCGCATAAGACGCCGGAGAAGATTCATACTTTGTCGATCGACCCGGCGACCGGCGTCATGCCGCATCATGGACGGCTCGCCGCGGCGGCGCTGGAGCTCGACGGCGATCTCGCCAAACAGGCCGGGAAGCTGATCGCGCAGCTCTACGCCGCCTTCCTCGCCAAGGACATGGCGCTGCTCGAAATCAATCCGCTGATCGTCACTGGCGAGGGCGCCCTGCGCGTGCTCGACGCGAAGGTCTCCTTCGACGACAACGCCCTTCACCGCCATCCCGAAATCGCCGCCCTACGCGACGAGACGGAGGAGGACGCGAAAGAGATCGAAGCCTCCAAGCATGATCTGAACTATGTCGCGCTCGACGGCTCGATCGGCTGCATGGTCAACGGCGCCGGTCTCGCCATGGCGACGATGGACATCATCAAGCTCTATGGCGAGAGCCCGGCCAATTTCCTCGATGTCGGCGGCGGCGCCTCGAAGGACAAGGTGACGGCGGCATTCAAGATCATCACCGCCGACCCGAACGTGAAGGGCATTCTGATCAATATTTTCGGCGGCATCATGCGCTGCGACGTCATCGCCGAAGGCGTGATCGCGGCGGTGAGAGAAGTCGGGCTGAAAGTGCCGCTCGTCGTCAGGCTGGAAGGCACCAATGTCGAGCTCGGCAAGAAGATTTTGCGCGAATCGAAGCTCGACGTGATCCCCGCGGATGATCTGGACGATGCGGCGCAGAAGATCGTCAAGTCGGTTCAGGCGCGCCGGTCATAGTTTGACGGAGTCGCGCCGTGAGGTTACACATATCCTGTGTAACTGTGGAGACGGCCATGAAAAACATTACTCTCGCAATTGACGACGAAATTATTGAAAAGGTTAGAACTTATGCGGCTGAGCGGAAAACCACGGTCAACGCGATTGTGCGCCGGCACCTCGAAAAGATCGCCGCGGAGAATGACAAGCGCGCCGAGGCGCGCCTCCACCTCTTGCGGCTGGCGGAGACCTCCGAAGGGCGCATGACCCCCGGCTACGTCTGGAATCGCGAGGAGCTCTATGACCGCCCAGTGCTTCGTCGACACGAACATCCTGGTTTACGCCGCGAGGGCGAGAAATGACGAAAAGAGCAAATTCGCCGTCGCCAACGAGATTATCCAGCACGAGCATTTCTGCGTCTCGGCGCAGGTTCTGCAAGAGTTCTACGTCGCTGTTCAGAAAGTGGACCCTCGCAAGCCGGAGGCGATTCCTCTTTCAGAATCGAAGGCTGCCGAATGGGTCTGCTGGCTGGAGCCCTTCTGCGACGTGGCGACCGATTCGTTCCTCGTCTTGCGAGCCATCGAGACGGCGCGCGAGTACCGGATATCGTACTGGGACGCCGCGATCATCGCCGCCGCCGAGCGCGCGTCCGCGCCTATTGTCTACAGCGAAGACCTCAATCACGGACAGCATTACGGCGACATTCGGGTCCTGAACCCCTTCCGGCCTTGATAGCCGCCTATCGGAAAGCGCGCATGTCTATTTTGATAAACGCCCAGACAAAGGTTCTGACCCAGGGCTTCACCGGCAAGAATGGCACGTTCCATTCCGAGCAGGCGATCGCCTACGGAACCAAGATCGTCGGCGGCACGTCGCCGGGCAAGGGCGGCTCGTTTCATCTCGGCCTGCCGGTCTTCGACACCGTCGCCGAGGCGCGCGCAAAGACCGGCGTCGACGCCTCCGTCATCTACGTGCCGCCGCCCGGCGCGGCTGACGCCATCTGCGAGGCGATCGACGCCGAGGTCCCGCTCATCGTTTGCATCACCGAAGGCATTCCGGTCCTCGATATGGTGCGGGTCAAGCGCGCGCTGTCCGGCTCGAAATCGAAGCTGGTCGGCCCGAACTGCCCGGGCGTGATGACCGCCGGCGAATGCAAGATCGGCATCATGCCCGGCAATATTTTCAAGCGCGGCTCGGTCGGCGTCGTCTCGCGCTCCGGCACGCTCACCTATGAAGCCGTGTACCAGACGACACGCGAGGGGCTCGGCCAGACCACCGCCGTCGGCATCGGCGGCGATCCGGTCAAGGGCCTCGAATTCGTCGACGTGCTCGAAATGTTTCTGGCCGATCCCGAGACGAAATCGATCGTCATGATCGGCGAGATCGGCGGCCAAGCCGAAGAGGACGCGGCGCAGTTCCTCAAGGACGAAGCCAAACGCGGCCGGGCCAAGCCGACGGTCGGCTTTATCGCCGGCCGCACCGCGCCGCCCGGCCGGCGCATGGGCCATGCCGGCGCGATCATTTCCGGCGGCAAGGGCGGCGCCGAGGACAAGATCGCGGCGATGGAGGCCGCGGGAATCAAAGTTTCGCCGTCGCCGGCGCGGCTCGGCAAGACGCTCGCCGAGATGTTGCAAGGAAAGTAGTCGGGCCGACCGACTTTCGGAGTTTTGTTCGATGACCCGTCAGGACTTCAACCAGACGCTTCTGCAAACCTCGTTCCTGTACGGCGCCAATGCGCCGTATATCGAGGAGCTGCAGGCCAAGTACGAGAAGGACCCGGCGAGCGTCGAGCCGGGCTGGCGCGATTTCTTCGCCGCGCTCGGCGACGACCCGCAAAGCGTCGAGAAGCAGGCGCGCGGCCCGTCCTGGGAGAAGCCGAACTGGCCGGTCGTGCCGAAGAACGATCTGATCGCCGCGCTCGACGGCGATTGGCCGGCGATCGAAAAGGCGGTCGGCGAAAAGCTGCGCGCCAAGGCGGAGGCGGAGCCGAAAGCGGTCGCCGAAGCCGACATGCACCGCGCGACGCGGGACAGCGTCCGCGCATTGATGATGATCCGCGCCTATCGCATGCGCGGCCATCTCCACGCCAATCTCGATCCGCTCGGCTTGGAGCCGCAAAAGGATCACGAGGAGCTGCATCCGTCGAATTACGGCTTCACCGAAGCCGATTACGACCGCAAGATTTTCATCGACAAGGTCCTGGGGCTCGAATTCGCCACCATTCCGGAAATGCTGGCCATCCTCCGGCGCACCTATTGCGGCGCGATCGGCTTCGAGTTCATGCATATCTCGGATCCGGCGGAGAAAGCCTGGATCCAGGAGCGCATCGAAGGACCAGATAAGGAGATCTCGTTCACCAACGAGGGCAAGCGAGCGATCCTCAACAAGCTTGTCGAAGCCGAAGGTTTCGAGAAGTTCTTCGAGGTCAAATATCCCGGCGCCAAGCGCTTCGGGCTCGAAGGCGCCGAGGCGATGATTCCGGCTTTGGAGCAGATCATCAAGCGCGGCGGCGCGCTCGGCGTCAAGGACATCGCCATCGGCATGGCTCATCGCGGCCGGCTCAATGTGCTCAGCCAAGTCATGGGCAAGCCGCATCGCGTCATCTTCCACGAATTCAAGGGCGGCTCGGCTTCGCCGGACGAAGTCGAGGGTTCGGGCGACGTCAAATACCATCTCGGCGCCTCGTCCGACCGCGAGTTCGACGGCAACAGGGTGCATCTGTCGCTCACCGCCAACCCGTCGCATCTCGAAATCGTCGATCCGGTCGTGCTGGGCAAGGTGCGCGCCAAGCAGGATCAACTCAACGACTATATCGAGCGCGTCAAGGCGCTGCCGCTCCTGATCCATGGCGACGCGGCTTTCGCCGGCCAAGGCGTGGTCGCCGAATGTTTCGGCCTTTCCGGCCTGCGCGGCCACCGCACCGGCGGCTCGGTCCATTTCATCGTCAACAATCAGATCGGCTTCACGACCTATCCGCGCTATTCGCGCTCGTCGCCGTACCCTTCCGACGTCGCGAAACTGGTCGAGGCGCCGATCTTCCATGTCAATGGCGACGATCCGGAGGCTGTCGTCCACTGCGCCAAGATCGCGATCGAGTTTCGGCAGAGGTTCCACAAGCCGGTCGTCATCGACATGTTCTGCTACCGTCGCTTCGGCCATAACGAGGGCGACGAGCCGGGCTTCACTCAGCCGCTGATGTACCGGATCATCCGCTCGCATCCGACGACGCTGGAGCTCTACGCCAAGAAGCTGATCCAGGAAGGCCTCGTCACGGAAGGCGAGGTCGACAAGATGCGCGCCGACTGGCGCCATCGTCTGGAGGCGGAGTTCGAGGCCAGCCAGGGCTACAGGCCGAACAAGGCCGATTGGCTCGACGGCCGCTGGGCCGGGCTCAAACCCGCGCAGGATTCGACCGAGGACGATCGTCGCGGCGTCACCGGCGTCGAGATCGGCAAGCTCAAGCAATTGGCCGCCAAGATCACCGTCACGCCGCCGGGCTTCAATGTCCACAAGACCATCCAGCGCTTTCTCGACAATCGCCGGCAAGCGGTCGAGTCGGGCGAGGGAATCGACTGGGCGACGGCCGAAGCGCTGGCTTTCGCGGCTTTGCTCGACGAGGGCTATCCGGTTCGCCTCTCCGGACAAGACAGCGAGCGCGGCACGTTCTCGCAGCGCCACTCCGTGCTGATCGATCAGGAGACCGAGGCGCGCTACATTCCGCTCAATCACATTCGCGACGGCCAGGCGCGCTACGAGGTGATCAATTCGATGCTCTCGGAAGAGGCGGTGCTCGGCTTCGAATACGGCTATTCGCTCGCCGAGCCCAACGCGCTGACGATCTGGGAGGCCCAGTTTGGCGATTTCGCCAATGGCGCCCAGGTCGTCTTCGACCAGTTCATCTCTTCGGGCGAGCGCAAATGGCTGCGCATGTCGGGTCTCGTCTGCCTGCTGCCGCACGGCTATGAGGGCCAGGGGCCGGAGCATTCTTCAGCCCGGCTTGAGCGGTTTTTGCAGCTCTGCGCCGAGGACAATATGCAGGTCGCCAATTGCACGACGCCGGCGAATTACTTCCATATCTTGCGTCGGCAGTTGCGGCGCGAGATCCGCAAGCCGCTGATTCTCATGACGCCGAAATCGCTGCTGCGCCATAAGAGGGCGGTATCGAGCTTGAGCGAGATCGGTCAGGGCGCGTCCTTCCATCGCCTGCTCTGGGATGATGCGGAATCGCGCAAAGGCGAGAAGATCAAGCTGGTCAAGGACGACAAGATCCGGCGCGTCATTTTGTGCTCGGGCAAGGTCTATTACGACCTTTATGAGGACCGCGAGAAGCGCGGCGTCGACGACGTCTACCTCCTGCGCGTCGAGCAGCTTTATCCTTTCCCGCTGAAGGCGCTGGTGCGCGAACTATCGCGCTTCAAAAAAGCCGAGATCGTCTGGTGCCAGGAAGAGCCGAAGAATATGGGCGGCTGGAGCTTCGTCGAGCCGTATCTCGAATGGGTGCTGGCCCAGGTCGGCGGCAAGTCGAAGCGGGCGCGCTACGCCGGCCGGCCGGCGTCGGCGGCGACCGCGACGGGTCTGATGTCAAAGCATCTCGCCCAGATGAAAGCTTTCCTCGACGAGTGCTTCGCCGCGTAATGCGCTTCACCGATGCGCATGTGTCATTCCCGCGAAAGCGGGAATCTAGAGAGGCTCCGCGGCTCGGAGAAGCGCAGCTTGGATTCCCGCTTTCGCGGGAATGACACACAGGTTTTGAGTTGTATCGATAGGGACCCGCTTCGAGCGGTTGAGTGACGAGATGGCGACTGAAATCCGCGTACCGACGCTCGGCGAATCGATCACCGAGGCGACCGTCGGCAAATGGTTCAAGCAGGCGGGCGAAGCGGTGAAAGCCGACGAGCCTCTGGTCGAGCTCGAGACGGACAAGGTCACGCTCGAAGTCAACGCGCCCGCCGCCGGCGTGCTCTCGGAGATTTCGGTCAAGACCGGCGAGACGGTCGGCGTCGGCGCCTTGCTCGGCGCGCTGGCCGAGGGCGCCGCGCCTGCGGCGAAGAAAGCCGACGCGCCGGCCGCCGCCGCAGCGCCGGCCGCTCAACCCGCTGCGCCGGCGACCGGCATGCCGCCTTCGCCCGCAGCCGCCAAGATCGCCGCCGACAATCGCATCGACCTCGCCAATGTCGCCGGAACCGGCAAGCGCGGCCAAGTGCTGAAAGGCGACGTGCTGGCGGCGACGGCCGCCGCCGCATCGGCCCAGCCGCCTTCGCCCGCCGCGCAAAGCGCGGCGACGCCGGTCGGACTCGGGACGGCCCCGGTCGCGCCGCCCGCGGCGCCCCTGGCCGTCGCCTTGCGCGCGCCCGCCGCGCCTGACGACGCGGCGCGGGAAGAGCGCGTGCGCCTGACCAAGCTGCGCCAGACCATCGCGCGACGGCTGAAGGACGCGCAGAATAACGCCGCCATGCTGACGACCTTCAACGAGGTCGACATGACCGAGGTGATGGCGCTGCGGGCGAAATTCAAAGAGCCGTTCGAGAAGAAGCACGGCGTGAAGCTCGGCTTCATGGGCTTCTTCGTGAAAGCCTGCGTCCAGGCGCTGAAGGACGTGCCCGCGGTCAACGCGGAGATCGACGGGGCCGATCTCGTCTACAAGAACTATTATCACATCGGCGTGGCGGTCGGCACTGACAAGGGGCTGGTCGTGCCGGTGGTGCGCGAGGCCGATCGCCTCGGCATTGCCGCGGTCGAGAAGGCGATCGCCGATTACGGCAAAAGGGCCCGCGACGGCCAGCTCAAGATCGAGGAGATGCAGGGCGGCACCTTCACCGTCTCCAATGGCGGCATTTACGGCTCGCTGATGTCGACGCCGATCCTCAACGCGCCGCAATCCGGCATTCTCGGCATGCATAAAATTCAGGAGCGGCCGATGGTCGTCGACGGCAAGATCGAAATCAGGCCGATGATGTACCTGGCGCTCTCCTACGACCACCGGGTCGTCGACGGCAAGGAGGCGGTCACGTTCCTGGTCCGCGTCAAAGAGGCGATCGAGGCCCCGGCGCGGCTGGTGCTGGATTTGTGATGTCATTCCCGCGAAAGCGGGAATCCAGCACGGTCTATCCTGCAAGCGCGGAGGCTCCTGGATTCCCGCTTGCGCGGGAATGACAAGGACAACGGAAAATCCGCAAGAATCGAGGCGTCCTTTAAATGGCTTATGACCTGATCGTCATCGGCGCTGGCCCGGCCGGTTACGTCTGCGCGATCCGCGCCGCGCAGCTCGGCATGAAGGTCGCGCTTGTCGACAAGCGCAAGAACGGCGGCGGCACCTGCGTCAATATCGGCTGCATTCCGTCGAAGGCTTTGCTTTACGCGAGTGAAATGTACGAGGAGGCCGCGCATGGGCTGGGCCCCCTCGGCATCGTCGTCGCGGCGCCGAAGCTCGATTTGACGACGATGATGAAGCACAAGGACGACACGGTCGACGCGAACGTCAAGGGCCTCGCCTTTCTGTTCAAGAAGAACAAGATCGACTTTCATGTCGGCGCAGCGCGCATCGCCGCGCCTGGCAAAGTCGACGTCGCCGGCGAGGACGGCAGGACGACACAGATCGAGACCAAGGCGATCGTCATCGCCACCGGCTCCGACGTCGCGCAACTGCCGGGCGTCGAGATCGACGAAAAGCGCATCGTCTCGTCGACCGGCGCGCTGTCGCTCGAGACGCCGCCAGCCAAGTTGCTGGTCGTCGGCGCCGGCGTGATCGGCCTCGAACTGGGCTCGGTGTGGGCGCGGCTCGGCGCCGAGGTGATCGTGGTCGAATTTCTCGACCGCATCCTGCCGGGCATGGACGGCGAGGTCGCAAAGCAGTTCCAGCGGCTGCTCGAGAAGCAGGGCTTCAAGTTCCATCTCGGCCACAAGGTGGCGCGGATCGACAAGAGCGGGGCGAGGCTCAAGACGACCATCGAACCGTCCAAAGGCGGCGAAGCAAGCGTTCTGGAGAGCGACGTCGCGCTGATCGCGATCGGCCGGCGCCCGTACACGAACGGCCTCGGCTTGGAGAATGTCGGCGTCAAGACCGAGCGCGGCCAAGTCGTGATCGACGAACATTTCCGCACCAATATCGAAGGAATCTACGCGATCGGCGACGTCGTGCGCGGCCCGATGCTCGCCCATAAGGGCGAAGACGAAGGCGTCGCCGTGGCGGAGATCCTCGCGGGCCAGCATGGCCATGTGAATTACGACGTCATTCCGAGCGTCGTCTATACGAGCCCGGAGATCGCCTCGGTCGGCAAGACCGAGGAAGAGCTGAAAAGCTTAGGAATCGCCTACAATGTCGGCAAGTTTCCGTTCTCGGCGAATGGCCGCGCCCGCTCGATGCGCAAGACCGACGGCTTCGTCAAAATCCTTGCCGACGCGACGACCGACCGCGTGCTCGGCGCGCATATCATGGGCTACGGCGCCGGCGAGATGATCCACGAAGCGGCGGTGCTCATGGAGTTCGGCGGCTCCGCCGAGGATCTCGCGCGCACCTGCCACGCCCATCCGACACTATCGGAAGCCGTCAAAGAGGCGGCGCTCGGGGTCGCAAAAAGCTCGATCCATATCTGACGTCCGATGCCGTTCTTCGCGTCCCGCCGGCATTGGGCCGGCTTCGCCGTCGCCGCGGCCCTTATCGCGACCGCCTCGATCGTCGCGACCCGCGCCGCAGATCGCGAGGCGTTGTGGAAGATCGTCCACGACCAATGCGCGCCAGACGAGAAGGACAATGGATCGCCGGCGCCATGCGAGGCGGTCGATCTTTCCGCTGGCGAGGAGAAAGGCGTCGCCATCCTCAAAGACCGGGTCGGCGTTGCGCAGCTCCTCGCCATCCCGACCCGGCGCATCGAAGGGATCGAATCGCCGGACATTCTCGCCGATGGCGCGCCGAATTATTGGCGCGCCGCGTGGGCGGCGCGCGGCGATATGGAGAAGCGTCTCGGCCGGCCTCTGCCGCGCGAGGCGATCGGCATGGCGATCAACTCGTCAGTCGGGCGCAGCCAGGACCAGCTTCACATCCATGTCGATTGCGTCGCGCCGGCGACGAGCTCGGCGCTCGCCGCGCATTTAGGCGAGTTGACGACCGAATGGCGGCCGCTTCCTTTCGACCTCGCCGGCCGTCGCTATGTCGCGCGGCGGCTCGAATCGGCCGATCTTGCCGATGTCGATCCGTTTCGGCTGCTCGCCGATGGCGCCGGCGCGCGGGACCATATGGCGATCGAGACGCTGGCCGTGATCGGCGCGCGCTTCGGCGATCAAGACGGCTTCGTGCTGCTCGCCGACCGCGCTGATCCGTCCTCCGGCGATTTGGCGCATGGCGAGGACCTCCTGGACCATAGCTGCGCGATCGTCAAATAGCCGAGCGACCCGCCCGCCTCTACTGCGAGCGCGACCAGACGATCGATTTGCAGATGATGCCGCCGAGCACGCCGACGAAGCCCGCGCGGCGTCAAGCGAAGCGTCCTTGACAAGGCCGTCGGCGTGGGCGACGCCTCAAAAAACGAACGGGCGTTCCCATGTCCCCGCAGATCGTCGCCATCGGCGAGCCGCTTTACGAACTGAACCAGCCGAGAGGCTCGGACCATTTCATCCCGGGCTTCGGCGGCGATACGTCGAACGCGATGATCGCTGCGGCGCGCTCCGGCGCGGATACGGGCTACTTCACCGCGATCGGCGCGGATCGCTTCGGCGAGGCTCTGGTCGCGCTGTGGGCGCGCGAGGGCGTCGATTCGAGCAAGGTCATCGTCACTGGCGGCGCGCATACCGGGCTCTATTTCGTCACCCACGGGCCGAACGGGCACGAATTTTCTTATTTGCGCGCCGGCTCGGCGGCGAGCCGCATCACCGAAGCCGACGTTCCCGCCGACTATGTCGGCGCGGCGCGCATCCTGCATGTCTCGGGGATCAGCCAGGCGATCTCCTCCTCGGCGGCCGACGCGGTCTTCGCGGCGATCGCCATCGCCAAGAGCGGCGCCAGGCTGGTCTCGTACGATACGAACCTGCGCCTGAAACTGTGGCCGCTGACAAGAGCGCGCGCCGTGATTCACGCGGCGATGCGCGAAGCGGACATCGCCCTGCCGGGCCTCGACGACGCGCGCCTCTTGACCGGCCTCGACGCGCCCGACGCGATCGCCGATTTCTATCTGCGGCTCGGCGCGAAAATCGTCGCCCTGACGCTCGGGCCGCAAGGCGCGCTCATCGCGACGGAGAAGCGGCGCGAAACGATCGCGTCGATCAAGGTCGAGGCGGTCGACGCGACCGGCGCCGGCGATACGTTCGACGGCGCCTTCCTCGCCGAATATGTCAGGACCGGCGATCCCTTCGCCGCCGGCCGCTTCGCCGTCATCGCCGCGGCTTTGTCGACGCGCGGCTACGGCGCGATCGCGCCGATGCCGCGCCGCGAGGAGACGCTGGCGGCGATGGCGGAAATGTAAGGCGCCGTTCGCGACCGCTCGGGCGGCGGCGCGCAGTCGCGGCCGCGGCTTCGATTTGCTCGATCCGCTCGGCCAGGGCGCGGCCGGGAGGCGCCAGGACCAAACCAAGCCTGGGCCGTTGCGAAATACGCCGCGAAAAGTCCTCGGTCTCACTCAGGCCAAAACGCGCGCCGGCGAGGTTGCGCCGCGGCAGGGCCGCCGCTACAGGATCGACGAAACGAAGGACGCCGCAGCTTGGCCGACCAGGCTTTCATTTCGAACGACGCGGCGGCCGCGCGGGACGTCCTCATCGAGGCGGCGCGCGCCGCCGGACGGGTCGCGCTCGCCCATTTTAGAGCCGGCGAGCGCACGCGGGCGCATATCCGTTTGAAAGGCGGCGGATCGCCCGTCACGGAAGCCGACCTCGCGGTCGATTCTTTCCTGAAAGGCGCACTGATTCAGGCTTTTCCCGACGCCGGCTGGCTATCCGAAGAGACCGAAGACGACCCCTCGCGGCTGGTCCGCTCGCGGCTTCTCGTCGTCGATCCGATCGACGGCACGCGCGCCTTTAACGACGGCGACAAGCGCTGGGCCGTGTCGATCGCTCTCGTCGTCGCCGGCCGGCCGGTCGCGGGCGTCGTCCATGCGCCCGCGCTGGACGAGACTTACGCGGCGGCGGCGGGCGCCGGCGCTTCCCTCAATGGCCGCGCCGTCGCGGTCTCGGCGCACGCTCAACTCGACGGCGCGCGCATCGGCGGTCCGCGCAGCATGGTTCACGCGATCGAAAGCGGCGCGGGTCTGTCCTTGCGGCTCGAGCCCAAAATCCCTTCGCTCGCCTACCGTCTCGCGCTGGCGGCGCGCGGCGCGCTTGATCTCGCCATAGCTTCCGAGCGCTCGCATGACTGGGACGTCGCCGCGGCCGATCTCATCTTGGCCGAGGCGGGCGGGATTCTGGTCGACGCAAGCGGCGAAGGCCTCATATACAACCGCGAGGAAACGCTGCATCCGGCGCTCTTCGCGGCGTCGAAGAAGCTGATCGGTCCGCTGCTGGCCGCGGCGGACCTCGCGAGGACCGGGCGCAATCCGACGCTGGCCCCGGGCGCCTGAGCGGGCCATTCCATCTTTGGAGATTGTCATGACGGAATCGGCACACGACGAGGTCGCAAGCGCGGAATCGCCGCAACTCCTCCACCTCGTGTTCGGCGGCGAATTGAAGGCCCTCGATTCTTATGAATTTCGCGACCCCTCGAAGATCGACGTGGTCGGCATCTTTCCCGATTACGCCAGCGCCGAGCGCGCCTGGCGCGCCAAGGCGCAGATGACGGTCGACAGCGCTCAAGTCCGCTATTTCATCGTCCACCTCCACCGCTTCCTCGATCCTTCGGGCCTCGTGCGCAAGCCCGCTTAAGCAAGATGCTCAAACGTCTGCGCAAGTCGAAATTCGCGCACGAGACGCTCGGCTTCCTGCTTGCCGCTTATATTCGCCTCGTCCGCCGCACCAACCGTTTCGATCAGCCGAATATCGAGGAGCTGACCGATGGCAAGCTGCCGGTAATCGTCGCGATGTGGCATGGCCAGCATTTCATGATCCCCTTCGCTCGGCCAAAGACCATGCCGCGGCTGGCGGCGCTGATCTCGCGCCATGGCGACGCCGGCGCCAATGTCGCAGCCCTGCGCTGGCTCGACATCATCCCGATCCGCGGCTCGGGCGGGCGCGCCGAGCGAATGAGGCAAAAGGGCGGCGTCGAGGCGATGCGCGAAATGCTGCGGGCCCTGGCGGAGGGGACCACCGTCGCCATGACGGCCGACATTCCGAAACGCGCCCGCGTCGCCGGCTTGGGGATCGTCACGCTGGCGCGGCTCTCCGGCCGGCCGATCGCGCCGGTCGCCGTTGTCACCAGCCGGCGCTTCGAGTTCAAATCCTGGGACCGCGCCGCAATCGGCAAGCCGTTCGGCCGCGGCGTGATCGAGGTCGGCGATTTCATCCATGTGCCGCCCGACGCCGACGAGGCGACGATGGAGGAGCTGCGGCGAGCGGTCGAAAAAGGGCTCGACGACGCCCATCGACGCGCTTACGCGAAGGTCGGCGCCGTCGATCCAGGCGCGGGCCTGAGACAAGACTGATGGCGCCGGCCAGCCTCGTCGCTTATCGCCTCGCCGCCCGCATCTTGGCGCCGCTCAGCGGGCCGTTGCTCTCCTTCCGGCGCGCCCGCGGCAAAGAGGACCCCGAACGGCTTGCAGAACGGCGCGGCTTTCCCAGCCGCGAGCGGCCGGAAGGGCCGCTCGTCTGGCTGCATGGCGCGAGCGTCGGCGAAAGCCTGTCGCTTCTGCCGCTGATCGAGCGCCTGTCGCAAGCAGGCCAGGCGGCCGTGATCACGACGGGCACCGTGACTTCTGCGCGGCTCCTCGCCGAGCGCTTGCCGGCCGGCGCGCTGCACCAATACGCGCCGCTCGACGCGCCGCAATACATGCGCCGGTTCATGAAACACTGGCGTCCTAACGCGGCGCTGATCGCGGAATCGGAATTGTGGCCGAACATGATCCTCGAGGCGAGCGCCGCCGAGACGCCGATCATTCTCGTCAACGCCCGGCTCAGCGAACGATCGTACCTTCGCTGGAAGGCCCGGGCGCCCGGTTTCGCCGGCGCGCTGCTCGCGCGGGTCGATTTGGCGCTCGCCCAGAGCAAGGCGGACGCGGAGCGCTTCGCTCTGCTTGGCGCGCCGCGGGTAGAATGCGCCGGCAATCTCAAATTCGACGCGCCGGCGCCGCCGGCCGACATGCGGGAATTGGCGATGCTGTCTGGCCGAATCGCGGGCCGACGAGTCTGGATCGCGGCTTCGACTCATGAAGGCGAAGAGGCGGTCGTCGCCGATACTCATCGACGCCTCGCCAGCCGCTTTCCGGAATTGCTCACTCTGATTGCGCCGCGCCATCCGAGCCGCGGGCCCGAAATCGCCGAAACATTGCGAGGCTTCGGCCTGACCTGCGCCCTACGCTCGCAAGGGGCCGAGCCGGGCGCCGAAGCGATCTATATTTGCGATACGATCGGCGATCTCGGCCTGTTCTATCGTCTGGCCGGCGTGGTCTTCCTCGGCAAGTCGCTGAACAAGGAGGCGGGCGGCGGGCAAAATCCGATCGAGCCGGCCAAGCTCGCCAGCGCCATCCTCCACGGGCCCTACGTCCACAATTTCGCCGACGTCTATAGCCTGCTTGACGCCGCCGGCGGCGCCGCGCCAGCGCGCGACGCCGGCGAATTGGCCGAAGCGTTGACGACGCTTTTCGACGACGGCGGCAAGCTGCGCGCCATGGCCCGCGCCGCTTCTCAGGCGGTCGAAAGCCAGACCGGCGCGCTCGAACGCACAATCCGGGCGATCGCCCCGTACCTCGTCGAAAGCAAGACATGAGGGCGCCGCGCTTCTGGGCGGCGGAGCCGCCGAGCATCGCCGCGCGAGCCTTGCAGCCTCTTGGCGCCGTTTACGGCGCGCTCGCCGCATGGCGTATGGGCCGACCGGGACGGCGCGCCGCCGCGCCGGTGATCTGCGTCGGCAATTTCACCGTCGGCGGCGCGGGCAAGACGCCGGCTGCGATCGCGATCGCCAAGCTGCTGATCGCGCAGGGCGAGAACGTCGCGTTCCTGTCGCGCGGCTATGGCGGCGGGCGCAGCGGCGCGCCGATTGCGGTCGATCCGGAGCGCCACGGCGCGAGCCAAGTCGGCGACGAGCCGCTGCTGCTCGCGCGTATCGCGCCCTGCTTCGTCTCGCCGGATCGAGCGGCCGCCGCCGATGCAGCGATCGCCGCTGGCGCGAGCGTCCTTGTCCTCGACGACGGCTTGCAGAATCCCTCGCTCGCCAAGGATTTCAGCTTGGCGGCGATCGACGGCGCCTATGGTTTCGGCAACGGGCTCTGCCTTCCGGCCGGACCGTTGCGTGCGCCCGCCAGCGCGCAATGGCCGCATGTCGCCATCGCGGTGGTCGTTGACGCGCCGGATCCCGCCGCTAAGGGCTGGCGCGCCGCCGTCGGCGGACAGGCGATTGGCGCGCGGCTCGTACCTGAGCCGGCGGCGGCGACGCGCCTGGAAGGGCGCGACGTCCTCGCCTTCGCTGGCATCGGCCGGCCGGAAAAGTTTTTTGCGACCCTCGCGGCGCTCGGCGCGCGAGTCGCAGCGACGCGCGGCTTTCCCGATCATCACCTCTATTCGAAAGCCGAGCTCGACGCGCTTTTCGCCGAAGCGGCGAAGAAGGGACTCGCCCTGGTCACGACCGAGAAGGATCTGGTACGGTTGCCGCCTGGCTATGCGCCGCAGATCGCCGCGCTGCCCGTGGCGATGCGTTTCGATGACGAGCCGCTCGTACTGCGGCTGCTCGCCGAAACCCTGGCGCAGCGTCGAAGCCTTCACCCCGCCAAGCGGTGAATAGTACGGAGACGGTTGGTCGGGCAGTTGTATCGTCGTGGCCAGCTGATCGGCTCTCTCCTTCTTTCTCCCGTTCTGTTTCGCCCCGTCGATTTCACATCGCGCGACTGGCGACGATTCTGCTTGACCCGGCGCGCCGCGCGGCCAGTCTGAAAGCCAACAACGATTCTCTAGAAACAGGAGGCGCTCGATGAAATTCCCGCTGGCGACCGCTCTCGCCGCCCTGCTTCTCGCCGGCTGCAACACGGCGCAGCCTGCCTTCGTCGCGCAGGCGCAAGCGACCCCAGGGACAGCGGCGGTGACGCCGCGCAATTTCGCCATGCCCAGCGGGGCGGGCTGCGCCGGCGACATCGCTCGCTACCGCGCGGTTCAGGACAATGATCTCGCCATGGGGCATGTCGCCCAATCCGTCTATAACCAGATCAAGCGCGAAATCGCCGCGGCGGAAAAAGTCTGCGCGGCCGGCAAGGATCGTGAGGCGAGCGCCATGATCAGGGCCTCTGAAAAACGGCATGGCTATCCGACGGAGCTGTAACATAAGCGCTGATTGGGGATACTGCCGTCCTTGTTGGGCAAGACGATCCAGCAATGGTCATGGCTCTGGATCGCTTCGTCCTTCGCTCCTCGCGCCAGTCTCGGCTGCTTTCAGGAGGCGGCTTGACGTGACGGGTCGCCAAAGGCGTAGCGCAGAAAATCCACCATGAACCGCGCCATGCGCTTGCCTTCGATCTCGGCCGCCGAGCGGGCGATGTGCATGCGCTCGAGCTCCGGCCTCTTTTCGCTGGCGAGATAGGCTTCGATCCGCGCCTTGACCGTTTCCGCGTCATCGGCGACCGTGACGGGCTTCATGCAAGCGACGAGCGGCGGCGCCTCGACGACGATCCAATCATCGGCGATGGCGAGGTCGCTCGCTTTGAGACCCGTCTCCTCCTCCAATTCGCGCACGACGCTGGCGCGAAGGTCGACGCGGCCGTCGAACACGTCGCTCGGATCGGGCGTGCCGGCGGCGAAATAGATCGCGCCGCCATTGGCGGTGTGATGGGCCATTTCGCCCAGCAAATAAGCTCCGTCCGCGGATTGCAGCGCGGCCATCGAGAAGCCGTTGGCGACGCTGCGATCGGGAAAGCCGAAGTCCCGCCAAGCGAGAAAGGCCTTGAAATCCGTCTCGAAATAATCGCCGCGAAGGATTGTCGCGCCGTCGCCGCGGCGGACGAATTCGTAGGCGCCCATCAACAGGACGCGGCCGTCGAAAAGGTTGGGCCGCTCGGCCTTACGCCTGCGCCAATGATCGAGAATGTCGGCGGCGCGCTCTTCGGCGAAGGCCCAGGCGCGCGGGCGCATTTTGAGGTCAAGCGCCGCCACTTTCAGAATGCGGCTCTGTTCGCCGCTCATACGTTGATCGCGCCTTGCGAGATGATCACCGCCGAGCCGCCGATCGTCGCCGAGCGCAACGCGCCGTTCTCGACTTCGAGGCCGAGCGCAATCAGGCTGGGCCGGCCCATTTCGAAACCCTGTTCGATGACGTACGTCGTTTCGCCTTCCGCCGGCTTTTCGAACCGCATCAACACGCCGGCGAAGGCCGCGGCGGCCGAGCCGGTGGCCGGGTCCTCGACCACGCCCAAGCCGGGGGCGAACATGCGGGCGCGGAACGACGAGCCCGGCCGCTCCGCCTCGCGCGTATAGAGATAGACGCCAGGTTCGCCGCCTGCGCCCCAGGGGTGAGCGTTCGGCCGCGCTTTGGCGAGAGCGGCGCGGCTGGCGACGGGCGCGAAGAGAAACGGATTGCCGGCGGAATAGACGCTCGGGCGATGCGCGTCGAAGCCGATCTCGTCGGGCGCGAGGCCGAGGCGATTGGCGAGGGTCGCGGCGGGCGGCGCTTCGCCCGCCGGCTCGGGCAGACGCGGCAAGGTGAAATACGCGGCCGGCGCTTGGTTCGGACGATGGCGCGCGACGCAGACGATGTCGCCGACCCCTTCCTCGACGACGACGCGCAAATCCTGCCGCGCCAGCAATTCCGGCGCGCGCAATTGCGCCAGCAGCACGGCCGCGCCCACCGTCGGGTGACCGGCGAAGGGCAATTCGCGGCCGGGCGTGAAGATGCGCAGGCGCGCCGTGTTGACCGGATCGCGCGGCGCGAAGACGAAAACAGTCTCGGAAAGATTGAATTCGCGCGCGATCGCCTGCATGCGGCTGTCGTCGAGTCCGTCGCAGTCGAGCACCACGGCGAGCGGATTGCCGGCGAGCGCCGCATCGGTGAAGACGTCGAGCGTGTGGAATTTCCGACGCATGATTTCGTCTTGCTTCCTTCAATTCTCAAATTGGCTCGGGCGCGAACCGGTGCGAAGGATCGACGAGCTCGTCCTGCGCCGCGATCAAAGCGAGTTCTTTCTCGCCTGCCGCCGCCGTCGCAGCGACGAGACCATAGACGGAGGACGCCGCGCGCGCGAGGGCTTCCGCTGCATCGCGCCGCTTCAGCCAGTGATGGAGAAAAAGCGCCGCAATCACGTCGCCTGCGCCATTGACCGAGATCGGCGCTCGCGGCGTGCGCAGCCGCCAAGCGCCGCTTTCGTCGGAGGCGAGAAGGTCGAGGCTATCCTCGGGCGTATCGTCAAGCTGAACCGAGGTCGCGAGAATGACGGCCGGGCCCGCCGCATGCAGCTTGCCTAAGGCCGTCCGCGCGGCGCCGAGAGCGCGCGCTTCGCCGCCGGCGAGAAATTCGAGCTCGAAATGGTTGGGCGTGACGATCGTCGCGGCGGGAACCGAGCGCTCGCGCATGAATTCGGCGACCTCTTCGCGCACATAGAGCCCGCGACCGACGTCGCCCAGCACCGGATCGCAGCAATAGGCGGCGCCCGGATTGGCGGCGCGGATCGCGTCGACTGCGCGCAGGGCCGCCGCCCCGACCTCTGGCGAGCCGAGATAGCCGGTCAACGCGCCGGCGCAGCTTTTCAGCGCGCCGCGCTCGACGAGGCCGGCGACGCAATCGTCGATGTCGCCCGGCGCGAAAACCCGGCCGCGCCAAGCGCCATAGCCGGTGTGATTGGAGAATTGCACCGTGTGGATCGGCCAGACTTCACGGCCAAGCCGCTGCAAGGCGAAGACGGCCGCCGAATTGCCGACATGGCCGTAAACGACATGCGACTGGATCGACAGGATCCCCGCCCGAGAAGGCTCGCCGCCGCCTTCGCCCATCGGAGGAGCTGGAGCCGCAGCCGCCATTATCCACAGCGCCAGGCGGCCGGGCGCGCAAAAACTCCCCCGATGGCGGATTTTTTTATCGTTTGAAAATAGAGCCTTAGGCCGGCAACAATAACAGAGCGCGGTCGTGTCATATTATGCTCACATTTGAATAGCTTTTGCGGGCCGCGCACAAGAACGTGACCAAGAAGATGGAACAAGCCTGAAGACCATCCTTCGCCATTTTGTCGACACAACTGCAACAGCGGGGAATAATGACGAGCGCTGCTCATGTTTACGCTTCGGGGCTTCGCCACAATTCGCTGAAAACCTTCAAGTCCATTTTTTTGACCGCCGCATTGATAGCGGGTCTGACCTTATCCAATCATACCGTCGCTTGGGCCGGCAATGAGAACGGCGGCTCGATGTATTTCAAGGCGGCCAGCCAGCCCGTTCTCCGCGAGGGCCGAGCCGCGGCGGTCGCGGAGCCGCCGCGCGCCGGCGCTTCGCCAAGCATTTACGCCATGGTCACGGCGGCCGCCGAGCGGCACGGGGTCCCGGTCGCTTTGGCGCACGCGATCATCAAGATCGAGAGCGGCTACAATTGCCACGCTCGTTCGCGCTACGGCGCGCTCGGCATCGGCCAAGTCATGCCTTCCAGCGCGCGCGCCGAGGGCGTTTCCGGCAATCTCTATGAATGCAGCACCGGGCTCGAAGCCTCGATGCGCTATCTGAAGCGCGCGATCGCCACTTACGGCGACAATTGCGCCGCGGCTTCCGCTTATAATACCGGCATCTATGGCCGCGGCCGCTGCACCGGCTATGGGCGTCGCGCGATACGGCTCGCGGAGGCGATGAAGTGAGCCGACGCGCGCCGGCGTCTCGCCGGCGCCTTTTTTGGGGACAGCGGCCGTCGGGCCATGCCGCGCCCGCTGTCGTCCGTAAGGCGAGGAAGGTCCTACCGGCTTGATTGGGCTCGACTGAAAGTACGTGCGACGAACAAGCGCATGGCGCGCCTTTGGCTAAGCTAAGCGCGGATCGCTGGGTTCTTTTCCCTCGCCTCTGCTATAAGCGGCTCCTCGCCCTGGCCAACGAGGAGCTGTGACTTTGACCGACGCCGCCTTTCTCTCCCGCGCCATCGCGCAAGGCCGCGGTCTCGCCGAGGCCGACATCGTCATCAAAGGCGGGCGAATTTTCGATCTGACCTCCGGCGCGTTGCTCAAAAGCGACGTCGCCATCTGCGGCGATCGCATCGTCGGCGTTCAAGGCGATTATCGCGGCGTGCGCATGTTCGACGCCACCGGCAAGATCGTCGTCCCCGGCTTCATCGACACGCATCTCCATGTCGAATCGTCGCTGATCACGCCGCTCGAATTCGATCGCTGCGTCCTGGCGCATGGCGTGACGACCGCAATTTGCGATCCGCATGAAATCGCCAACGTGCTGGGCTCGACCGGAATAAAGTATTTTCTCGACGCTTCGCTTGCGACCGTGCTCGATTTGCGCGTTCAATTGTCGAGCTGCGTGCCGGCGACGCATCTGGAGACGTCGGGCGCGCGGCTCGAAGTCGACGACCTTCTGCCTTTCGCCAAACATCCGAAAGTGCTCGGCCTCGCCGAATTCATGAATTTTCCAGGCGTGCTCGCGCGCGATCCCGCCTGCCTCGCCAAGCTCGCGGCGTTCCAGAATCGTCGCATCGACGGCCATTCGCCGCTGCTTCGCGGGCTCGACCTCAACGGCTATCTCGCGGCTGGCGTACGTACCGATCATGAGACGACGAACATGCCCGAGGCTCTGGAGAAGCTCTCGAAAGGCATGTTCATCCTGGTGCGCGAAGGCTCGGTCTCGAAAGACCTCCACGCCCTGGCGCCGCTGATCACCGAGCGCCATTCGCCATATGTCGCTTTCTGCACCGACGACCGCAACCCGCTCGACATCGCCGAGGAGGGCCATCTCGATTTTCTGATTCGCACCGCGATCAAGCTCGGCGCGCCGCCGCTCGCCGCGTACCGCGCCGCCAGCATTTCCGCGGCGCGGATTTTCGGGCTGATGGATCGCGGCCTCGTCGCGCCCGGCTGGCGCGCCGATCTCGTCGTGATCGACGACCTCGAATCCTGCGCGGTGCGCCAAGTCTTCGCCGGCGGCCGGCCCGTGGAGGAGGCGCTGTTCGAGCAGCGCAGCGCGGTCGCGCCGGTCGGACGCGGCAGCGTGAAGGCGGCGCGCGTCTCGGCGGCTGATTTCGTCGCCAAAGGCTCCTTTCCCTCCACGCTGGCGATCGGCGTCGTCCCCGGCAAGATCATAACCGAGCGCGCGCCCGTGACCCTGCCTTTCGCCAATGGCGAGCGAAAGATCGATCTCGACCAGGACGCAGTGAAAGTCGCGGTGGTGGGCCGCCATGGCGTCAATCGCAACATCGCGGTCGCCTTCGTCCAAGGCTTCGGCATGAAACGAGGCGCGATCGCTTCGTCCGTCGGCCATGATTGTCACAATATCTGCGTCGTCGGCGCCAATGAGGACGACATGGCCGCCGCGGTCAACCGGCTGATCGAGATCGAGGGCGGCTTCGCCGTGGCCGAAGGCGGCGACATCCTCGCCGAACTCGCGCTGCCGGTCGCCGGCTTGATCAGCCTGAAGAGTTTCGAAGAGGTGCGTGAAGCGCTGATCCCCCTCCGCGCCTCGGCGAAGAGCCTCGGCGTGGTTCTTCCCGAGCCGTTCTTGCAAGTCGCGTTCCTGCCGCTGCCGGTCATCCCGCATCTGAAGATCACGGATATGGGACTGGTCGATGTGGACCGGTTCGAGTTCGTACGGGATTGATATAACCTGTACCGTGATTGCGAGGAGCGAAGCGACGAAGCAATCCATTCGATGGGCTGCGCCCTATGAGTGGATTGCTTCGCTCCGCTCGCAAGAACGGGCGACATGTAAGGTACGTTCGACGCGCTCCCCCGAGTCGTCTACTTCCGTCCCGCCGCCGCATAGGCGAAGGTCGCGGCCAGCGCCAGCCAGAAGACGATCATTCCCGTTCCGCCGATCGGCGCGGCCATCGGGAAGAGCCGGCCGCCGGCCAACGAGCGCGCGGCAAGATCGGCGGCGAAAAGGACCGCCGCGCAGCCAAGGCCGGTCCCGCCAATGAGCGCGGCGCGGCGAACGCCTTCGCGTACGATCTGGCCGACGAGCGCCGCAAGGGCGAGCAGCGCCGCGGCGTGCAAGATCAGGAACAGGGCGGCGGTGCGGGCGAGGCCGCTCTCGCCGTCGCCATGCGCCGCGGCTGCGGCGAGCGCGACGCCGGCCGCGCCCATTGTCGCGGCGAGAGCGGCGAGGGCCAGGGAGGGACGCGTCATCGGATAAGCGTTATAGGGGATCGGCTGTCGAAGGACAGGCCCTAACGCGGTTCGGCCCGCTTCCCGCCGCCGCCGGCCTGCGCTAAGTCAGTCCCTCGCTGCGGCGCGCCGCCTCGCAACAGGACAGCCAATGTCTCTGGTGAGCCATCTCCACAGCCTCATCCACAATTACGGCTACTTCGCCGTGTTCGTCACCGTCTGTCTCGAGTGCCTCGGCGTGCCGATCCCGGGCGAGACGGCGCTCGTCACCGCGGCGATCTTCGCCGGCGAGCGCGAACTCGACATTTTCGGCGTGATCGGCGCTGCGACCTTGGCCGCGATCGTCGGCGGCTCGATCGGCTATTGGATCGGCAGGCAATTCGGCTTTCCGCTGGTCGTCAGATACGGCCGCTATATCCATCTCGACGAACCGCGGCTGAAGCTCGGCCAATATTTGTTCAAGCGACATGGCGGCAAGATCGTCTTTTTCGGCCGCTTCATCGCCTTGCTGCGCGCTTTCGCCGCCGTGCTCGCCGGGATCAACCGACTGCCCTGGCCGCGCTTCTCCCTGTTCAACGCGCTCGGCGCGCTCGTCTGGGCGAGCGTCTTCGGTTTCGGCGGCTTTTTTCTCGGCAAGGCGTTCGAGCTCTATGCGCGGCCGGTCGGCGTCGCCGTCCTGGTTTGCGCGGTGGTGGGAGGGGTCGCGGCGAGCCGGTTCATCGCCCATCACGAGCGGCGGCTGATCGACGAGGCGGAGGCGGCGATGCCGGGGCCGCTGGTCGCCCCGCGGGATTAGCCGGGCGGGAGGGCAGAGTTCCCCAGGATATGCACAGCCTATCGACACGGTTGCAGCGCAAATTTCCACAGGCGGTGGGGCCACGCCGTCCGACCGCCGTCAAGCGGCCACAGCCCGCCCAAAGACAGACCCCGTTCGAAGTACCCTCGGAGCGGCGGGCTATGACCGCTCCTTCGCTTCGCTTCGCCCCTACGGTGGTGGGTGGCCGGCGCAGCGCTGCGCTTGCAGGTACGTGCTACCTTAATGAACAGTCATTGCGAGCGAAGCAATCCATTTCACAGGGCAGAGTACTCACCCTGCCCGACGCGAAGCGCCCGCCGCCCCGCGCTCGGTCGGCCCGATCCAGAAGCGTAGCGGCTCGGACCGCCTGATCACGTCGATCGACACCGTGCGGCTGATCTTGTCGGCGTCGAGCAGGCGCAGCAACTCGGCGACGCCGTTCACGCGTTTGCCGTCGAGCGCGACGATCAGGTCGCCGGACAATAGCCCGGCGTGATCGGCGGGGCTTCCTTGCTCGACCTGCAGCACGCGCGCGCCATTCGCCTGCTCCAGCCCCAGCCGCAGGGCGATGCGCCGCGGAATCGGAAACGTGCCCGCGCCGACGCCGATATAGGCGCGGCGGACACGGCCATGCCGCGCGATCTCGCCGAGCACCAAATTGGCGGTGTTGGACGCGACGGCGAAGCAGATGCCCTGCGCGCCCATGATGATCGCGGTGTTGATCCCGATCACCTCGCCGCGCGACGAGACCAGCGGGCCGCCGGAATTGCCGGGATTGAGCGCCGCGTCGGTCTGGATCACGTCTTCGATCATGCGGCCGCTCTTGGCGCGGAGCGATCGGCCGAGCGCCGAGACCACGCCGGCGGTCACGCTCGCGTCGAAGCCGAGCGGATTGCCGATGGCGATGGCGATCTGACCGCGCTTGAGCTTCGACGAGTCGCCGAGCTTCGCGGAGGGCAAGGTCGCGCCATCGTCGATGCGCAGCAGCGCCAGATCGGTGTCGGGGTCGTCGCCGAGCACGCGCGCATGGAGCTCGCGGCCTTCGAGCGTCGTGATTTCCGCGCCGCGCGCGCCTTGCACGACATGGCTGTTGGTCAGGACGAATCCATCGGGCGAAACGATCACGCCCGAACCGGAGCCGGCATTGGCGCCGCCGCGCTTGATGTCGACGCGCACGACGCTCGGCCCGACGCGCTCGACGACATCGCTGACGGCGCGCGAATATGCGTCGAGCGCTTCGCCGTCATCGATCGCGGACGGCGCGCCGGGGCCGGAGGATTCGGAAGAGACGTCCAAAGCATAAGCGAGGGAGGCGTTCAAGGAGGCTTCGTCGAACATGGCGCAGATATGGGAATGTGACCGGAGCGCGGCAAGGCTGCGCGAAATCGGCTCGCGCGACGTGAGCCGGCTTGCCGCCAACCCGGCGCGCTCTGGTTGAGGCTTCAGGAGCGGTTGACGGCTGCGAAACGCTCCGCGATCGCCCGAGCGATTGCGGCGCTCGAATCGATCGGCTCGTACGCGAATTTCTCGATCCGCCCCGCGAAGCGCCGCACCGCGCCCTTCTGTTCGAGGGCCGCGACAAAGGCGTCGATGCGTCGGCCGCCGCCGCTCGGCTCGAAGAGATGGACCGGCGCGCCGGTCGAGACGGCTTCTCCGATCATGTTGACGCTGTCGCCGGTGACGAGGATCGCGTCGGCATGAGCGAGCATCTGGCCGTAGGGATTGTCGCCGGCGCCGTCCCACAGAAAGGCGCGCTGCGCCTCGGCCTTCCCTAAGCCTCGCCGCGCCGCCTCGATCAGCGCCGGCGGCGTGCGGCGCGACGGCGTCGCCATCACGCTGTAACCCTGGGCCGCAATCGCCGCGACGGCCTCGGCCAGGCGCTGCAGATCGTTCGGGGAGAAGTCGTGCGCGCCGCTCGGCCCACCCAACAAAACGGCGGCTCGCGGCGCAGGCAAGGCGATCAGGCGGGGATCAGGCGTTTTGCGAAAGCCGTGGAGGCGCGCTGCAGAGAAAGGGTGCGGCGAGGTCAGGGTCGCGACCACGTTGCGGCCGGCGAGCCGGTCGTGGAGCGGCGTCCAGATCAGGTCGAATTCGCGCCGCGCGTAGCGCGGATCCTGCAGGAACACCGCGAACAGGCTGCGACCGCCGGCGCGCTTGAGCGCGCGAAGATAGGGGACTGTCGCGCGTCCCGAGGCGATCGCGATGTCGGGATGAGGCGGCGACAAGATCGTCCCTGGCCTGTCCGGCCGGTCCTTCGGGTCGAGCGGGCCATAGGGCGAAAGCGCGCTGAACAGCCGGCGCGGCGTCACGACGATCTTCTCGTAGGGCGCGCCGAGAGCCTCGGCGACGCCGAGGCAGTTCATCTCGTGGCCGATCATGCCTGAGGAGAGAATGAGGACGCGCGCGCCGTCCTTGACCAACGCGTGCCCCAATTCGACCTCTGCTTAAAGTCCCATCTGGCCCGGCAACCAACGGGCGAAGGCTTGGGCGAGTTCGGCGATCCGGCGCGGCGCCGTGCCGACCTCGTAATTCGAGCCGCCGGTATAATTGTAGAGCACGCTGAACAGCGGATAGACCGCGAGCGTGCGGCCGTCCGGCGCGACGACGACGCCGGCGCCTTGAATATTGTCGCGCGCGGTCACGTCGCCGGCAAATCCGGCGATGCCGTTACCGGACTCGCCCAGAAAGACGCTGTCGATCCTGACGATGAGGGTCGGCGCCGCGCGATCGCCAGGCGCGAGGCGTCCGGCGAACGCCGCGTGCAAGGGCGTCGGCAGGGATTGCGCCATCCAGGTCGCGGTCGGCTCGCCCGAATTGGCGGCGAGCGGCGAAACATCCACGCGGATGTCTCTGAAACGCGTATTCGGCGGCAGCGGCGTCGCTGCGCCGCTCTTTGCGCCGACCACCGCCAAGCCCACAGCGCCCGCCGCCAGGAAAGCGCGCCGCGAAAGCTTGGCCTTATCCACGATCGTCCTCCTGATGTCGAACGGCGCTCAGCTTACGCCAGTCCCATTGGGCTGCTCAGGCGAAAGTCACCTTCAAGATTTCATAGCTTTTGCCGCCGCCCGGCGTGTTCACCTCGACCGTGTCGCCTTTTTTCTTGCCGATCAGAGCGCGGGCCGTCGGCGAAGTGATGGAGATCCGGCCGGATTTCACGTCCGCCTCCGGCTCGCCGACAATTTGCAGGACTTTTTCCTCTTCGGTGTCCTCGTCGACAAGCGTCACTGTGGCCCCGAACTTCACGGTATTGCCGGAAAGCTTCGAAACGTCGATAACTTCCGCGCGCTGCAGCTTGTCCTCGAGCTCGAGGATCCGGCCCTCGTTCAGGGACTGAGCCTCTTTCGCGGCGTGATATTCCGCGTTCTCCGACAGATCGCCATGGCCGCGCGCTTCTGCGATCGCTTGGATGATGCGGGGGCGCTCGACTTGCTGCAGCCGTTGAAACTCCTCAAAAAGCTTGGAATGCCCAGCGGCGGTGATCGGAAACTTCTCCATTCCTCAACCTTGCCTTGATCCTGATTGCGTCTAATTCACGCCCTTCAAGCGCACAAAAATCCCGCGCTTTCCGACGGCAAATTCGCCATGGAGGCGGGACGCCTCGCCGGAGCTGAGACTCAGGGAAAATAATCCTGCAGCGCCCTCACTTCGAGGTCGCCGCCGATATAGGCCTTAATTCCCTGAGCCGCCGCGATGGCGCCTGCTAGAGTGGTGTAATAAGGGGCCTTATGCAAGAGGGCGGCACGGCGGAGCGAACGCGAATCCGCGAGCGCCTGGGCCCCCTCGGTCGTGTTGAAGACCAGCTGGATCGAGCCGTTCTTGATGGCGTCGACGCAATGCGGGCGTCCTTCCGACACTTTGTTGATCTTCTGGGCCGGAACGCCGGCCGCCGCGAGAAAGCGCTGCGTGCCGCCGGTCGCCACAATGTTGAAGCCGAGGCCCGCCAGCAGCTTCATCGTCTCGAGAATGCGCGGCTTGTCGACGTCGCGGACGGAGACGAAGACCGTGCCTGAGCGCGGCACCGCCGCCCCGGCGCCGAGCTGACTCTTGGCGAAGGCGACCTCGAAGGAGCGGTCGAGGCCGATGACCTCGCCGGTCGAGCGCATTTCCGGCCCCAGCACCGTATCGACGCCTGGAAAGCGAGCGAAGGGAAAGACCGCCTCTTTGACCCCGACATGGTCGAGCGGGCCGATATCGAGATCGAAAGCGGAAAGCCTCTCGCCGGCCATGATCCGGGCGGCGATCTTGGCGATCGGCCGGCCGATCACCTTGGCGACGAAAGGCACGGTGCGCGAGGCGCGCGGATTGACCTCGAGCACGTAGATTTCGCCATCTTTCAGCGCGAACTGCACGTTCATCAGCCCGCCCACCTTGAGCGCCAAGGCGAGCTTGCGGGTCTGATCGGCGAGCTTTGCGACGGTCTCGGCGCTCAACGAGCGCGGCGGCAACGAGCAGGCGCTGTCGCCGGAATGAATGCCGGCTTCTTCGATGTGCTCCATCACGCCGGCGACGATCGCCTCGTCGCCGTCGGCGAGCGCGTCGACATCGATCTCGACCGCGTCCGAGAGGTAATGATCGAACAGCAGCGGATTTTTGCCGAGCACGGTGTTGATCTGGCCGGTCTTGTCGTTCGGGTAGCGCGCCTTTACTTCGGAGGGCACCAAGCCCGGCAACGTGCCGAGCAGATAATCGTCGAGCTCGGTCTGGTCGCGAATGATCGCCATCGCTCGCCCGCCGAGCACATAGGACGGCCGCACGACCAGCGGCAAACCGAGATCGGCGGCGACGAGCCGCGCCTGCTCGACCGAATAGGCGACGCCGTTCTTCGGCTGTTTGAGGCCGAGCTTGTCGAGGAGGCGCTTGAACAGGTCGCGGTCCTCGGCAAGATCGATCGAATCGACCGAGGTGCCGAGAATGGGCGCGCCGGCTTGCTCGATTGCTCGCGCAAGCTTCAAGGGGGTCTGGCCGCCGAATTGGACGATCACGCCTTTGAGCGTTCCCTGCTCGCGCTCTTTTTCGAGGATGGCCGCGACGTCCTCGACCGTGAGCGGCTCAAAATAAAGACGATCGGAAGTATCGTAATCCGTCGACACCGTCTCCGGATTGCAGTTGATCATGATCGTCTCGTAGCCGGCTTCGCTTAATGCAAAGCAAGCGTGGCAGCAGCAATAATCGAATTCGATGCCCTGGCCGATCCGGTTCGGCCCGCCGCCGAGAATGACGATCTTCTCGCGCGAGGACGGCCGCGCCTCGCACACCGCCCTGCCGCCGAACGGGGTTTCGTAGGTCGAGTACATATAGGCGGTCGGCGACGCGAACTCGGCCGCGCAAGTGTCGATTCGCTTGTAGACCGGAACGACGCCGAGCGCGCGCCGCGCGGCGGCGATTTCGGCCTCCGGGACGCCGGCGAGCGTGGCGAGGCGCAGATCGGAAAACCCGGCCGCCTTCAAGCGGCGCAAATTGGCGGCGTCTTTCGGCAGGCCGAATTCGCGCACCTTCGCTTCGAGCGCGACGATTTCCGCGATCCGCTCCAGGAACCACGGGTCGATGCGACAGACCTCGTGGATCTCGTCGACGCTCATGCCGAAGCGCATCGCTTGTGCGACATTGAGCAGCCGGTCGGGCGTCGGCGCGCCGATCGCGGCGCGCATGACGTTGTGGTCGTCGCCCTTGCCGAGTCCTTCGATCTCGACCTCGTCGAGGCCGGTCAAGCCCGTCTCGAGCGAGCGCAGCGCCTTTTGCAGCGATTCGGCGAAGGTGCGGCCGATCGCCATGACCTCGCCGACCGATTTCATCGACGTGGTCAGGATCGGCTCGGCGCCCGGAAATTTCTCGAAGGCGAAGCGCGGAATTTTGGTGACGACATAGTCGATCGTCGGCTCGAACGAAGCCGGCGTCGCCCCGCCGGTAATGTCGTTGGCGATTTCGTCGAGCGTATAGCCGACGGCGAGTTTGGCCGCGACCTTGGCGATCGGAAAGCCGGTCGCCTTCGAGGCGAGGGCCGAGGAGCGCGAGACGCGGGGATTCATCTCGATCACGACCATGCGGCCGTCTTCGGGATTGACCGCGAATTGCACGTTCGAGCCGCCGGTCTCGACGCCGATCTCGCGCAGGACCGCGATCGAGGCGTCGCGCATGATCTGGTATTCTTTGTCGGTGAGCGTCAGCGCCGGCGCGACGGTGATCGAATCGCCGGTATGGACGCCCATTGGATCGACGTTCTCGATCGAGCAGACGATGATGCAATTGTCCGCCTTGTCGCGGACGACCTCCATCTCGTACTCTTTCCAGCCGAGCACGCTCTCCTCGATCAGCACCTCGTTGGTCGGCGAAGCGTCGATGCCGCGTTCGACGATCTCGATGAATTCGGCCTTGTTGTAGGCGACGCCGCCGCCGGTGCCGCCGAGCGTGAAGGACGGCCGGATAATCGCCGGCAAGCCGATGTCATCGAGCGCGGATAAAGCGCTCGACAGGGTCTTGACCTGGTGCGAGCGCGGGGTGGCGAGGCCGATGCGGGTCATCGCCTCGCGAAAAAGTTCGCGATCCTCGGCCTTGTCGATCGCCTCGGCCGTCGCGCCGATCATCTCGACGCCGTATTTTTCAAGCGCGCCCATCTTCTTAAGCGAGAGCGCGCAATTGAGCGCCGTCTGGCCGCCCATTGTCGGCAGCAGGGCGAAGCCGCCAGGCGCGGCGTCGCGCTCCTTGGCGATGATCTTGGCGACGATTTCCGGCGTGATCGGCTCGACATAGGTGCGGTCGGCCAGTTCCGGATCGGTCATGATCGTCGCCGGATTGGAGTTGACCAGCACGATTCGATAACCCTCGGCCTTGAGCGCTTTGCAGGCCTGGGCGCCGGAATAGTCGAATTCGCAAGCTTGGCCGATGACGATCGGCCCTGCGCCGATGATGAGGATGGTCGAAATGTCTGTCCGCTTCGGCATGGGTCCCCGCGCGCCCGCGCTCTTAGCCGGCGCTCAAATCCGACCATCGACGCACAAAAAAGGCCGCGCCGCCGCTTAAAAGCCGCAGCCGACCTTGCAGCAAGGCGTTGACGAGCCTCGCCATCCTTAGAGACGCCGCAGCGCCCGCCGGAAAGCGGAGCGGTTTCTAGCGGAGAAACGATCATCGGGGAAGATCCGGCGCGCAACTTGCGCTCGACGACCGTAGTGTTGTATCTTACCGTTGTCTTACCTCTTGGTGCCGACATGGCGAAATCGAATCGGTTGACGACTGTGATTTCCACGAAAGGTCAGGTTATCCTGCCCAAGGCCGTTCGCGAGGAGCGCGATTGGGGGCCGGGAACGCGTCTGATTGTCGAGCAGACGCGGGAAGGCGTCCTACTCAAGTCCACCTCGTCGATTCCGCGAACCAAGCCCGACGCCGTCTTTGGCGTGTTGGCCCGTCCCGGCCCGCCTTTGACGCTCGACCAGATGGATGCGGCGATCACCGCAGAGGCGCGGCGCCGCTATGCTCGCGATTGATACGAACGTCATCGTTCGCTACCTCGTCGCCGACGATCTCGATCAGGCGCGGCGAGCGAAGGCGCTGATCGATGGTTCTGTCGTCTTCGTCGCGACAACAGCGCTGCTCGAGACCGAATGGGTGCTGCGCCGCGCCGTCGGTGTTGCAGCGGCGGAGACGCTCGCAGCGCTGAAGGCCTTCATCGGTCTCGATAACGTAACGGTCGAAGATGAGGCGTTTATCGCGCAGGCTTTCGATTGGGCAGAGCAGGGCATGGACTTCGCCCACGCTTTGCACCTCGCGAAAGCTTCGGATTGCGAAGCTTTCATCAGCTTCGATCGCGATCTGGCGAAAGCGGCGCGCAAGGCGAACACGCTCGTCGTGCGAGAGCCCTAAACGGCGCTTCAGCGCCCGTGCATCATCAGGAAAATCTGGAAAAGCCCAAGCACGACCTCGACAACGATCAGTATCACGACCGTCGCCTCCAGCCGCGTCGCGCGATCCGCGTCGATAATGTCGGTCAGGGCGTCGGCGGTCTGGACGATTACGTCGAGCTTGGCCTTGAGGGTCGCGGCGCGCTCTTTCAGCTCGTATTCGTCTTCGAGCCGCAGATAGAGGCGCTCGAGGTCCGGCCGGTCCCAGAGCACGTCCGGCTTTTCCTCAACCGCGACGCGGCCTGAAACGCGATGCTGGGCGAGCAGAGCCTGGCCGATCAGCTTCAGCATCGCCGCGCGTCGGAACGGCGTTCGTCCGCTATTGGCGAGCTTGGCGGCGAAAGGTTCGATCACGTCGAAAACGGCGTTAACCTGTCGCTCGTCACGGCCGAGCGCCACCGATTTGGCGAGCGCGTCGGCCAGGACCAGAAACCGGTCCGGCGACAGATCCCTGATCTGGATCGGCCCGCCTGGCGTCGCGCGGTCGTCGAAGTCTTGGGCGATCTCGATATGCGCAATCTCATCATCAGCGCCGGCGCTCGGCCCGGCCGCGCGCAGCTTCAGCTTGGCGAGAAGGTCCTCCTCTTCGAGCGGCGACAGGCCGACCATCACCGCGACGCCGAACCGAAACAGCGCGACCATGCCATGCGCGCCGACGCGGAAGGCGAGCGGCGTGGCGGCGATCATGTCGGGCCGTTCGAGCCCGGCCGTGTCGATCCGATCGCCGACGATCAGGGCCCGGGCCGTGACGCGGGCCGCA
This sequence comes from Alphaproteobacteria bacterium, assembly GCA_021325385.1. Classification (GTDB taxonomy): domain Bacteria; phylum Pseudomonadota; class Alphaproteobacteria; order Rhizobiales; family Beijerinckiaceae; genus Roseiarcus. The sequence goes on from JAJPHH010000028.1 coordinate 109,964, forward strand.
GCGCGTGGAGCCGTCTCGTTCATCCTCTTTCCCTTAAGCCGCCCCGAAAAGGCGCGCCAGCGCCGCCACAGGGCCAGGCGCGACGATCGGAGCGGGGTCGACCTATCGCGCAATCGGGTCAAGTAAAACGATCGCGTTTTGAGCGACGACACGGGAAATTCCGCTTGCCTGCCGAGGCGCTTGCCCCTATAGACGCGCCTTCGAACCGCCCGGCCGGTAAGGGCTGCCGTGGCGGTTCTTTTCGCTCATCCCGACGCGAACGGGCCTTGGCGCCCGATGGATCAAGAGAGGGGTCAACCCCTAGGAGAGCCAAATGCCCAAGCTGAAGACGAAATCGGGCGCGAAAAAGCGCTTCAAGATCACCGGAACTGGCAAGGTCGTCTACGCCCAGAGCGGCAAGCGCCACATGATGATCAAGCGGACCAACAAGCAGATCCGCAACCTGCGCGGCACCTCGATCCTGTTCAAGACCGACGGCGAGAAGGTCAAGAAATATTTCCTGCCCAACGGCTGACCGCTCGCCCGCCATTTAAGATTCCGAGGAGATCGTCATGTCTCGCGTCAAACGCGGCGTAACCGCTCACGCCAAGCACAAGAAGACTTTGCGCGCCGCCAAGGGCTATTTTGGCCGTCGCAAGAACACTATCCGCGTCGCCAAGCAGGCCGTCGAAAAGGCCATGCAATACGCTTATCGCGACCGCAAGAACCGCAAGCGCGAATTCCGCGCGCTCTGGATCCAGCGCATCAACGCCGCCGTGCGCGAGCACGGGCTGACCTATAGCCGCTTCGTCGCCGGGCTGACCACGGCTGGGATCGAAGTCGACCGCAAGGTCCTGTCCGAACTCGCCATCCACGAGCCGGCGGCTTTCGCCGCGATCGTCGAACAGGCCAAGGGCCATCTGCCCAAGGCGGCTTGAGCGGGCGTCTACCGCCGCCTTAAACGAAGCCCGCCTCGCCGGCGGGCTTTTTCGTCTCGAAGCCTGCGCCGATCTCGACAAGCCTTTGACGACCATGACATTAGTCGCCGCGACAACGATGCAGCCTCGCCGCTCATGACCGATCTTCTCGAACTCGAATCGCAAACGCTCGCCGCGATCGACGGGGCAGGCGACGAAGCCGCGCTCGAAGCGGTGCGGGTGGGCGCGCTCGGCAAAAAGGGCGTGATCTCGGCGCTGCTGGCGAGCCTCGGCAAAATGTCGCCGGACGAGCGCAAGATTCAAGGCGCGGCGATCAACGGCCTGAAGGACAAGGTGAGCGAAGCTTTGGCGGCGCGCAAAGCGGCGCTGAAGGCCAAAGCGCGCGAAGCTCAGCTCGCAGCGGAAGCGGTCGATGTGACGCTGCCCGCCCGCGTCAGCGGGCTTGAGACAGGCCGCATTCACCCGATCACGCAAGTCACCGACGAACTGACCGCGATCTTTGTCGATATGGGCTTCTCGATCGCCGAAGGCCCGGACATCGAGAGCGACGATTACAATTTCACCAAGCTGAACTTCCCGCCCAGCCACCCGGCGCGGGATATGCACGACACGTTCTTCTTTCCGCCCGACGCGAGCGGCGAGCGCAAGCTGCTGCGCACCCACACCAGCCCGGTGCAGGTGCGGACGATGCTGGCGCAAAAGCCGCCGATCCGCGTCGTCTGTCCCGGCCGCACCTATCGCTCCGACGCCGACCAGACCCATACGCCGATGTTCCATCAGGTCGAAGGTCTGGTCATCGATCGCACCGCCAATCTCGGCCAACTCAAATGGGTGCTGGAGGAGTTCTGCAAGGCCTTCTTCGAAGTGCCGCATGTCGCGATGCGCTTTCGACCGAGCTTTTTTCCGTTCACCTCGCCGTCGATGGAGGTCGACATCCAATGCCGGCGCTCCGGCGGCGAAATCCGTTTTGGCGAGGGCGAGGATTGGCTCGAGATTCTCGGCTGCGGCATGGTTCACGCCAATGTCCTGCGCAATTGCGGCCTCGATCCCGACGTCTGGCAAGGCTACGCCTGGGGCTTGGGCATCGACCGTATCGCCATGCTGAAATACGGCATGCCGGATTTGCGCGACTTCTTCGAGGCGGACATACGCTGGCTGGACCATTACGGCTTCAGGCCGCTCGACTTGCCGACGCTGGCGGGAGGACTGAGCGGGTGAGCGATGCCGACTGTCTTGAGGTGGAAGGGCTACCGGTTCTTCTTCTACTCGGCCGACCAGTGGGAGCCTGCCCATATTCATGTGGCGGCGGCCGGTCGTGAAGCGAAGCTTTGGCTCAATGACTGCAGCGTCGTCGTCAATCTGGGCTTTTCGGCCAGGGAGTTGAACGAGATCGTCGGAAAGGCGCGCGTCGAGCGTGAGCGCTTTCTGGAGGCTTGGAATGACTACTTTGCAAATCGAGGTTGAAGACAGTCGGCCTGTTTCGGCTTGCTGCGATTCTGCGTCTCTCCGCGTGACCCTGGCTGATGGCCGGGTCGTTCAGACGCCGTTATGGTGGTACCCGCGTCTGGCGAAGGCTTCGCCGGAAGAGCGCGCCGCTATTGAACTGAGCCCGATGGGGCTGCATTGGCCCAGGATCGACGAAGACATCAGCATCGCCAGCATGCTTCGCGGTCAAAAAGCGCCCGGCGCAAAACCGCCCATCGGCGGCCGCTGACGCAAGCTTTCGGACATCGCGCCCGATGAAATTCACCCTCTCCTGGCTCAAGGATCACCTCGAGACCTCCGCGTCGCTCGACGAGATCGTCGAGGCGCTGACGCGGATCGGCCTCGAGGTCGAGAATCTCGAGAATCCGGCGGCGAAATATGCCGGCTTCGTCGTCGCGCGGGTGATCGAAGCCAGGCAGCACCCGAACGCCGACCGCTTGCGCGTCTGCATCGTCGATGCAGACGGCGAGCCGGTCCAGGTCGTGTGCGGCGCGCCCAATGCGCGCACGGGCATGAAAAGCGTGTTTTCGCCGGTCGGAACCTATATTCCCGGCAAGAAGATCACCCTGACCAAGGGGACGATCCGCGGCGTCGACTCGAACGGCATGCTGTGCTCAGCCGCTGAGCTCGAACTGTCCGAGGACCATACCGGCATCATCGATCTTCCGGCCGACGCGCCGGTCGGCGTCCCATACGCGACCTATGCGGGTCTCGACGATCCGGTGATCGAGATCAATCTGACGCCCAATCGTCCGGACGCGACCGCCGTCTCCGGAATCGCCCGCGACCTCGCCGCGGCCGGTCTTGGAACGCTGAAGACCAAGGCGCCGGCGCCGGTCGCGGGGAAGTTCGATTGTCCGGTAAAGGTGCGGCTCGATTTCGCTCCCGCCGACGCGCATCTCTGCCCGGCTTTCGCGCTGCGCCTCGTGCGCGGCGTCAAGAACGGCCCTTCGCCGGAATGGATGCAGAAGCGCTTGCGCGCGATCGGCCTTAGGCCGATCAACGCGCTGGTCGACATCACCAATTACGTCACCTTCGATCGCGGCCGGCCGCTGCACGTCTTCGACGCAGCCAAGGTCGCTGGGGATTTGACGGTGCGGCGCGCTCGAAAAGGCGAAAAAGTCCTCGCCCTGGACGGACGCCTATACGAGCTCGACGACAGCGCCGTCGTTATCGCCGACGAGAAGGGCGTCGAGTCGATCGCCGGCATTATGGGCGGCGAGCATACGGGCTGCGACGAGCGGACGACGGACGTCCTCATCGAGAGCGCGCTGTGGGACCCGGTCAATATCGCCCAGAGCGGCCGCAAGCTCGGCATTGTGACCGACGCGCGCTACCGCTTCGAGCGCGGCGTCGATCCGGCCTTCTGCATTCCTGGGGCGGAGCTCGCGACAGAGATGGTGATCGAGCTTTGCGGCGGCGAGCCGTCGCGCCTTTTCGTCGCGGGCGCGCCGCCCAAAGGTACGAAGCTGGTCGATTTCCCTTTCAGCGAAGTCCGCCGCCTCACCGGTCTCGACATTCCCAAGGCCGAAGGCGAGGCGATTCTGGCGAAGCTCGGTTTCGCCGTCCTGAGCGACGACAAGGTCGAAGCGCCTTCTTGGCGGCCCGACATCGACGGCAAGGCCGATATTGTCGAACAGATCGTACGCATCGCCGGCCTCGATCGCGTCCCGCCGAACCCGCTCGAGAGGCTGGAGCCGAGCGTCGCCAAGCCCGTCCTCACCCTTCTGCAGAAGCGCACGCGCACGGCCAAGCGCGCGCTCGCCGCGCTCGGTCTCCGCGAGGCGGTGACGTGGTCGTTCATCGCCGAGCCGACGGCCGAGCTGTTCGGCGGCGGCAATCCCGCGCTCGCGCTCGCCAACCCGATCGCCGCCGATCTTTCCGACATGCGGCCAAGCCTCATTCCTGGCCTCGCCGCCGCGGCCGAACGCAACGCGCGGCGCGGCTTCCGCGACGTCGCCCTGTTCGAAGTCGGCCAGATTTTCCTGGGAACGGGCGAGCGCGACCAGCGCGTCGCCGCCGCGGCTCTGCGGCGCGGCTTGGCCAAAGCCGAGGGCGCCGGCCGCCATTGGCTTGGCGGCGGCGGCGCGGTGGATGTGTTCGATGCGAAAGCCGACGCTTTCGCGCTGCTCGCGGCGCTCGGCGTTCCGACCGGCGGCCTCCAGATCGTCCCGGGCGGCGCGCGCTTCCTCCATCCCGGCCGCTCCGCGCGGTTGCAATTCGGGCCGCAAAACGTGATCGGCTGGTTCGGCCAGCTGCATCCCGACGCGCTGGAGGCGCTGGATATGGAAGGGCCGATCGCCGCGTTCGAGATTGTTCTCGACGCGTTGCCGGCGCCCAAAGCGCGATCGACCAAGGCCAAAGCGAAGCTCGAGCGCTCCGAATTCATGCCGGTCGAGCGCGACCTCGCCTTCGTCGTCGAGAAGAGCGTTCCCGCCGCCGATCTGGTCAGGGCCGCGCAAGCGGCCGAGCGCAACCTCGTCGCCGCGGCGCAAGTTTTCGATGTTTACGAAGGCCAGGGCGTGCCGCCCGGCCGTAAATCCGTCGCGATTTCGGTGACATTGCAGCCGAAAGACCGGACGCTGACCGACGCGGAGATCGACGCAGTCATCGCCAAAATCGTCGCCGAGGCGGCGAGGAAAACCGGCGCGGCGCTGCGCGGTTGAAGAGTGCAGGGGAGACGACGATTCGGATGTCGCGTTACTGTGTCGTTCTCGCTTTGGCGTTTGCCGTCGTCTCGACGGCGCGCGCCGGAACTTATCCTGATTGTGACAAATACGAGGAGCCGCTCGCCTACAATCAGTGTCTCGCCTCCCATGGTCCGTCGGCGCTCCGCGCGCTGGCCGCGACCCCCGACGACGGCGCGGGCGCGGAAATCCATGGAATCAGCGGAATCCAAAAAGCGCGCCCGTTCCATCGCGCGCATGGCCGGATGAGCGCGACCTTTACGATTGAAGGCGCGCGTCCCGGACGTCGGCATTGAAAAATTTTCGCCCCGCCTGGATCTGCGCGTTTTATACTTGTTGTATATGTAATAAAAATTATATCCTAGAATTTCCTCGTATATTGTGCTATCCGCTTCTTCTGACAGGCAAATCTTGCATTCCATGGAAGTGAAATAGGCCGAAGCGGCGGTTGCGAGCGCCTTGAATTTGGGCCGTGGACGAACATCTATCGGCGACGGTCCTTCGTACTTTACGAGTTGGCTATGAGCGAAGTCATCACCGCCAGTCGCCTGATCGACGGCATTGTCGTCTTCCAGGCCGAAGAGGGCTGGGTCGAAGATTTCGCCAAGGCGGCGGTCTACGATACGGCGGAGGCGAGCAAGGCGGCGCTTGAGCGCGCCAAAGAGGACGAGGCCCGCGACATCGTGGTCGAGCCTTACTCGGTTGTCGTCGAAATGCGCAGCGGCCATTACGCGCCGAAAGCTTTGCGAGAATTCATCCGCGCCTCCGGGCCGACGACGAGGCTTGATCTCGGCAAACAGGCGCAGGGGCAAGCGCCGCGCTTTGTCGAGCGGCGCTGACGGAGGCCGACATGTACCGCTATGACGAATTCGACGCGGCTTTCGTCGCACAGCGCGTCGCTCAGTTCCGCGATCAGGTCGAGCGCCGCATCAAGGGCGAATTGACCGAGGAGCAGTTCCGGCCGCATCGCCTGATGAACGGCCTTTATCTGCAATTGCACGCCTATATGCTGCGCATCGCCGTGCCCTATGGCACGCTGGCGTCGCGGCAGATGCGCAAGCTCGCCGAGATCGCGCGCAAATACGATCGCGGCTACGGCCATTTCACGACCCGGCAGAACCTCCAGTTCCATTGGCCGGCTTTGAAGGACGTTCCGGATATTTTGAGCGAGCTCGCCACTGTCGAGATGCATGCGATCCAGACGTCAGGCAATTGCATTCGCAACGTCACCGCCGACCATTTCGCCGGCGCGACCGCCGACGAAATTACGGACCCGCGTCCCTATGCCGAGATCATCCGGCAATGGTCGTCGCTGCATCCGGAATTTTCCTTCCTGCCGCGCAAGTTCAAGATCGCGGTCAACGCCGCGCCGAAGGATCGCGCCGCGATCCAGGCGCATGACATCGGCTTGCAGGTCGTGCGCAACGACAGAGGCGAGTTGGGCTTTGCCGTCTATGTCGGCGGCGGCCTCGGCCGCACCCCGATGATCGCCTACAAGGTCCGCGATTTCCTGCCCGAGTCGGACCTTCTCGCCTATATCGCTGCGATTTTGCGCGTCTACAATCTCGAAGGCCGCCGCGACAATAAGTTCAAGGCGCGCATCAAGATTCTCGTGCACGAGAAGGGTCAGGCGGCTTTGCGCGACGCGGTCGAGCAGGAATTCGCCGCAAGCCCGCGCGACGGGCTCGAACTGCCCGTCGAGGAGATCGAACGCATCCGCGCCTATTTCGCGCCGCCGGCGCTCGATCCGAAACGGCCGGTCAGCGAGCGCTGCGAGCGCCGGCGCGGCAAGGACGCCAAGTTCAAAAGCTTCATGGAGCGCAATGTCGCCGCGCACAAGGTCGCCGGCTACGCGATCGTTACAATCTCGCTCAAGCCGATCGGCGGCACGCCGGGCGATTGCTCGGCCGATCAGATGGACGCCGTGGCCGACCTCGCCGAGGATTATTCCGCCGACGAACTGCGCGTCTCGCACGAGCAGAACCTCGTCCTGCCGCATGTCGCGCTCGACGATCTGCCGGCGGTCTATGACCGGCTCGCTTCGGTCGGCTTGGCGACGCCCAACGCCGGCTTGGTCAGCGACATCATCTCTTGCCCGGGCCTCGATTATTGCTCGCTCGCCACGGCGCGCTCGATTCCGGTCGCACAGCGTCTCTCCCAACATTTCGGCGACGGCGCGCGGGCCAAGGAGATCGGGCCGCTCAAGATCAAGATTTCCGGCTGCATCAACGCCTGCGGCCATCATCACGTCGGCCATATCGGCATTCTCGGCCTCGAGCGCGCCGGCGAAGAGAC
>JAJPHH010000115.1 GCA_021325385.1 Alphaproteobacteria bacterium
ATGAACCGCGCCTCGTTCGCCATCGAATCACCCTGCTCGATGGCGAAAGTGAATCACAGGCGCAGACCAACGCCAATTTCTTCACACGCTTGAAAGCGGGAATCCAGTGCGCTCTATCCTTCAAGCGCAGCGGTTCTCTGGATTCCGGCTTTCGCGGGAATGACATTAGGGAATGACATAAAAGGTACGCTTGCCATGTCCCACCCCTGCCGCATGATTCTCGACGTCGATACCGGCATCGACGACGCGATGGCGATCCTCTATGCGCTGAATCGGCCGGACATAAAGCTGGAAGCGTTGACCACGACATTCGGCAATACCGATATCGACACGGCGACCGCCAATACGCTGCGCATCCTCGAACTCGCCGGCCGCAGCGAGATTCCCGTGGCCCGCGGCCCGGGCCGGTCGCTGCTCAAGCCCTTCGTCAAAGCCGCCGACCACGTCCATGGCCGCAACGCTCTCGGCGAGGTCGTCCTGCCCGAACCCACGGCCAAGCCGGTCGCCGAGCCGGCCAGCGATTTGATGATCCGCCTCGCGCGCGAGAGACCCGGCGAGATCACGCTCTGCCCGGTCGGACCGGTCACCAATGTCGCGATCGCCTTCGCCAAGGCGCCCGACGTCGCGCCGCTCTTCAAGGAGGTCGTCATCATGGGCGGGACGATCCACCATCCCGGCATCCATGGAATTCCGACGCCGATCGCCGACGCCAATTTCTGGAACGATCCCGAAGCCGCGCAGATCGTGATGCGGTCCGGCGCCAAGATCACGCTGGTCGGCATGGACGTGACCATGAAAACGCTGCTGACGAAGCCGATGCGCCAAGCGATCGCCGCGAGCGGCGCGATCGGCGAGACCATGATGCGAATCGCCGATTTCTACGTGCGCGCTTATGAGACTATGTATCCAGGCATTGCCGGCTGCGGCCTGCACGATCCCCTCGCGGTGGCGATCGCCGAAGATAGAAGCCTCGCGACGGTCGAGCGCATGTGCGTCGATGTCGAACTGACCGGCGCGCTCACCCGCGGCGCGATCATCGCCGACCGCCGGCGCAACATCGCGCCCGAGCGGCTGAATGCGGATGTCTGCGTCGCCGTGGATGGGGAGCGGTTCTCGCAAAGGTTCGTCGAGACGCTGAGCGGGTTTGGACCCCAATAGCGCTTGGTCTCGTCATTACGAGCGCAGCAATCCACTCCCAGGGCGCAGCTCCACGAGTGGATTGCCTGTCGCTACGCTCCTGGCAATGACAGACTCTTATGGCGGTGGCGCCTAAGCAGAAGCCGCGCGTTTGGGTTGCGTTTGTGAATTCCTCGCCAGTTCCGCAAACTCCTCGTACGCGCGAGCAAGTTTCTCCCGCTGACGCCAATTTCGGTTGCCGCCAGGAATTTTCCCCTTTTTATACTCCAAGGTGTAAGCGTCAAAGCTATGATAGAAGGGAACCGCTTCGATTTTACCTCTGCCAAGAAGGATTTTAAGCGTCTGCGCGGCGGTAACGCCGGCGCATAGTTCGCACGCCAGACCCGTCGACGGAAAATCGCGCGTCTCGAGATTGATCGTCGACGAATCGACCAGGTACGAGCGATGCTGCGCGGCGGGAGCAACGCCAACGATAAAGTTGACCATGCGCAGGGACGGCTCGACATCCTCGAAGCAGAACCATTCTTCGAGAGACATGCCGTCCGGCATGAACACGAGAAAGACGGTTCCCATACCCGCCGGAACCGACAGGACGGCGGGAATGCCCAGCGCCCGACACCGGGCATAGATTTTTCGGCGCATTTCGAGGGCGAAGACATCGATGGCGTCGACGTAAATGTCGGCGCCTTCGAGAAAGCTGTCGATTGTTTGCTCCCGGACCCCTTCGGGAAACGTCCGGATCTGCAATTCCGGATTGATGTCGAGCGCCATCTCTTGCAGGACCTCGACTTTCGGCCTGCCGAGCGTCGACATTCGAGCGCCGTATTGGCGGTTGAAGTTGACGAGTTCGAATCGATCGAAATCCGCAAGGGTGAAGGCGCCTATGCCGAGCCGCGCCAGGGTCGCAACATGCGCCCCTCCGCACCCGCCGAGGCCACCGACAGCAGCCCGTTTCCGGCGCAAAATCTGCAATTCATCGCGTGTGACAAACCCAATGTTCCGGTGGAACGCGCGCTCAAAATTGAAAGGCTCTGGCATCTTGGCTCCACGAAAAACGAACCTTCAAAAACCGCTTTTCTGACAATCGAGCGTCAGCTCTTGTCTTTCAAGCGACGGGGTGAAGTAAGCGTAATGTCCCGTTTCGGAGTCAATCCCAAACGTAGGATTTATTAACCTATTGGCGCATACAATGGAAACACGTGACCCGCACGGATTGGTCTCCAAAGTGCGAACTGTCATTATCAATTTCTTAATCCGCGCTTTCGTAAAGCGACGGCTCGCCGCATGCCGGACGCCTCTGGACGTGAGAAAGGCGTTTAGCAGCATACCCTCGACCACGCCGAAAGGGGTCGCGTTTTCCCAATCGCGCCTGGGAGGGGTTCCCGGCGAATGGGCGGAGTCGAAGAAAAACGGCGTAACCTACGGGACAGTGCTCTACTTGCATGGCGGCGGCTATGTCGCGATGTCGTCGCGCACCCATCGATCAATCGCCGGCGATTTCGCATTGCGTGGCTTCCGCGTATTCACCCCCGACTATCGCCTCGCGCCGGAACATATTTTCCCAGCCGCGCTCGATGACGTCCGTGCAGTGTGGCGGGCGTTGCGAGCTGAAATCGAAGGGCCGATCTTCATCGCTGGGGATTCCTCGGGCGGCGGACTCGCCGTCGCTCTTCAACTCAGTTTGCGCGATGGCCATGAAGAAGGGCCAATCGCTGCCTGCTTGTTTTCGCCCTGGGCCGATATGGCCTGCGCTGGGGAGTCGCTGGAGCGCAATCGCGATCGCGACCCGATGCAAGCAACAAATTGCATCAGAATGCTCGCGAAAACCTATGTCGGTGCTGCCGATCCGAGCGATCCACTCATATCGCCCGTTTACGGCGACCTTACCGGTCTTGCGCCGTTTTTGATATTCGTTGGCGACACCGAAGCGTTGCTTGACGACGCGAAACGCCTTGCCGAGCGCGCTCGATCACACGGGGTTCGGGCCGATCTTCGCATTTATCCGAATATGCCGCACGCCTGGCCGCTATTAAGCGCGGTTCTGCCCGAAGGACGGCGAGCGTTGGACGAGGCGGTTGCGTTTTTCCAGGAAGCTGCGCCCCGCTACCTTAGCGATTGGCTTCGGCGGCGGCAATCGTCCGAGCCCGTGGACGACGCGAGCCGGCGTCCCGCTGCGACCGGCTAGCGACATTTCTTCTTCAGGCCTGCGCTCGAGCGTCGCGACCAGCGTGGAAAAGACCGAGAGATTGCCTCATCGCTTCGGATGAACGTCCGAACATCTGTTCACGCTCTGCCCACGTTGAGCGGAAAAATGGATAGCGCGCCTCGACCCGGTTCTTTTGGGCAAAATAGTCGAAGCCCATGCAGCAAACTTTGCGATTCACTCGAGGATAAGATCGAGGCTCGCCCCACAGTTCGTAGCCAAAGACACGCCGATAATAGGCCTGATGCTCGACGCGCATGGTCGAAATGATATAGGCCGCGCCGAAATATGCTCCCGCCATCCAACCCGGTCGTAAAGTTAAATACGGCATCTCAGCGAACTGGCGGGAAAACTCGAATTTTGTCGCAAAGCGCGTGGGATCGACAATGACCTTCCCATTACGGAGATGCGGGACCACGGCCTCAGGAAATACGACACCGTCCGGGAGGATATCGCCCTCCCGAGAGGCCACGTGAATACGAAGCGCGCCCGCGAGCTCGCCATCGATAAAGGTTCCGATGTTCCAGCAGTTCGGCGCCTCGTCATAGGCCGGATCGTAGAGAAGGCCGTCTTCTCGGGGCTCAATATAGTTTTCCCGTCGATAGGCTTCATAGCGAAGGCGAAAGATCGCCTCTTTTTCGCTTTCTGTTCGAGCCGGTCGGTACTCCACTCTTTCGAGCAGCCGAACCACGCGATCCGCAAAACGCGAGGACGCGCCTACCCCGCCAATATTCATGTCACACGCTCTGATTGGCCTCTACGTGTCGAGGTTAATGAAAGGTAAAAATCTGTAAAGGAATTATACCCGATTTGGTTAATTCAAAAAAGACTCAAGTTTGTATAAAACTTGAGCTACCTATGTTCAAAAGAGTGCAACCGGCGTCGCAACGACCGCGCACGGGTTCGCGAGTCGAGGTCGTTAGGTTAGCTTTCTAATTTGCGGCGCGAGTGGCCTACGCTTCTGCGTCCTGCATCAAAAATTCGAGCACCAAAGCCGTATAGGCGTCGAGTTGAGCCTCGGATGTGCTCTCGCCTAAACAATGACTCCACTCAATAAAGTCCTTAACCTTAATTGGCAGCAGCTGTACGCGCGCGCCCCTTCTCACCATTTCCTCATGTCGTGCCGCCGCATGCTGGCCCCAGCGCGAGAAATCGCCGTGCTGCGCAAAAGCTTCAACCGCTTGCGAGTAAGCTAGGAACTCGCCTTCTCTCACGACTGGAAGAGCATTCGGTATCGGAGGCTTTCGGAGGACGAATAACATCAAAGCGAAGGCGTCAAGCGATCGTTCGCTCGGTTCGGTCTGCGTGAGCCGACACCAGGCGAGAAAAGGCGTCAGAGCGACGGGGATGATTTCGACCTGGACCCCGGCCATCGCCAAGCCTATCTGAAAGCCCTCCCGGTAATCGAGCCAATCCGCATAATCATAGAGGGCGGAAATGTCCTGAATCGCCAATTGCGCCCAGCCGAATTCGTGTTCGGAAAGCGCCGCCATAACGGCAGTCTGCGCGTTCGACTGCGCGTTGGCCAATAATGGAATCCGGCAATCCAGCTCAGCATCGCTCATCGCTGCACCGCGACTGTTCAACGTTCCCGATGGGCCCTTTTTGCTTACGTTTTTAGATGTAATCGGGCCTTTCGAACCAGGATTCCAAGGTCGTCCAAAGAAATTATTAAGGCGGGCCGGACATATTGCAATAATGGCCGCCAAATTCCGGGACAGTTAATGACCGCCGCCAAATCTGGGCTCCAGGCCAAAACGCCGGACGCGCTTTATATTGGCTTTGTTGACTCGCTCCTCGTCGACACGAGAGGGCTCGTCATGACGTTGGCGGGCACGATCTTCGCTAGCGGGGTTGTGAGTTTCGTCGTTGCGAGTCCCATTGAATGGGGGTTCACCGGCCTGATCGCATTAGCCGGCGCCGTTCGCCTACGGTACATGATCAAACATGCCAGGAGCCGGCCAAGCGAGAGCGTCGACGCCGCGCGCAAATGGGAGCGCAGCTATGTTATCGGCGCGACCATATTCATGGCGCTGCTCGGTCTATGGACGACAGCGGTGTTCTGGGAGACCGAAGATGGCTTCTCCCGCTTAATGGCGACGTTGACCACGATCTCATGCGCCTTCGGCATTTGGACGCGCAGCTTCGCAATAGCGAAAGGGACGAACGCGCAGTTGCTGGTGGCCTTTTTGCCGTTATCCGCGGCTTTCGCCGTCGCGGGCGGCAATTACCCGCTGCTAATTGCGATCGTGCTCATTCCAATATTTCTCTGGATCAAAAACTCCTCGACAAAGCTCCGCGAAACATTCCTCGGCGAAGTCGCCGCCCGCCGCGAAGCGGCCACCCTCGCCGGCCAGCTCGACACTGCGCTCAACAACATGTCGCACGGCCTGTGCATGATCGATCGCGACGGCAAGGTGATTGTCGCCAACGAGCAGGTCTTGCGCATTTTCGCCCTGCGTTCGGAGGACGTCGAGGTCGGCGCCGACATGCGCGCCATTCTGCGGCGCCTCGTGCGCAACGACGTCGTCGCCCGCGGCGAGGTCGAGCGCCTCTCCCAGGCTTTGTTCCGCGGCGGCGAAGGCGCCGACCTGGTTATCCCGCTCGAGACCAAGGACAGGCGCGCCATCGAAATCACTGTCCATCGCATGAAGGACGAGGGCGCCGTCGTCGTCATCCAGGACGTCACCGAGCGGCGCAACGCCGAGCGCGCGATCGACCGCATGGCGCGTTTCGATTCGGTCACCGATCTGCCCAATCGCCGCTGCTTCGAAGAACAATTGGCGATCACGCTCAAGGCCTGCCGCCAGGCGCAGGACAGGGTGACGGTGCTGTTCCTCGACCTCGACGATTTCAAGCAGGTCAACGACAGCCTCGGCCATACGCGCGGCGACAAGCTGCTCGTCGCCATCGCCGAACGGCTGCAGGCGCTCGTGCGCCCGACCGATCTGGTCGCCCGCTGGGGCGGCGACGAATTCGCCATCCTGCAGCGGCCGGTCGCCGACGATCAGCAGACTGCATTGCTCGCCGAACAGATCATCCGCGAAGTCAGCCGGCCGGTCTTCGTGGACGGCTACGAGGTGATCGTCGGCGTCTCGATCGGCAGCGCCTCGGCGCCCCAGGACGGCGTCACGCCCGACATCATCCTATCGAACGCCGATATGGCTCTTTACGCCGCCAAGAGCGACGGGCGGCGCACCTGGCGGGCGTTCGAGAAATCGATGGACGCCAAGATCCAGATCCGCCGCCTGATCGAACTCGACTTGCGCGCCGCTGTGACCAACGAGTCGATCGAAGTCTACTATCAGCCGATCGTCGAGGTCGCCAACCGCAAGATTTCCAGCTTCGAGGCTTTGGCGCGCTGGAACCATCCGGTCCGCGGCCGGATGTCGCCGGCGGAGTTCATCCCCATTGTCGAGGAGCTCGGGCTTATGGAGGAGCTCGGGGCGAGCGTGCTCAGGCGCGCCTGCCTCGCCTGCGCCGCCTGGCCGGGCGAAGTGTCGGTCTCGGTCAATCTCTCCTCGACGCAGTTCCGCAGCGGCAAAATCGAACAGACCGTACTCGACGCGCTCGCCGCCGCCAATCTCTCGCCGGACCGGCTGGAGCTGGAGATCACCGAATCGACGCTGCTCGACGACCGCGGCTCGACCCGCAACGCGCTCGAAGCTTTGCGCCTGCGCGGCGTCAGGATCTCGCTCGACGATTTCGGCACCGGCTACTCTTCGCTGAGCTATCTCCTCACCTTCCCGCTCGACAGGATCAAGATCGATCGCTCGTTCACGATCGGCCTTGGCGTGCACGAGCGCGCTTCGATTCTGGTCGAGAGCGTCGCGCGGATGAGCAAACAGCTCGGCATGAGCGTGCTGGTCGAAGGCGTCGAGACCGAAGCGCAGATGCGCTTCATCGAAGGCCTCGGCACGATCGCCGAAGCGCAAGGTTTTCTGTTCAGCCCCGCCGTGCCGGAAACAGAGGCGAAGAAAATGCTCGCGGCCAGCGGCGCTCGGCGCCGCGTCGCCGCCGCCTGAGAGCCTGTAGCCGCGGTCGCCTATGGCCGCGGGCGCGATCCGGCGACAAATCCGGGCCTGACGCATGGCGCGGCGCAACGCCTTGATTTAGCATCCCTCCCAAGAACAGGCGGGCCGCCCGGCGCGGGAGGTCGGATGCGATGAGAAAGGGTCCGGAGCGCGGCCCGGCGAAAGCCGTCCGCCGATCGATCGAGGAGGACGGGGCCGCTGGCGACATCGTCCAATCGGTCGATCGCGCGATGGCCATTCTCGACGCGCTCGGCGAGGACGAGGAAGGCTATCGCCTCAGCGATCTCGCCATCCGCACCGGCCTTTCGCCGTCGACCGTGCACCGCCTCCTGACCACGCTGGAGCGGCGGCGCTTTGTCGAGTTCGATCAGACCGACAGCGCCTGGCATGTCGGGCGGCAGGCTTTCTCCATCGGCTCGGCCTTCGTCCGGCGGCGCAATTTCGTCGCGCCGGCTCTGCCCTTTCTGCGCCGCCTGCGCGACCTCACCCACGAGACCGCCAATCTCGGCGTCGCCGACGACGGCGAGGTCGTCGTCCTGACCCAGGTCGAGAGCCGGGAGATCATGCGCGCCATCACCAAGGTCGGGGGCCGCGCGCCGATGGTCACGTCCGGCCTCGGCAAGGCGATCCTCTCGACCTATGCGGACGAGGACGTCGCCGCGATCATCCGCCGCCACGGCATGAAGCGGCTGACGCCGAAATCGCTGGTGCGCGCCGGCGATCTGCGCGAGGCGCTCGAAAGGACGCGGCGCGACGGCTATGCGCTGGACGACGAGGAATATCTCGCCGGTCTGCGCTGCGTCGCCGCGGTGGTCTATAACGACCAGGCTGAGGCGCTGGCGGCGATCTCCGTCTCCGGCCTCGCCAGCCGCGTGCCGAGCGAGCGCCTGCCGCAGCTCGGCCGGCTGGTGCGGGAGACGGCGCAGGAGCTGACGCTGGCGCTGGGCGGGCGGATGCCGGGCTAGCTGGGAGGGCTCTGAGGATGTCGAAATCGTCGACGAAGACGAAAGGCGTTGCGCCCCCCAATCGCGTCACAACCCATCCCGGCGAGATTTTAGCCGAGGAGTTCCTGATCCCGCTTGGTCTTTCGGCGAACGCCCTCGCCGTCGCTTTGCGCGTTTCAGCAACGCGCATCAGCGCGATCATCAAGGGTGAGCGGTCGGTGACGGCGGACACCGCGCTGAGGCTCGCAAGGTTCTTCGGCACGAGTCCGGAATTCTGGATCAATCTGCAGGCGATGCACGATCTCACCAAGGCGAAACAGGAGAGCGGCGGCTTGATCGAACGAGACGTCCGGCCGCGCGCCGCATAGCTCTCCTTCCCCTTTCTCCGCTCGCGGCGGGCGGCTTGAGCGACGCGGGGACATGGTTTCTACATTCAGACCTGCATAAGCAATTGAAATTACAAATCAATTCATTTGGTTTCCATCTGACGGAAAAAGCGAATGGCCGCCATTGTCGAAGCGGCCCCGCTCCATGAAAATCAGGCCGAATGTCAGCGGGGCGTCCCGCTGGACGGAGGCTGTCATGGCGAGAATGAAAGCAGTCGAAGCCGCTGTCCGCGTCTTGGAGAAGGAGGGGGTGACCTGCGCTTTCGGCGTGCCCGGCGCGGCGATCAATCCGCTCTATGCGGCGCTCAAGGCGCGCGGCTCGATCCGCCATATCCTCGCCCGCCATGTCGAGGGCGCCTCGCACATGGCCGACGGCTATTCACGCGCTAAAGCGGGCAATATCGGCGTCTGCATCGGCACGTCAGGCCCGGCCGGCACGGACATGATCACCGGCCTCTACGCCGCACAGGCGGATTCGATCCCCATTCTCTGCATCACCGGCCAGGCGCCGCGCGCCAAGCTCGCCAAAGAGGATTTCCAAGCCGTCGACATCGAGTCCATCGCCAAGCCGGTGACCAAATGGGCGGTGACGGTGCGCGAGCCGGCGCTCGTGCCGATGGTCTTCGCGCAAGCTTTTCACTTGATGCGGTCGGGGCGGCCCGGCCCGGTCCTGATCGATCTGCCGATCGACGTGCAGACCGCCGAGATCGAATTCGACGATTCCACGTACCAGCCTCTGCCCGTCTATAAGCCGGCCGCGACCCGCAAACAGGCCGAGCG
>JAJPHH010000159.1 GCA_021325385.1 Alphaproteobacteria bacterium
GGCTTTCGCCGAAGGTCGTCACTTGAAAGAGACGTCCGAACGTATTGTGCGACATAACGATCTCCGGCCGCTGTTTAGGAGCTTCAAGGGCGGAGCGTCAAACCCGAATGGGGCATTGTCGGCCATATTCTCGCCGCGCCGCGGCGCCGTTCATCCAAAATTCATGTGAGTTTTGGGATGACTCCCCGGCCTGAGGCGCTTCCGTCCCTGGGCTGCAAACGGAGAAACAACTTGAAAAAGCTGCTTATCGCGCTCGGGCTCAGCTCGGCGCTTCTCATCACCCCCGCTCTGGCGCAGACCGACCAGAATCAGCCGGCTCCGGCGGCTGGCGAAGCGGCGCCGATGAAGCCGGCTCATCATCACCACAAGAAGAAGCCCGCTCATCACGCCATGAAGAAGAGCAAGGCCAAAAAGCCGGAGGCCGCTCCGGCCGACACCACCAAGACCCAGTAAGTCCAGAGCCGGCGCTTGCGGTTGGCGAGCGCTTGCAGACGATCAACCGCGCCCCTCGCTTCGGCGAGCCGGGCGCGGTTCTTCATCTGACGCAATGCTCACAGGCGTCAGCCGATCCATTCGGCTGAACCCTGTTCGAAGACCAGAGCCCGTCCCTGCCAGACCGGCGCGCTGGCGGCCTGCAAGGCAGGCATGCGCGCGAGCAGCGCGAGCAGCACGCGGGCGACGCCGCCATGCGACACGACGAATGTCTCGCCGTCGAGCTCGGCGAGCCACGGCTTCACCCGCTCGGCCAGCGCCGCATAGCTCTCGCCGCCAGGCGGCGTAAAGCCCCATTTGTCGTGTTCGCGGGCTCTTGCGCCGGCTGGATCCTGCGCCCAAACCTCGGCCCAGGTCATTCCTTCCCAAGCGCCGAAGGTCAACTCCTTCAAGCGTTCGTCGACGGCGAAGCCCAGAAGCCGGCGCGCTTTTCGATCGCGGCGACATCCGCCGCCATCTGCTTGCGAAAATAGCGTCCGACGGCGCGCGCTTGCTCGCGGCCGGCGCCGTCGAGCGCCACGTCGCGCTGGCCTTGCAAGCGATTCTCGAAGTTGAAGGCGGTCTGCCCATGCCGCACGAAGATGAGGCGATGGTCGAAGGGGCGGGCCATGGCGGGAGGCGCGAAGTTGCGGGGCGCCTCGCCTCCTATAGGCCGGCCGCGAAGTCAAGCGGGATGGGCTTCAGGATTCTAAGCGACGAGCTTCGGCGCGGTTTCGATGCGCTCGACGCGATTGCGCCCGCTGGCTTTTGCGCGGTAGAGCGCCCGATCGGCTTCGCGCATCAAATCGCCGAGACGCCGTTCGGAGCCCGCGGAGCTGGCCAACCCGGCGCTCACCGAGATTTTAAATCCAACGCGGCCGTCGGCGATCTTGATCGCTTCCACCGCGCGGCGCAGCCGCTCGGCGATCGTCAGCGCCGATTCGGCGTTGGGTCCGATCAGCAGAGCGGCGAATTCTTCCCCGCCGAGCCGGCCGAACAGATCTCCAGGCCGCAGCGCCTTTCTTGCGCAATCGGCGAAGGCGCACAGCGCCCGGTCCCCAGCGTCATGGCCGAAATTGTCGTTGATCGTCTTGAAATGATCGAGATCGAACAACAGCAAGGAGGCGCAAGCGCCCTCTTTGCGCGCCGCGCCGACCCGCGCTTCGCCTTCGGCGAGAAAGGCGCGGCGCGTGGCCGCCGCCGTCAGATCGTCGGTCGAGGCGACAATGCGTTGCTCGAGTTCGGCCCGTTCTTTCGCCATCGAGACGACCAGCATCGCCATGGCCAGCACATGCAGCAGCCCTTCGAAAGCCAGGGCGCTGAACCACGGTCCGGCGGCCAGCCGCGGCGAATTCAAGCCGCCGGCCAGCGCGACTGGAATGCGGCAGGCGCAGGCTGCGGCGTGAATGACAAGGAAAGCGATGGCCGGCATGCGCGAAGCCAGCCGTTCGGCCCGGCCGCGCCAGAATTCCGCCGCGCTCGCCGCGGTGTAGAACGAGAACACCGCCGACATGAGGATGATGCGCAGAAGCAACGACGCATAGAAGGGCGGGTACGCGCATGCGGCGAGCCACAGCGTTGCGCCGGCCAAGACCAAGGCGAGCGGGGTCTTCTTGCGATGAAAGTCGCGGCTCGCCGCGAACATCAGCCCATAGGCGACCGCGATCGTTGCGGTCGCAATATGGATCGAAAGGAAATCGGGAAGGACGCCGCGGCCGAACCAGAGGCCGGCGGCGATTCCGGCCAAGACGTCGCCGGCCCCCCAAAGCGCGAGATAGAAATGGCGCCGTCCTTGCGCCCACGAGAAAATGATCAGCGCGCCGAGCGTGATGGCGATGACGGCCATGAGCGCGAGCGCGGTCGGAGCGTCGAGAGATATTGCCGACATCGTTGAGCGACCCCGCCCGTCTTTTTGACCGACAGAATTTCGCCGAGGCGAATGGGCGAATGGTTAAGCTGCGGCGGGATTCGGCGCTCATGTTAAACGCCCCCTGAGCGGAATGTTTAAAAACGATATCTGGAGCCCGCCCGATTCCGACGGCGCTCGCGTCTTAGCCGTCAACAGCCGGCTGGGCGTTCGTCTGCGCCACATCCCGTCTAAAAATCGCCGACGCGGCTTAACCTCTTTCTAGCCATACGCCCGTAAGGCTACATTGCAGTGATTCGGCCGCTTGGGAGGCGAGCCGAACAGCGCGGCGTGCGGGTCCAGCGTGTTTCCGATATGCGCCAAGATTATTGGGGGCCATCGATTGCGCAGGACAACCCGGCCGCAATGCGCGCTGGAGAAAGAGGGCGCGCCTAACCAGCCGCGGCCTGTCCTCGGCGCGCGCACGGCCTATGCGGCGATTCCCCTCGCGCTGACCGCGGCGCTCGCGCCGCGCGCGGCTCTCGCCGCCGGGCCGTTCGCGTCTTTCCTCGCCGACGATCCGACGCGGGACAATCCCGCCGGCCTTGCCGTGCTGATCGGCCTGATCCTGTTTGCGACCTTCACCTCGATTCTGCATTTGGTCGGCCGCCGCCAATGGGCGCAGCGCGAAAAGGCGCTGACGACGGAATTGTCGCAGACCCAGGCGCGGCTCGACCGCGCCAACCTGTTCCTGTCGAGCGATCCGCAAATCGTCGTCGCCTGGGGCTCGGCGACGGGCGAACCGGACGTCGAGGGCGAATATTCGCTGGTCACCGACGCGCCGCTGCCGCGTCGCGTGCTCGGTTTCGGCTCTTGGCTCGCGCCGGAGCAGGCTCAGAAACTGGAGCGGGCGGTCGAGCGGCTGCGCCAGCGCGGCGAAGCTTTCTCGATAACGGTGGCGAGCCTCGCCGGACGCCATTTCGACGTCGAGGGCCGCGCGGTCGGCGGCCGCGCGGTCATGCGCATTCGGGACATTTCCGGCGATCGGCTGCAACTGGTCCGCCTGCGCGAAAATCACAATCGGCTCATCGAAGAGATCGGCGCCCTGCGCGCGATGCTCGACGCCGTCCCCAATCCAGCCTGGACGCGCGACGCCGATGGCCGAATCGTCTGGGTCAACGCCGCCTACGCCAGGGCGGTCGAGGCGAAGGATGCGATCGACGCCGCCGCGCGCGGACTCGAATTGTTCGATCGCGCGACCCGCGACGAAGCGTTCGCCGCCTTGCAGGCCGGCGAGACCTGGCGCCAGCGCGCCCCGGCGGTCGCGGCCGGCGAACGGAGGATGTACGACGTCGTCGAAGTGCCGAGCGTCGGCGGCGCCGCGGGCGTCGCCATCGACCTTTCGAAAATCGTGGCGCTGCAAAGCGAGCTGGAAAGCCAGATCGCCTCCCACGCCCGCACGCTCGATCAATTGTCGACGGGCGTCGCGATTTTCGATCGCGGCAAGCGCCTCGTCTTCCACAACGCCGCCTATCGGCAGATTTGGGGGCTCGAGCCGCGCTTTCTCGACCAGCAGCCGAGCGACGACGAAATTCTCGACCGCTTGCGCGCCAAGCGGCAATTGCCCGAGCAGGCCGATTTCCGCTCGTGGAAGGCGCAGCTTCTCTCGGCCTACCAGGCGATCGATCCGGTCGAGCAGATTTGGCACTTGCCGGATGGACGCACGCTGCGCGCCGTCGCCAGCCCCAATCCGCAAGGCGGCGTCACTTATCTTTTCGACGACGTCACCCAGCGTTTCAATCTGGAGTCGCAGTTCAACGCGCTGATCCGCGTGCAGGGCGAGACGCTGGATACGCTCAAAGAGGGCGTCGCCGTGTTCGGCATGGACGGCCGGCTGAAACTGTCCAATCCCGCCTTCGTCCAGCTCTGGCGGCTCGATCCGGCCAAGATCGCGCGGCGGCCGCATATCGACGAAATGGCTCGGCTCTGCGCGGCGACCTATCAGGACACTGGCTTGTGGAGCGCCTTGCGCGACGTCATCGTCGGCATGCCGGAGGTCCGCGCCGGCTACGAAAAGCGCATCGAGCGCAATGACGGCGTCATCATCGACTGCGCCGCCATGCCGCTGCCGGACGGCGCGACTTTGGTCACGTTCTTCGACGTGACGGCGAGCGTCAATGTCGAGCGGACCCTGACCAAGCTCAACAAGGCGCTGATGGAGGCCGAACAGCTGCGCAGCGCCTTCATCCGCCGCGTCTCTTACGAATTGCGCTCGCCGCTCACCAGCATTATCGGCTTCACCCAGTTGCTCGCCGACGGCGCGGTTGGCCCGCTCAACGCCAAGCAGCTCGAATATGCCGGCCATGTGACGAAATCGTCGGCCGCTCTGCTCGCCTTGATCGACGACATTCTCGACCTCGCTTCGATCGACGCCGGCGCGCTCGAGCTGAAGCTCGAGGAGGTCGACGTCGCCGAGGCGATGAAGGCCGCCGCCGAGGGCGTGCAGGACCGGCTGACCGAATCCGGCATCGAGCTCAGAATCATCGCCACCGACGGCGTCGGCGTGATGCGCGCCGACGGCCTCAGGGTGCGGCAGGTTCTGTTCAATCTGCTCTCCAACGCGATCGGCTTTTCCGAGCCCGGCCAAACCGTTACCTTGGCGGCGATGCGTCGCGGCGACGAGATCGTGTTCAAGGTGTCGGATCGCGGCCGCGGCATTCCGCCGGAAATCATGGACCGCGTTTTCACGCCCTTCGAAACTTTCACCTCCGGCTCGCGCCATCGCGGCGTCGGCCTCGGCCTCTCGATCGTGCGCGCGCTGGTCGAATTGCATGGCGGCCGCGTGCTGATCGATTCGGCGCCCGACGAAGGCACGACCGTCACGGTCATTTTCCCGACCGGCGGCGTGGCGGCGGCGACAAGCAGGGTCGCCTGAAATCATGTCGCCGGCGCGTGCGAGTCCCGTCGATCCGGTCTGGCGGATCGAGTTGCCGGGCGAACAGGCGACCGAGGCGTTCGCCGCGCGTCTGGCCGCATGGCTTCAGCCCGGCGACATGATCGCGCTGTCGGGCGATCTGGGCGCCGGCAAGACGACCCTGGCGCGCGCCTTGATCCGCGCTTTGACCGGCGATCCCTCCCTCGAAGCGCCGAGCCCGACCTTCACGTTGATGCAGACCTATGACGGGCCGGGCTATCCGATCCTCCACGCCGATTTCTATCGCATCAGGCGCCCGGACGAGCTCGTCAATCTCGGCTGGGAGGAGGCGACTGAAGGCGCGCTGGTCCTCATCGAATGGCCGCAACGCGCCGAAGAGGCGCTGAAGCCGGATCGGCTGGAGATCGCGCTCGCTCTGGCGCCTGCTTCAGGCGCCGAGGCGCGCAGCGCGACCCTGATCGGCCACGGCGCTTTCGCGAGCCGCCTCGCCCGGGCGCGGGGAATCGCGCAAGTTCTCGCCGAAGCCGGCTGGAGCGAGGCCCAGCGCGTCTTCATGCAAGGCGACGCTTCGATCCGCGCCTATGAGAAGCTAATCAAGCCCTCGGGCGAGACCGCGATCCTGATGATCTCGCCGCCGCGGCCGGACGGGCCGATCCTGCGCTACGGCAAGCCCTATGCGGCGATCGCCAAGCTTGCCGACGACATCCGCGCCTTCATCGCCATGGCCGAAGGCTTGCGGGCGCAAGGCCTGTCGGCGCCGCGCCTTTACGCCCACAGCGTCGCCGACGGTCTCGCGGTGCTGGAGGACCTGGGCGACGAGTTCATCGCCGGCTCGGACGGCCCGATCGCCGAACGGTACAGCCTTGCCGTCGATCTGCTCGCCGAATTGCATTGCCGGACGCTGCCGGCGGAGCTGCCGGTCGACGGCGAGACTTATACGATCCGGCCGTACGACGCCGAGGCGATGCTGGTCGAAGTCGAGCTGGCGCTCGATTGGTACGCGCCCTATGTCGCCAAGATCACGCCGGCCTCGGGGGCGCGCGCGCAATTCCTCGCGCTCTGGCGCGAGGCTTTGGCGCCGATCCTCGCCGGGCCTGCGACCTGGACCCTACGCGACTATCACTCGCCCAATTTGCTCTGGCTGGCCGAGCGAGAGGGCCTCGCCCGGATCGGGCTGATCGATTTCCAGGACTGCGTGCTGGGCCCGCCGGCCTACGATCTCGCCGCGTTGCTCCAGGACGCGCGCGTCGATGTCGGCGACGACTTGGAGCTGAAATTGATGGCCCAATATACGCGCCGGCGCCTCGACCGCGACCCGGCCTTCGACGTCGCCGGCTTCGCCGCCGCCTATGCCGCGATGGGCGCGCAGCGGGCGACGAAAATCCTCGGCATTTTCGCCCGGCTCGATCGCCGCGACGGCAAGCCGCACTATCTCGCCCATCTGCCGCGCATCGAGCGCATCCTCGCCAAGAGCCTCGCCCACCCGCTATTGTCGCCGATCAAATCGTGGCATCAGACGCACCTGCCGCGGGCGCTCGGCGCTGATCTTTAGTGGAGTTCGCCGAATGATTTGCGTGCGGCGCGGGCCCCCTCCCGTACCCTCCCCCGCTTCGGAGGAGCGGGGAGCCCCGACGCGGCAGCCAATGGCTGCGCGTGGCAGGACCGCAAAAGTCGTGGCGCGACGCTTCGGGCCCCTCTCCCGCGAAGCGGGGGAGGGTACGGGAGGGGGAGGGTACGGGAGGGGGCTGCCGCTAAGATGATCCTGCCTGAGACGCCCAGGACAGCGATGGTCTTCGCCGCCGGCCTTGGCCTGCGCATGCGGCCCATCACCGAGAAGATTCCGAAGCCGCTGATCAAGGTCGGCGGCAAGGCGCTGATCGACCATTGCCTCGACCGTTTCGCCGAGGCCGGCGTCGAACGCGCGATCGTCAACGTCCATTATCTCGCCGATCAGATCGAGGCTCACTTGGCCGGGCGGCGCCGACCGGAAATCATCATCTCCGATGAACGTGATAGGCTGCTCGACCAGGGCGGCGGGATCAAGAAGGCGCTGAAGCTGATCGGCGACGAGCCGTTCTTCCTCTGCAACACCGACGCGTTCTGGCTGGAAGGGCCGCGTTCGAACCTCGAGCGCCTCGTCGACGCCTGGGACCCCGAGCGCATGGACGTCGCGCTGCTCGTCGCGGCGACGGTCAGCGCCGTCGGCGTCGACTGGCCCGGCGACTTCTCGATGAGCGCCGACGGGATCGTGGTCCAGCGCAAGGAGCGCGAGGTCGCGCCCTATGTCTACGCGGGAATCGGCATCATCAAGCCCGAACTCTTCAAGAACGAGCCGCGCGAAATCTTCCGCCTCGCGCCGCTCTTCTTCGACGCCGCCGCCAAGGGCCGGCTGACGGGCGTGCGCCTCGACGGGACTTGGCTACATGTCGGCTATCCCGACGCGATCGCCGAGGCGGAGCGGGCGATCGACCGCTCGACTCTTTGAACGCGGATTTTGACCGAGTTTGGCGGCGGTCGGTCGAATCGCGCGATCGTGATCGCGGCTAAAGCCGCGCTCATACGCCGGCGCTCGGCGCAGCACGATCTGGTTTCGCGGATGGAATCGAGACCGGGGCCGGCTTTCAGGCGCGGCGGTTCTCCGGATTTCTGCTTTCGTGGGCACGGCGCTCGCTTTATTTTCACCCAATGTCGAACCCAAGCGCGGAGCCGCCATGACCTCTCACCCCCGCAATTTCTCCGCCTCGATCGACCAGGCCAAGCTCGACCGTCTCGCCGAGACCGCGATCAAGGTCGGCCTCCGGCTTCAGCCCGGCCAGGACCTTTTCCTCACCGCGCCGGTCGCCGCCCTGCCTCTGGCCCGCCGCATCGCGGCGGAGGCTTACAAGGCCGGGGCCGGCTTGGTGACGCCGATTTTCTCCGACGAGGAGATGACCCTGGCGCGCTATCGCCACGCGCCGGACGACAGTTTCGACCGCGCCGCCGGCTGGCTCTATGAGGGCGTCGCCAAGGCGTTTTCCGGCAATACCGCCCGGCTCGCCATTGTCGGCGAAAATCCGATGCTGCTGGCTGAGGAGGACCCGGCGAAAGTCTCGCGCGCCAACAAGGCCAACTCGCTCGCCTACCAGCCGGCTTTGGAGAAGATCGCCGGTTTCGACATCAATTGGAACATCGTCGCCTATCCGACCGAGTCCTGGGCGAAACTGGTCTTCCCGCACGAGCAGGACGAGATCGCGGTGGCGAAACTCGCCCACGCCATTTTCGCCGCTTCGCGCGTCGACGGCGAGGACCCGATCGCGGCCTGGGACGCGCATAATTCGGCTCTGCGCAGCCGCACCGAGTGGCTGAACGGCAAGAGGTTCCGCGCGTTGCGCTATACCGGGCCGGGCACCGACCTGACGATCGGCCTCGCCGACGGCCATGAATGGCAGGGCGGCGCCTCGACGGCGAAGAACGGGATTGTCTGCAACCCGAACATCCCGACCGAAGAGGTCTTCACCACGCCGCATGCGCGGCGGGTGGATGGGCGCGTCGTCAGCACCAAGCCGCTGTCGTACCAAGGTTCATTGATCGACGGAATCGAGGTGCGCTTCGAGGAAGGGCGCATCGTCGAGGCGAAGGCGGCGCACGGCGAAGAGGTGCTGAAGAAAGTGCTCGACACCGACGACGGCGCGCGCCGGCTCGGCGAAGTCGCGCTGGTGCCGCATTCCTCGCCGATCTCCAAGAGCGGCCTTCTGTTCTTCAACACGCTGTTCGACGAAAACGCCGCCTGCCACATCGCGCTCGGCCAATGCTATTCGAAATGTTTCGTCGACGGCGCCAAGCTGACGCCCGACCAGATCGCCGCCCGCGGCGGCAACAAGAGCCTGATCCATATCGACTGGATGATCGGCTCGGCCGAACTGGACATTGACGGGGTCGACGAGGCGGGCGGCCGGACGCCGGTGTTCCGGAAAGGGGAGTGGGCGTAATCTCGCTGGTCGAAGCAGGCGCGCCTTCGGTCTGGACGGCGCGGCCTGCCAAGCCACGGCTTGCGGTCGCGCTAGAAGCGCGCCCGCTTCAGCGCTTCCGCCGCAACGCCGACAAGGTCGCAGGAAAGTCGGCCCATTCTGGAAAACCGGGCAGCGCCGCGGCGACCTTTTTCGCCCGCGCCTCGGCGGCGTCGAGGCCGGCCGAGAGATCGCAATTTGCCGCCAGCAGGAACTCGATGTTCGGCGTCTGCCTCTTGAGTCGCTCGCCGACGATCATTTCCATCTCGCCGTCGGTCGCGGCGATCTGCTTCAGCGCGCGATCATAGGCGGCGCAAAGCGCCGGCGTGGCGGCGAGGTCGAAGCGCCACAATTCGGCGAGTCGGTTCGCCTGACCGTTCTCGAGCAACGCCGCCGCCTCCTCTTGCCGCGCCTTGGCCTGGCGCGCGCCCGCGACGGCCCTTTCGTGCAACGGCGTCTCGGCGGCGGCGCCATTGACGTAGTCGAGCCAGGCCGAAAGCGGCGAATCGGGACCGAGCTTGGCGATGCCCTGCTCCCATCTTGCCGCTTCCGACTCGGATTCGGCGTTGCGGCGGGCGATGTCTACCGCCCATCGCCGCTTTTGCTCGGCGAGCCGGGCCGGATAGAGGAGCGGGTCGATAGACGCGAAGAGGAGCGAGCACGCCGCCAGAACTCCAACCGAAGCGAGGGCGGCGGCCGGAAGAAAGCGCTTTACCCCGGCGGCGAAAGTCTCGAGCCGCGCCGCAACGCCATAGAAGGCGACGAGCGGCGGCAGCAGCGCGGCGACGAGGATCGATCCGCCGCCAGGCCAGACGAGGTAGGTCCGCGCGGCGACCAGCGTCGCGACTGCGGCGCAAACGAAGAGGATCGCCGACACCGCCTTCCAGGCCGGCGGCGCATGGCCTTTGCGCCCGGCCAGAACGGTCAGGCCGGCCAGGGCCAGCCAGAGCCCGCCGCCGAAGATGATCGCGAACATGTCCGCCCAAGCCTCGCTCCAGAGCTCTTCGCCGCTCGCCTTGCCGGGCTCGGTCCAGGGCGGCGCCGCGAGGAGCGCCGCCAGATAGGGCGCGTAGAGCAGACCGGCGGCGACGAGCAGGCCGTAGGAGCCGACCGGCGGAGAGCGCGGCGGTTCGGGCGGGACAGGGGTGGGGATTTCGGAAATCGCGCGGTCCTTCGGTAGCTCGGGCGGCGGGCGCGCGCAAAACGAGCCCGATCCGGCATGCATCGTCCTGCTCGGCGTCAATGGCAAGGCGCCTTCGCAGCGCCAGCCAAGGCGACCTGAGAACGATCTCAGCTTCCGAGAGACGGCTCGCCATCTCCAAGTGCGGAAGGCGCGAAGCTTAATCTACGCCGCCGCAGCGGCCTTTCGCCGGGAGGGGGAGGCCGACGACGCCGGCTGGGAGGCAGGCGGGGCGTCCGGGTCGAGTTGCGGCAGCGCGTCCATCACCCGCTCGGGGGGAAAAATGACGATCGCCTCGGTGCCTTCGCGCACCTTCGAGCGAAGCTGGAACTCGCCGCCATGCAATTCGACCAAGCCCTTCACGATCGGCAGGCCGAGGCCGGACCCTTCTTCCGCGTTCTTCTGGGCCAGGCTGCCGCGGCCGAACGAGGACAGCACGATCGGAATTTCCTCCTCGGGAATGCCGGGGCCGGTGTCGCGAATCGAGAGATATTGGCCGCCGGCATTGGTCCAGCCGACCTTGATCGTGATCGCGCCGCCCTGCGGCGTGAATTTGATCGCGTTGCTCAGAAGGTTCAGCGTGATTTGCCGGACGGCGCGCTCGTCGGCCCAGAGGCGCGGCAGGCCGGGATCCAAAGCCTCGTTGATCGCGATGTCGCGGTTCTTGGCGCGCAGGCCGAGAAGGTGCCGGCACTCCTCGACGATATGGGCGAGGGAGACGGATTCCTCCTTCAACTCGTACCGCCCCGCCTCGACCCGCGACAGATCGAGAATCTCGTTGATCAGGATCAGCAGATGCTGGCCGCTCGCATGGATGTCGAGCGCGTATTCTTTGTAAGCGGGCACGGTATGAGCGCCGAACAGTTCGGCCTTCATCACTTCCGAAAAGCCGAGAATGGCGTTGAGCGGCGTTCTGAGCTCGTGGCTCATCGTCGCCAGGAAGCGCGACTTGGCGAGATTGGCCTCTTCGGCTCTGCGCCGGGCCTCGTCGGAATTGAGCTTGGCCTGTTCAAGCTCGGTGATCAGCGCGTCCTTCTCGGCTTGGAAGCTCAAACTGTCGATCGAAGTCGCGTGCAGCCGGTTGGCGAGAATGACGAAGTAGACAAGGCCGCCGACGCAAAGAAATCCGAGCGTCATCGTGTCGAGCCGCGTCGACGGGCCGAGGATGAAAAGGATCGCCAGGGTCACCGGCAACAGGCCGCCGCCGACGGCGAAGGGGATGCTCGAGGCGATCATCGCGGTCATCGCCGCGACGAGCAGCAGCACCATCAGGACGTAGGTGCGCGCGCTCGGATCGTGCGATTGCAAAAGCAGGACGATGATCAGCGCCCAGGCGATGCCGTTCAACGTTTCTGCGAGGATGAATTTGCGCCGCCACGCGCCAAGCTCGGAATCGAGCCGCGGCTGCTCGAGGAACACGATTGAAAAGCCGTAGAGCACGCCGGCCGCGATCAGGGCGAGCGACGTCCAGATCAGCGACATTTGGAACGGCACCCAAAGCGTGACCGTGGCGCCGACCGCGAGGATCAGCACGCAAAGGGCGGGCGTCGCGCTCTTGTGGCTTTGCGCGAACATTCGAACGAGTTCGGGCGCGTAGGAGCCGGGATCGTTGCTCGAGGTTGTGAGCCGTTCGCGCGCCTGCCGCACCTCGAGGGTCATTTTGCGGCGGCGAGCCGACGCGGCGTCGCCCCCGCTGCTCCTGCCGGCCCTCTCGGCTGCGACCTCACTCATGACCAACGAACGCTCGCACAGACCCGTCGCGATGATGCCGGTTAATCCTTAACGAGGGCCTGACGGGTTGGTTACGATTTAAGCTTTATCGGCAAGATTTTGGCGGAATTTCAGAAGGCGAGCGCCGGGGCGGCGCGGATTATCAGGCGCAACGCCCGCAGCGCCGGTTAACGGCGATTTGACCCGGCCGGCGCGCGCATGTTCTCCTTTTAGGAAACGGGGAGGATCATGCGGCTCTACAGCGCCTCGCGCGCGCCCAATCCGCGGCGCGTGCTGATCTACTTGGCCGAGAAGGGATTGAGCTTGCCGATCGAGGAGGTCGACCTCGGCGCGCTCGAACAGCGCTCGGCCGAATTCACCGCACTCAATCCGTTCCAGCGCACGCCCGTCCTCGTGCTCGACGACGGAACCGTCATCTGCGAATCGATCGCCATCTGCCGCTATTTCGAGGAGCTTCATCCGGAGCCGCCCTTGTTCGGCGTCGGCGCGGTCGGGCGGGCGATGGTCGAGATGTGGCAGCGGCGGCTGGAACTGGGCTTGCTTCTTCATGTCGCGAACGCGTTTCGCCACGCTCACCCTTACATGGCCGAGATGGAGGTCCCGCAGATCGCCGAACTCGCCCGGGTCAGCCCGGCCAAGGCGCTTGACGCCATGGCGATCATTGATCGGGAATTGCGGGATCGGGAATTCATCGCCGGCGAAAGGTTCAGCGTCGCCGACATTACCGGCCTGGTGGCGCTCGATTTCACCAGGCCGGCGCGGATCGAGATCCCGGAGGAGTTCGGCAATTTGCGGCGGTGGCGGGAGGCGCTGGCGGCGCGGCCAAGCGCGAAAGCGGCGCCGGTTTAGCGGGTGTCCTTCATCGCGCAGCAAGAAGGATGCGTCGCACGCTTCAAATATCATCCAAACTTCGACCAACAAATTCCATCGAACTGCTCCAAGCCTGCCTGACCTCTCCATTTTCGGGATTGCGGTACCAGGCTTCGCGCCATTGTCTATTTCGATTCCACTCCCAAGCTACTCGCTTTCCCTTTACGAAGTGCGTACGTGTTGTCGGAAATATGCGGAATGTCTTGATAGCACCCCCTGGCGATGTTGTTTCAAGAATGAGCCCTCTCGCGTCAAGGATTTGGCGCTGGCAATCTGGATCAGAATAGATTGGTACGAGACCGTGGACGATATTTGTTTCGTTGGGCAATGCTGTCAACGCGCGGAGGAGGGTAATGCCAGAATCGAGGGCGCTCAGAGCATCCTGGTTACTGGCGGCTGCTCCGTGCACAATGCGATTTCTGACATCCTGAAAGAGTTGCAGCGAGCCCGCCAGGTTTTCCGGAAAGCCATACTGAATAAGTTCAGAGAGTGCTTGTCTTAGGGAAACGGTTGCTCGTGCGTTTAGAAGCCCTCGTGTCGCTAGCGCTCGTCGAGCCTGTTTTTCAAGTTCCGCCGATAGTGACATGAGAGCAAGCTTCGGATCGCTCGCGGCTTGCTGGATGATTGAGTTGATCGTCGCGTCCAGGTTTTCCTCTTCTGCGGGTGTCGTTGCGCGCCTTTGCTCAGGAGGAAGTTTCTCCGTTTCCTGAACAACCGCCGCCGCAGCAGCGTCCAATTCAAGTACCTCTTCGCTAAGCTCTACCCTTTGCCCCAGAATTTCAGCCTTGGTTAGTCGCTGAAGAACATGAGAGATTTCAGATCGGAATAAGAGAAGCGCCGTAAGTGCAACCCCGGGCCAGCACAGCGCTGCAATCCCTTTTAATATCGGAGCTATCTGATCCATCTTAATGGCTGCCAATGAAAGGGGTTGCGAGAATAGCACGAAGCCGAATGCCTATATAGCTATGCCTAGGAACACCAGCGCTCGAAAAATTAAGTTGTCGATGTCTGCAGGCAGATCGGTATTGAGGAGCTCTTTAATCGGGCGGCTGCCCTTTTTCTGCGTCGCCCTTCCGCTAGTACCTACTCCCCGCCCTTCGCCAACCGCAATTGCGGCAGCGTCTGCACTTCAGCCGGGGCGCGCTCCTCGGCGAACTCCATCGCCTCGATCCGCTCGCCGCGCTTCTCGATCTTGTCGACCGACGTCCTCAGCCCGGCGAGATCGTCCTGCGCCTGGCGGAAATGCGTCTCGAGCTTCGCCGCGCGTTCGCCGAGGCGGCGGACGTCGTCGAGCAGCTTGCCGACTTCGGCCTGGATCAGATGCGCCTGTTCGCGCATCGCCGCATCGCGCATCACCGAGCGCATCACTTGGATCGCCATCATCAGAAGCGACGGCGAGACGATGACGATGCGCGCCCGATGCGCCTTCTGCACGACGTCGTCGAAATGCTCGACGAGATCGGAATAGACCGAATCCGACGGCACGAACATCATCGCCGTCTCCTGCGTCTCGCCGGGAAGGAGATAGCGCTCGGCGATGTCCTTGACATGCTTGCCGACATCGGCGCGCACCCGCGCCTGCGCCGCGCGCCGAGCCTCGTCGCTGCGCGCGTCCTTGAGCAGGCTGAAGGCTTCGAGCGGGAATTTGGCGTCGACCGCCATCGGCCGGCTGTCGCCGGGCAGACGGATCACGCAATCCGGCCGCGTCTTGTTGGAAAGCGTGAATTGGAAATCATAGGCGTTGGCAGGCAGGCCGTCGCGCACGATCGCCTCCATGCGGGCCTGGCCGAAGGCGCCGCGCGCCTGCTTGTTGGAGAGGATCTCGCGGAGGCTGACGACTTCCTGCGTGATGCCGTTGAGCTTGGCTTGGGCGGCGTCGATCACCGCGAGCCGCTCGTGGAGCTTGGTCAGCGTCTCGGCGGTCGATTGCGCGCTCTGCTCCAGCCCGGCCCCGACCCGCGCGCCGACATTGTCGAGCCGCTCGGAGACGAGGCGGGCGAGGTCGGCCTGGCGGGAGCTCAGGACGTCGGCGAGCGACGCCATGCGGCCGCCCAGCTCGGCGCCGGTTTTGGCGATCTCGGCGAGCCGCGCCTCCATCTCGGCTTCGCGCGCCAGCGCCTCGGCCCGCAGCCGCCGCGCCCTGGCGGCGCCGAACAAGAGCCAGAAAAGCGCCAGGGCGATGAGCGCGAGGGCGACGAGGCCGTCGCGCGGCGCGAGCGAGAAGCGGGCGAGAAAGGCGGCGATCTGGTCCATGCCGGCCAGCATAGATGATTCGGGTCCGCGAACGAATAGCGAACAGGAATTGACGCGTCAGCGGGCCGCCTTTATCACCCGCCCTTTCAAAGAGCCCGCTATGGCCATTCGTCCGATCCTCATCCTGCCCGACGCCAAGCTGCGCCAAGTCAGCGAGCCGGTGAAAGCCGTCGACGACGACGTCCGCAAGCTGATGGACGACATGGTCGACACGATGCACGACGCGCCGGGCATCGGCCTCGCCGCGATCCAGATCGGCGTCCCGCGACGCATCGTCGTGCTCGACCTCGCCAAAAAAGATGAGCCGCCCGAGGTGCGCTATTTCGTCAATCCGGAAATCGTCTGGTCGTCAGAGGAGAAATCGGTCTACGAGGAAGGCTGCCTGTCGATCCCCGAATATTACGAGGAGGTCGAACGGCCGGCCCGGATCCGCGCCCGCTTTCTCGATCGCGAGGGCCAGCCGCAGGAAATCGACGCCGAGGGCCTGCTGGCGACCGCGCTCCAGCATGAGATCGACCATCTGAACGGCGTCCTGTTCATCGATCACATCTCGCGGCTGAAGCGCGACCGGGTGATCAAGAAATTCATTAAGCAGGCGAAGCAGAAAGAGAGCGAGAGGGGTTGATTTCCGCAGGGGCACGATTTGGTTCGTTAACTCTGAACTGTCGCGTGCCGCACCCTGCTCTGTCGCGTCCCATCCCTTTACGGCAGAGCCGCCATGCGCAAGGCCGCAATGCGTTCCGTAATTCTGGCAAGGTCGGCACAATCTTTGCTACCTATGATCGTCGCTCATAGCGGTTCGGCGAAAGGGCTAAGGGCCTCAAAGGGAATGAGCACGCGCGACAGAAGTCGGAAGATTCTGATCCTCCTTCATCAGGAGCATTCGACGCCAGGACGCGTCGGCCGCTTGCTCCGGGCCTTCGGCGCTGAACTCGACATCCGCCGCCATTCGCTCGACGAGCCGTTGCCGGAGACGCTGGACGCCCATGACGGCGTCGTGGTTTTCGGCGGACCGATGAGCGCCAATGACGAGCACGAATGGATCTGCCGGCAGATCGGCTGGCTGACGCGGCCGCTCCAGGAGGAGAAGCCCTTTCTCGGCATCTGCCTTGGCGCGCAAATGCTGACGCGAGCGCTGGGCGCGCGCGTCTTCACCTATCCCGATCAGCGCGCCGAGATCGGCTATACGCCGATCCGCCCGACCGCCGCGGCCGATCGCCTCTGCGCCGCGCCTTTCCCGCGCTGCGTCTATCAATGGCATCGCGACGGCTTCGACCTCCCCGCCGGCGCGGAGCTGCTCGCCGAGGGCGGCGAGGCTTTTCCCATCCAGGCCTATCGCTATGGCGGCAAGGCGGTGGCGCTGCAGTTTCATCCGGAAGTCACGTTCCACATGATGTGCCGCTGGACCGTGCGCGGCCACGAGCGGTTGAGCTTGCCCGGGGCGCAGCCGCGACAGAGCCATCTCGACGGCTGGTATCGGTTCGACGCCGCGGTCGAACGCTGGCTGAAGGCTTTCCTGCCGGAATGGCTGGAGGGCCGGCTGCCGCAGCGCGAGGCGAGCCCGCCAGTCCGTCAGCAAGCGCTCGCCTTCGCCTAAAAAAGGCTGCCTTGGCCGGGCTCTGTTTTGGCTCGCCGCTTGCGCGGCGCCTCGCCTTCGGCGCGCGCGATGATCTCGCCGTCGGCAAATTCGATGCGCAGGGGCTGTCCTGGGACGGTTTCTGCGGCGCTGTAAACCGGCGCGCCGATCTGGTCGCGGACCAGCGCAAAGCCGCGCTTCAGCACGTTGCGGTAGCTGAGCGCGTTCAAATACTGATCGAGCGAGGCCAAGGCTGCGCGGCGCTGCTCGATCCGGCTAACCGCGGCGCGCCGCAGCCGAGCCTGGGCTACGGCGGCGCGTTCGCGAAAGCGCTGGGCTTGATGCGCCGCCAATTGGGCTCGCGCCGCGAGCGCGGCCCCGAGCCGCGCTTCGAGCCGCGCCAGGCGCTCATGGCGGCGTTCGCGATCGATCTTGCCCGCCCGCCGCAAGCGCGCGCCGAAGCCTTCCAGCCGCTCATGCGCGCGCGCCATGCGGGCATGCGGCGATTGCGCGCCGAGCCGGCGGGCGGCGCGCTCCAGCGCGATGTGGCGGCGATCGTGGGCGGCGCGCGTCGTCGCCGCGAGCGAGTTCGCGGCGCGATCGACCCTTTGTCTTGGAACGGCAAGCAGCGCCTCGCCCGAGGGCAGCGCCCGGACCAGGGCCCGCAGCTCGGCGCGGCGCCGCTCGCCGAGCCGCAAAGCGGCGCCGCGCAGCCGGCCGCCGAGATCGGCCATCGCCGCCAAGAGCTCGGTCCTGACCGGCACGACCAGTTCGGCGGCGGCGGTCGGGGTCGGCGCGCGCCTGTCGGCGGCGAGGTCGATCAGCGTCGTATCGGTCTCGTGGCCGACGGCGGCGACCAGCGGAATCTGGCTCGCCGCAGCGGCGCGAACGACGATCTCCTCGTTGAAGCTCCAGAGATCTTCGAGCGAGCCGCCGCCGCGCGCGACGATCAGCACGTCGGGCCGGGGAATGGCGCCGCCGGTGGGAAGCGCATTGAAGCCGGCGATCGCGTCGGCGACTTCGCGCGCCGACGTCTCGCCCTGCACCCGCACCGGCCAGACCAGGACATGGGCCGGAAAGCGATCGACGAGCCGGTGCAGGATGTCGCGGATCACCGCTCCGGTCGGCGAGGTGACGACGCCGATCACGCGCGGCAGATAGGGCAGAAGCCGCTTGCGGGCGGAATCGAACAGGCCCTCGCCGGCGAGCTTGACGCGCCGCGCTTCGAGCAGCGCCATCAGCGCGCCGAGCCCCGCCGGCTCGAGCGAATCGATGACGATCTGATAGGACGATTTGCCGGGATAGGTCGTGA
>JAJPHH010000039.1 GCA_021325385.1 Alphaproteobacteria bacterium
ACGCTGGCGGCGGAGACGGAATACAAGCTCGCCGATGTCGAGGCGCTCGCCGACACGGTCTATTCCAACAAGGATGTCGGCGCGGCCTGTTCGAGCGGCTCGTTCCGCGCCGCCGGCATGATCGTCGCGCCGTGCTCCGCCAAGACGCTGGCCGAGATCGCCAGCGGCGTTACGCCGAACCTGCTCTCGCGCGCCGCCGACGTGACGTTGAAGGAAAGGCGGCGTCTCGTCTTGATGCTACGCGAGACGCCGCTCCATCTCGGCCACATCCGCGCCATGGCCAGCGCCACCGAGGCCGGCGCGATCATCCTCCCTCCGGTCCCAGCCTTCTACTCGCGCCCGACCTCGCTCGCCGACATGATCGATCACACGCTGGGCCGCGTTCTCGATCTCTTCGATATCGATGCGGGCCTGGTGCGGCGCTGGGAGGGCGGAAGGCGAGGCCCAAAATCCTGAAACGACGCCAGCGCCATAACATTCCCCCGTCATTGCGAGCGAAGCGAAGTAATCCATTCCTAGAGCGACGCTCTACGAAATGGATTGCCTCGTCGTTCCGCTCCTCGCAATGACGGCCGTCAAAGAGAGAATCCATGCGCGTCATCTACATCTATTGCCATCCGCTGCCGGAAAGCTTCCACGCCGCGATCCGGGCCGAGGCGGTGGCCGGGCTGAAATCCGCGGACCATGACGTCGATCTCCTCGACCTCTATGCGGAAGGCTTCAATCCTGTGCTGAGCGAGGATGGACGGCGCCACTATTACGATACGAGCGTCAACCAGCGCGGCTTGGAGCCCTATATCGCCAGGCTGCAAAAGGCGGAGGCCGCGGTCATCCAGTTTCCGACCTGGTGCTTCGGCCCGCCCGCGATGTTGAAAGGTTTCTTCGACCGGGTGCTGATGCCGGGCGTCGCCTTCGACATCAGCGAGCCTCGCCACGTCCGGCCGCTCTTGAAGAACATTCGCAAGATCGCCGGCGTCGTCACCATGGCCGCCCGCGCTATATGGTCTGGTACATGGCCGATCCGCCGCGCAAGCTGGTCACCCGATATTTCCGTTGGCTGACCGGCGGCGCGCGCGCCGAATATCACGCGCTCTATCACCTCAACACGGCGACCGAACGCGCCAGGCGGCAATTCATGGCGCAGGTCAAAGAGGCTATGGCGCGATTCTGAGCTTCCCCGCGACCGTCATTGCGAGGAGCGAAGCGACGAAGCAATCCAGGAAACGCTGAGGCTCCTGGATTGCTTCGCTTCGCTCGCAATGACGGTGGGGCAAGCGCCTCAAGCGAGGCACTGCAGAAGCAACGCCTCCAGATCGGACCGGACGAGATTGCGGCCGATGAAAACCAGTTTGCTGTAGGCCCTGTCCTTCCCCCAGGGGTGATCGGGCCGGAAATCGAGCAGGCTGTGCACGGCCTGCAGGACGTAGAAGCGGCTATCCCCCTCCATGGCGACGATGCCCTTGGCGCGGAAAATATCCTTGCCGCGCTCGACGAGCAGCTTCGTCAAAGCGGCGCGGAGCTTCTCCCGATCAAAGCGCCGGCCGTCAAAAACGAAGGATTGCGAGCTCACCGTCGGATCGTGCTGATGATCATGGCCGTGACCGTGATCTTCGTCGAGGTCGAGCAGCTTGGCCCGATCGGCGACGTAAGAAGGCGCGAAGCCGCTGACGCCGAGAATGCCGGAAAGATCGATCTTGCCATAAGACGCAAGGATGATGTCCGCCGTCTCGTTGAGCTTGCGGACATCCTTTTCGAGCGAGCCAATCTTTTCGTCGTCGACCAGATCGATCTTGTTGATGACGATGCGATCCGCGGCGACGATCTGGTCGACAGCCTGGTTGTCGCGTCCGTCAAGAACCGGATCATGGATATGCTGCGCAATATGCTTGGCGTCGACCAGCGTCACGATGGCGTCGAGGCTCACCTGCGCGCCAATCTCCTTGTCAACGAAAAAGGCCGTCGCGACCGGGGTCGGATCGGCGAGACCGCTCGTCTCGACGAGAATGCGCTCGAACCGGTCCTTGCGCGCGAGCAGCTTTCTCAGGATGGCAAGGAGATCGTTCCGCACGTCGACGAGGCAGCAGATGCAGCCGTTCTGCATCTGGAAAATCTCTTCCTCGGAGGCGACGACGAGATCGGAATCGACATCGACCTCGCCGAATTCGTTCTCGATCACGGCGATGCGATGGCCGTGATTCTCGGTGAGGATGTGATTCAGCAGCGTGGTTTTGCCGGCGCCAAGAAACCCGGTCAGGATCGTCACCGGGATTTTCGGCTGCGGAATTTCATAGGCCTGCATCACTCGGCTCCGCTTTTCTTGTCTCGCAGCGCTGCGCGCACTTGCTCGGGCGTGATCGGATAGTGCCTGAAGCGCACGCCGATCGCGTCGGCGACGGCGTTGGCGATGGCCGGGCCGATCGCGATGATCGGATCTTCGCCGACCCCTTTCGCTCCGTAAGGACCGCCGGGGTCCGGCGCAGTTTCGAGAATGATCGTGCGGATCGGCGGCATATCCATGGCGAGCGGCATCTTGTAATCGACAAAGCTGGGATTGAGCGATCGGCCGGTTTTCAGATCGATCTGGTAGTCTTCGCTCAGCGTGTGGCCGATTCCCTGTTGAATGCCGCCTTCGATCTGCCCTTGCGCCGCGATCGGATGGATCACCCGGCCGATCTCGTGAACCGGCACGACCTGGGTCACCGCGATTTCGCCGGTTTCGGTATCGACCTCGACCTCCACGAAATGCGCCGCGAAGGAATAGGATTTCCGCGGCGAATAGGTACCGACGCCGATGAGCTGGGCGGCCGGCATGCCCTTGGCGGGCGCAACCGCCTCGCGCAGGCTGATGCTGCGGTTCGTCCCCACGGCGAGGATGATCCCATCGCGAATGACGCAATCCTCCGGCCGCGCGCCGAGCTTCGGCGCGACATGGTCGAGCACCTGCCGCTTGACCTCCGCCGCCGCGATCTGCGCCGCGCGACCGCCCATATAGGTCGTATGGCTAGCGAAAGCGCCGATATCCCAAGGCACAACGTCGGTGTCGCCTTGCACGACGGAGACGGATTCAAAGGGAACGCCGATCTCCTCGGCGACGATCTGCGACAGCGCCGTATGCGCGCCGGTGCCGAGCCCGGCCGTTCCGGTCAGCAGGGTCAC
>JAJPHH010000133.1 GCA_021325385.1 Alphaproteobacteria bacterium
GCCGACGAGCTTCAGCGCGCCTTCGGCGACGCCCCAGAGCGGCGACAGGATCAGGCTCCAGGAAAAGCCGATGATCACGACCGACAGCATGGTCGGCATGAAGATCAGCGTGCGGTAGGTCGCGCGCAGCTTCAGATTGGGCAGGCTGAGCAGGCCGGCGAGAATGATTCCGATCGGGTTCTGCACCGCCATATGGACGAGGAAGAAGATCAGATTGTTGAGGCAGGCGTTCCAGAACGGCTTCGACCAGACGGCGTCGGTGAACAGCGTTCTGAAATTGCCAAGCCCGACGAAGACGTGCTCGCCGGTCTCGGTGGTCGCGTATGTCGAGAGCGCCATCGTGGCGATGAGCGGATAGACCGAGATCGCCGTGTAGATGACGAGAGCCGGCCCGAGGAATAGCAGCATCAGCCCGAGAAACCGGCTGCGCGGCATATAGGCGACGACTTGCGATTGCGGTTGCGCCATAGATTTTCTACGCTTTGGGACGCTTTAGCTTCTATGCAGGAAGCAACCGTCATTGCGAGCGAAGCGAAGCAATCCAATCGTAAGGCGCTGCGCCCGACGAATGGATTGCCTCCTCACTTCGCTTCTCGCAATGACGACCATGCGATTCGATTAGAGCGTTTCGTGCGAAGACGAGGCGCGGAGCTTTGAGGAACAAGGCCGCGCCCCGTCGGTCTCTCTTACGTATTTTTTCACTTCGCCGGCTTATACCACTTGTCCAGCCCATCCTGGATCTGCTTCGCGGCGGCTTCCGGCGTCATCGCGCCGTTGATCACCTGCGAGGAGACGTTCCACAGCTCGTTCTCCAGGTTCGGCGTGCCGCGCGAAAGGATCTGGTACGAGTTGCGGATCGTCGACTTGCACTCCTTGCGCCAGCCGACCATCGTCGCCGCCAGATCGTCGTCGATCTTCACCGGCGTCGAAGACAGCGGGAAGAAGCCGGGCAATGCGTTGGCGTAGAGCGTCGCGAATTCCGGCGTCGCCAGCCATTCCAAGAACTTCTTGGCGTCCTCCTTGTTCTTCGACGCCGAGTTCACGCCCATGGCGATGTCGGTGTGGTCGGAAATGTAGCAATCCGACGCCCCTTCCGGCAGCGGCGGCTTGAATACGCCGATCGGGAATTTCGCCTGAGCGCGGAAGGTCGAAATGTCCCACGAGCCGGCCGGATAGATCGCGCCCTTGCCGAGCGAGAACAGGTTCTGGCTGTCAGGGTAGCTCTGCGCCTGATAACCGTTGCCCATATAGGGCCCCCACGTGGCGAGCTCCTTGAACACGGCGACATATTGCGGGTCGGTGAACTTCTCCTTGCCGGCGATCAGCGCCAGGCGGCCGTCCTCGCCTTTCCAATAATTGGGGCCGATATTCTGGAAGCCCATTGTCGCGGCTTCCCATTGATCGTTGGTGCCGAGCACGATCGGCGTATAGGTCCCGTCCTTTTTCAGCTTGTCGAGAATGGCGTGGAACTCCGCCATCGTCTTCGGCTCTTGGGCGCCGATCTTCTGGAACGCCTCCTTGTTGTACATGAAGCCGTGAATGACGGAGGCCATCGGCACACAGAAGGTCGTCTTGCCGTCGTCCGTCGTCCAGGCGGATTTGGCGACCGACGAGAAGTCCGACACGCCCTTCAGATCGTTGAGCCCGTCGAGTTGCTTCTTGTTGAAGAGTTCGAGCGAGGCGTCGAAGGGCCGGCAGGTGATGAGATCGCCCGCCGTGCCGCCGGCGAGGCGAGCGTTGAGCGCGGCGTTGTACTCTTTCGGCGCGGTCGGCGAGAATTCGACCTTGATGTCGGGATAATGCTTGTTGAAGGCCGGGATGATTTTCGAATTCCAGATGTCGGCGTCGTCGTTGCGCCAGCTCTCGATCTTCAAATTCCCCGCCTGGGCGACCGTCGCCCCGACAAGCAGCGCGGCCAAAGCGGCGCCCGCCCGCAAACTCTTGCTGAATGCTTTGTTCATGTCCGTCTCCCTCTTCATGAGCTCGAGCTCATCCCTAAAAAATCATACGCTGCTGGCGACGCTCTCCCTGAGGCGCGACAGCGCCGGCCCGATATGGCCGTGCGATTGCGTGAGCAGGTCGAGCGCGCGCCGATGCGAATCCGCGCCCGCGGCGATCAGCGCCGCGCATTTCACGTCGTCCGACGCGCTGGCGAGGCTTCGTCGCGCGACGCTCTCGTCGACGCCCGCAATCGCGGCGACGATGTCGAGCGCGCGCCGGCGGAGCTTGTCGTTGTCCGGCCGCACATTGACCATCAGGCCGCGATAGACATGGCCGAGCCGGGCGTTGGCGAGCGTGGAGAGGAGGCCGAGCGCGCATTTTTGCGCTGTCCCGGCGGAAAGTCGGGTCGAGCCTTGTACCGCCTCGGGGCCGGTGTCGAGCAAGATCGGATGATCGGCGATGTCGAGCAGGCGCGCGCCGGGCCGATTGGCCAGGGCGACGATCGTCGCGTTACGCGCCGCCGCCGCTTCCGCCGCGGCGACGGTGTACGGCGTCGAGCCGCTCGCCGAGACCGCGACGGCGACATCGTTCGCCAAATCGCCGAGGGCGTCGACGTCGCGGCGGCCGGCGGCGCGGTCGTCTTCGGCGGCGCCGTCGATTTCGTGCGCGCGGCCGGCGCCGCCGGCGACGACGAAGACGATACGGGACCGATCGACGCCGAACGTGCCGGGCAGCTCCGCCCCGTCCTGCATCGCGATAAGACCGGAGGAGCCGGCGCCGATATA
This sequence comes from Alphaproteobacteria bacterium, assembly GCA_021325385.1. Classification (GTDB taxonomy): domain Bacteria; phylum Pseudomonadota; class Alphaproteobacteria; order Rhizobiales; family Beijerinckiaceae; genus Roseiarcus. The sequence goes on from JAJPHH010000133.1 coordinate 2,727, forward strand.
GATCAGCCTGCCGCCCGCGCCGAGTTTTTCGCTGACCGAGGCGGCGGCGCGTTCGATTGCCGACGCGGCGGCGGCCACGGCTTCGACGGCGCGGCGCTGGCCGGCGAGAAGCGCGGCAAGGAGGCCGACTTCGCCGTGATCTTCGCTGTTGTCCGCGGCCATCCGGCCTCCCCAGCTCGTCGCGTCAAGCGCGGTCGGCGTCGAGAAAGAACCAGTTTCAGAACCACTGGTCCCTACCTCTTGTCTTAATTGTTAACGCAATGTATACCTCTTGTCTAGGGTCGATTCAGGTTTCGAATCCGCGGCGAGACTCGACCGGCGCGGAGCGGGATGAGCGCGAGGCAGGCAGGCGGTGACGAGCGGCGATCTCTTTCTCGGCGTTGACGGAGGCGCGACGCGCTGCCGGGTCCGCTTGCGCGACGCTTCCGGCCGAGCGCTCGCCGAGGCCGAAGGACCGGCCGCCAATATCTATGTCGATTTCGATCGCGCCCTCGCCGTCGTACGAGACGTGACGGCGCAGGCGCTGAACAAGAGCAAGATCGCCTCGACCGACCGCGCGCGAATTTCGCTCGGGCTCGGTCTCGCCGGCCTCTCGACGCCGGACGACGCCGCGCGCGTCGCCGCCGCTCTGCCCGGCTGGGCGAAGGTGAGCGCGGTCAACGATGCGATCGCCGCCTGCCTTGGCGCGCATGGCGGCGCCGACGGCGGCTTCATCATCGCCGGCACAGGTTCGAACGGCGCCGCGCGAATCAAAGGCCGCGACACGACAATCGGCGGGCGCGGATTCCTGCTCGGCGACGACGGCTCGGCGGCGCGGATCGGCGCGGACGCGTTGCGCGCGGCGCTGCGCGCTCATGACGGCCTGCAACCGGGCTCGCCGCTCACGATGAAATTAATGACGCATTTCTCGAACGACCCTCTGGCGATGTTGCATTGGGCGCTGACCGCCAAGCCGAGCGATTACGGCGCGTTTGCGCCCGAAGTTCTGAGCGCCGCCGCTGAGGGCGACGCCGTCGGCCTGCCGATCGTCGAGGCGGCCGCGCATGCGCTCGCCGCATTGGCCGCCGCGCTCGAACGGCTCGGCGCGCCGCGGCTGGTCATGGCCGGCGGTCTCGCCGAGCCGATCCGGCCGTACCTGCCGCGATCGCTCGCCGGAAAATTGCAGAAGCCGCTTTTCGACGCGGTCGACGGCGCGATCCTCGCCGCCGGCGGCGTCTTGCCCGAAGTCAGCCCAGAAAGGCGGCTCGCATGACGATCGCCGACGCGCCTGCGCGCGCGACCCTTTATACGACGGTCGGCGAGACCTTGAAGCGCGAGATCATGAGCGGCAGGTTCGCCGATACAGAGGTGCTGCCCGGCGAGCGCGAGCTTTCGGGGTTGCTCAACGTCTCGCGCACCACGTTGCGCCGCGCCATCACCGATCTCGTCGCCGAAGGCGTGCTTTATCATCGCCACGGCGCCGGCACGTTCATCCGCCGCGCCACGCCGCGCGTCGATCAGGCGCTTTCGCGCCTGACCGGCTTCACCCAGGACATGCGCCTGCGCGGCTTCGTCGCCGGATCGCGCGAATTGGAGCGCGGCGCCTTTCTGCCGACGCCGGAAGAGGCGATGATGCTCGGCGTCGGCCCGAACGAAGGCGTGATCCGCTTATCGCGCCTGCGCCTCGCCAGCGAGGTGCCGATGGCGATCGAGCACGCCGTCATCCCGCAGCGCTATATTCCCGATCCGACGATGATCGGCGCGTCTCTCTACGACACGCTGGAAGCGCGAAATTTCAAACCGGTTCGCGCGTTGCAGCGGCTGCGGGCGATCCTGCTCGGCGACGCCGACGCCAAGCTGCTCGGCGTCGAGCCGAAGAGCCCGGCGCTTTACATCCAGCGCATCGCCTATCTTGCCGACGGGCGCTGCGTCGAATTCACGCGATCCTATTATCGCTCCGATACGTACGATTTCGTCTCGGAGCTGACGCTGGCGCCGACGGCGCGCAGGAGCAAAGCGTGAGCATTGAACCTTCGCTGATGAGCCGCGAAATCGCCGAATCCGGCGACGCGCTCGCCCGACAATTGGCCGCCAACGCCGAGGCGACGAAACGCTACGCCGCATTGCTTCGCGAGCGCGATCCGCGCCTGGTCGCAACGATCGCCCGCGGCAGCTCCGATCATTGCGCGCTCTATCTCAAATATCTTTTCGAAATTCTCCTCGGCGTCCCCTGCGCGTCGATTGGTCCGTCAATTGCGTCGCTCTACAATGCTCGGCTCAAACTAGACGGCTCGCTGGCGCTCGCGATTTCGCAGTCGGGCCGCAGCCCGGACATTGTCGCGATGCAGGACGCGGCCAAAAGCGGCGGCGCGATGACGCTTGCTCTGGTCAACGACGTCTCGTCGCCGCTGGCGACCGCCGCAGATTGCCTGCTCCCGCTGCATGCCGGGCCGGAGCGGTCGGTCGCGGCGACCAAGTCGATGATCGCGACCCTCGTCGCCGGCGCGGCTTTGATCGCCGAATGGCGCGAAGACGCCGCCTTGGCTGCGGCGATCGCCGGCCTTCCAGGTCTGCTTTCGGCCCAGACCGCGCCGCCGCCGGAGGCGCTTGTCGGGCGGGTCGCGGCGGCGAAGTCAGCCTTCATCCTCGGCCGCGGCGCGACTTTCGCCATCGCCGCCGAAGCGGCGCTGAAACTCAAAGAGACCTGCGCAATTCACGCCGAGGCGTTCTCCTCCGCCGAGGTGCTGCACGGTCCGGCTGGAATCATCGCGCCGGGATTTCTGGTCCTCGCCTTCCTCCCCCAGGACGAGGCGCGCGAAGGGACGGGCGAGACCCTGGCGCGCCTCGGCGCCATGGGCGCCGACATCATGACCGTGGACGCGCTCGAGGCCGACGAGCCGACGGCGCTCGCCGCTTCGCCCGCCGATCATCCGCTGCTCACGCCGATCGCGATGATCCATCGCTTCTATTTTCTCGCCGAAGCCTGCGCGCGCCGTCTCGGCCGCGATCCCGACAATCCGCCTCACCTGCGTAAAGTCACGGAGACGCGTTGATGCTTGTTCTGACCGGCGCGCGTCTCTTCGACGGCGAACGTTTCCTCGAAGATCGCGCGCTGATCGTCGATGCCGGCGCGATCGTCGGCCTGGTGCGCTACGCCGAGCGGCCGCGGGCCGCGGAGGAGCGCGATTTGGGCGGCGGAATCCTCGCGCCCGGCTTCATCGATTGGCAGGTCAATGGCGGCGGCGGCGTCCTGTTCAATGAATCGCCGACCGTCGAGGGGATTCGCGCCATCGTCGAGGCGCATCGGAAATATGGTACGACCGCGGTGCTGCCGACCGTCATCACCGACGCGCCCGGCGCGCTCGCCGCCGCCCTGGAGGCGTCCCGCGCCGCGCTGCACGAAGTTCCTGGCGCGATCGGCGTGCATGTCGAGGGCCCGTTCATCGATCCCCGGCGAAAGGGCGCGCATCCGCCGGAATGGATCCGGCCGATGCGCGAGAGCGACGCTCAAGCGCTGATCGCGGCGCGAAGCGGCGTCATGGTCGTTACGCTGGCGCCGGTCTCCGTCGAGAGCCAACGGGTCGCGCAATTGGCGAAGAGCGGGATCGTGGTGAGCCTCGGCCATTCCGACGCCACGGCCGAAGAGGCCCGCGCCGCCTTCGACGCCGGCGCGACCGCCGTCACGCATCTCTTTAACGCGATGAGCCAACTCGCCCATCGCGCGCCGGGCGTCGTCGGCGCGGCGCTCGCCGACCCGCGCGTCATTTGCGGCTTCATCGCTGACGGCTATCACGTACACGAGGCGGCGACGCGCGTCGCTCTCAAGGCGAAGGGGCCAGGCGGAATTGCGCTCGTCTCCGACGCAATGCCGCCCGCCGCAGGCGGTCCGAAAATTTACGAGCTCAACGGCCGGCGCGTCACCCAAGAAGGGCTCAGGCTCACGCTGGACGACGGAACGCTGGCAGGGGCGGCGATCACGATGTTGGACGCGGTCCGCTACGTTCATCGAACGATCGGCGCCGATCTCGTCGATGCGCTGACCATGGCGACATCGACCCCGGCGCGGCTGTTGCGAATCGACGACAAGTACGGCCGGTTGAAACCCCGCTTCCGCGCTGATCTCGTCCATCTCGGCGAGGATTTGAACTTGAGCGGCGTGTGGGTCGGCGGCGAGGAAGTTTAGGGCGAGGTTGGGTCGACGCGATAGCTCTGCAGGCCCGAACCTAAAATTCGCTCCACGCCTCGGCCGCCACCCCCGCCAGCGCCTGTACGCGCTCTTCGTCTTGCGCCAGTTCGGCCGCCGGCCCGGCATGGACAATCGCGCCGTCGTCGATGACATAGGCGTAGTCGGCGATTTCGAGCGTCATGCGCGCGTTCTGCTCCACGAGCAGAACCGACAGGCCCTGTTCGCGCATAGCCGAGACCACGCGGAAGACTTCCTTGACGATCAGCGGCGCGAGGCCCTGCGAGGGTTCGTCGAGCAGCAGCAGCTTCGGATTGAGCAGCAGCGCGCGAGCGATCGCCAGCATTTCCTGCTCGCCGCCGGAAAGCTGACGGCCGCGGCTGCGCCGGCGTTCGGCGAGGCGCGGGAAGAGCTCGAAGACCCGCGCGGTCGTCCACGGCCCTGGACGCTCGATCGGCACTTTGAGATTTTCTTCGACGCTGAGATTGGGAAAAATGCGTCGGCCTTCCGGCACGTAGCCGACGCCAAGACCGGCGATCCGAAAGGCGGGCCAGCGCGTCACGTCCTTGCCGAAAATCACGACCTTGCCGGAACGCGGCGGCGTCAGGCCGATCAGGCTGCGCAATGTCGTCGTCTTGCCGGCGCCGTTGCGGCCGAGCAGGGCGGTGATCCCGCCTTCCGCGACTTCGATGCCGACGCCGCGCAGGATATGGCTCTTGCCATAGTACGTCTGCAGGCCTTCTGCGATCAGCGCCGCGCTCACGCCGCCTCTCCGAGATAGGCGGCCTGGACCGCGGCGTTGGCGGCGATGGCGGCGGGCGCGCCTTCGGCGAGCAGTTTGCCTTGATCGAGCACGGAGACCATGTCGGCGAGATGGAAGACGACGCGCATGTCATGCTCGATGAGGATGATGGCGAGATCGCCGCGCCGGTGAAGCTGGCGGATCAGCTTTGTCATGGCGTAGGTCTCCTGATCGCCCATGCCGGCCGTCGGCTCGTCGAGCAGGAGCAGACGCGGCTGAAGCGTCAGCGCGGTCGCGATTTCGACGACGCGCTGATCGCCATGGGCGAGTTCGCCGACGAGGCGCTTGGCCTTGGCGGCGAGGCCGGCAAGGTCGAGGAGTTCGTCGACCCGGCGCTGGACCGCCGTCCGCTCGGCGCGATTGATCCAGGCGCGCAAGGCGTAGCCGGCGGCGATTTCGGCGCCGATGCGCAGGTTATCTTGAACCGACAGTTCCGGAAAAATCTCGGTGATCTGAAAGGTGCGGGCCATGCCGAGGCGGACGCGCCGATGCGCGGAGATCGTCGTGACGTCGCGGCCCTCGAACGCGATCCGTCCGCTCGTCGGCGGAAAGAAGCCGCTGAGCAGATTGAAGAATGTCGTCTTGCCGGCGCCGTTCGGCCCGATGATGGCGCGAAGCTCGCCGCGGTCGACGGCGAGCGAGACGTCGCGCACCGCCACAAGACTGCCGAAGCGTTTGCTCACCGAGTCGACTTTGAGAATCGGCGCCGGCGACTTTTTCCCGCCGGCGCCGAACGCCGCCTCCGCTTGGCTCATGCCGGCGCTCGCCGTCGGATGAAGCCGAGCAGGCCGCGCGGGAAGAACAGCACGACGAGCACGAATAGGAGGCCGATGAAGGACATCCAGTTGACGGTGACGCTCGAAAGATAATCCTGGACCACGACGAACACCGCGGCGCCGAGCAAGGGGCCCCAGAAATTGCGCATGCCGCCCATCACCGCCATCATCACGAAATCGCCGGACTGGCTGTAATGGAGACCGCGCGGATCGGCGAAATTGTTGACGAGGGCGTAGAGCGCGCCGGCGAAACCGGCGAAGAAGCAGGAGAGCGTGAAGGCGATCCAGATATGGCGCTCGACCGCCAGGCCCAAGAACCGGGCGCGGCGCTCGTTTTCGCGGATGGCGATCATGGCGCGGCCGAACGGCGAGCGCAGAATGAAGCCCATCACCGCCACGACGAGCGCGAAGCAGAGCAGGACGAAATAGTAGAAAGCGGTCTCGTCGCCGAGGATGTCGATCTTGGCGAAGCCGAGATCGAGCGGCTGGCGGGCGAAGCCGCGCAGGCCGTCATCGCCGCCGGTCAACGAACTCCACTGGAAGGCGATATAGTACAGAACTTGGCCGAAGGCGATCGTCACCATGGCGAAATAGACGCCGCGACGACGCACGATCAGCAAACCGAGCAGCGCGCCGGCGATTCCGCCGAGCAGCGTGCCGCAGAGGAGCGAGAGCGGCGTGCTCGGCGCGAGGAATTTCAAGGCGAAGCCCGCGCCATAGGCGCCGAGGCCGAAATAGGCGGCGTGGCCGAAGGAAAGGACGCCGGCGAAGCCGAGCAGGAAATTCACCGACATGGCGGCGAGCGCCAGCACCAGAACGCGCGCGCCGAGCGCAGTATAGCCGCCGACCAGCGGGGCCCAAAACGGCGCCGCGGCCAGCAGCGCCCATACGGCCGTCAAGGCGATGAGCTTGGCCGCGCCGGCGCTCACGTCATCATCCCTTCTTCGCCGAACAAGCCGCGCGGCCTGAGCAGCAGGATCAGCGCCATCAGCACATAGATCACCGCTTCGCTGGCCGCCGGCAGGAACACGGCGGTGAGGCCGGAAGCGACGCCGATCAGCAGGCCGCCGATCAGCGTCCCGGTCAAGCTGCCGACGCCTCCGACAATGATCGCGACGAAGCTCGGCATCAGCAGGCCGGTCCCCATCGTCGGCTCGAGCCCGAGCTGGCCCGCGGCCAGCACGCCGCTCAGGCCGGCCAGGAACACGCCCGCCGCGAAATTGAGCGAACGCAGAGCCTGCACATTGACGCCCAACGCGGAGACCGTCTCGAGGTCGAGCGTGCCGGCGCGGATGCGCACGCCCAGCTTGGTGTAGCGCAAGAGCGCGAAGAGCAGCGCGACGACCGCGAGCGCGGCCGCGACCATGAACAGGCGATAGCCGGTCAGGAAGAAGAACTGCGCGCTCAACGGGTGGGCGAGGACGGCCGGCACGCTCACCGGCTTGCCCTGCGCGCCCCAGATGAAGCGAGTACCGTCCTCGATCATGAAGGCGAGGCCGAATGTGAGCAAAAGGCCGTAGAGCGGATCGCGGCCATAGAGCGGCCGGATCAGGATTCGCTCGACGACGAAGCCGATCAGCGCGGTGAGCGGCGGCGCGACGAGCAGCGCGCCCCAGAAGCCGACATAGGGCGTGACGCTATAGGCGATGTAGCCGCCGATGACGAGAAAGCCGCCATGGGCGAAATTAATCACGTTGCTCAAATTGAGAATGAGCGACAGGCCGAGCGCCATCAGGACGTAAAAAGCGCCGATGATCAGGCCGTTGGTGACGTTGAAGAGCAGAAGCTGCGTCATGCGGCTGTTAAGCCGGCCATTGCAGCTTGCATCCCGTCTCGTCCACCGGCGGCGCGTCCTTGTCGCCCGCGATCACCTTGTCGACGCGAAAAAGGTCTTCCGGATCGTCCTTGCCCTCGGCCTGCGCCTCGCCGATGAAAGCCGAGGTCATCAACTGATGATCGCCCTCGCGATAGTAGCATTTGTTCGGCTGGAGCCGAACCTCGGGCGGCAATTCGAAATTGCCAAGCGCCTTGGCGAGCTTCAGCGAATCGAGCGTCTTTTGTTGGTTGGCGACGCCTACGATCGTCTGCACCGACGTATAGCCGAACCAGTGGCGCGCCGTCGGAACCTTGCCGTTATTCACCTTACGGATGTCGGCGACGAATTGATCGACGCCAGAGACGCCTGGCTGTTTCCAATACCACTCGAACATCCAGACGCCGATCCGCGCCTCGGGCGGCATGCCTTCCAGCGCTTCGAGCTCCTGCTGGAGACCGGCGACATGGACTTGCGTGTTGAGGCCGAACTGGGTGATCTGCTTGAGGCAGTTGACCATGTCGGACCCTTGCACCAGCACCAGGATCACGTCCGGGTTGGCGGCGCGAGCTTTGATCAGAAAGGCGGAGAAGTCGGTCGTGCCGAGCGGCGTCAGTTCGGCGCCGCTCGTCGTCCCGCCAAGCTTCTTGAGGTCGGCCTCGGCGGCCGCTTGCAGCGTGTGGCCATAGGCGTAATCCGGCGTGATGAAGTACCACTTCTTTCCGTACTTTTCGAACAATGTGCTGCAGATCGAGTTCGCCTCCATCGTCGTCGTGTTGCAGACCCGGTAGACGTTCCACTTGCAATCCTTGCCGGTGATCGTGTCGGTATGGCCGCCGGAGACGATGTGGAGAATTTTTTTCTCGTTGCTGACTTGCGCGATCGCCTGGGCGACGGCGGAATTGACGTCGCCGATCAGGAAGCTCACCTCGTCGCGTTCGGTGAGCTTGCGCGCTTTCTGCACGCCGGTGCCGACATCGTTGGCCGAATCTTCGACGAGCAACTCGATCGGCCGGCCGAGTATGCCGCCTTTGGCGTTGAGCTGGCTGACCGCGAGCTTGGCGCCGGTCACCTCGTTCTGGGCGTTGGCGGCGTAAGCGCCGGTCAGAGGATCGACCATGCCGATTTTGACCGGCGTTTCGCCGCGGGCCGAGATGATCGCGGGGGAGGCGAGCGCGACCCCGCCCAAGGCGGCGGCGCCTTTCAGCATCGTGCGGCGATCGAGCCGGCCGGTTTCGCCCAGCAGAGCCATGACGTTCCTCCCGAAGATCTTATCGTCGCGGATCATGGCTGCGCCGGCCCGCGTCTCGTTCGATATTGCCCCCGAACTTCCCGCAGTCGCAAGAGGTTGGGGCAGGCCCCTTCGACCGGTTCGAAACCCAGCGAATTCGATTCCCGGATCGCGCGGGCCTTCGCGCGCCCCTCGCCCAAACCCTCAGGCGGGTGGCGCAACCCGGAAATAGCGGATGAAATGCGTCCTTTTGGCGCATTCGCCTTTGGTCGAAGCAGCGCCTTCGGGCTTGAACATCTGTTCACATAAGTATACAAAAGTTCGATCTGAGGCGCCGGTCCTCCCGCGCCTGGCCACCTTCCGACAGGCGATGCCGAAAGCTCTTCACATCGATCCCGCCGATTACGCCAAACCGGGCGCGCTCGCTTTTCCGGCGGTGCCGGTCCGGACCTACGCGCGCTCGCTGAGCGAAGAAAGGAAGCGGCGCGGCGATCGGACGTTACGCGACGTCTTGCGCCAGATGATGGTGGTGCGCGAATTCGAATCCATGCTCGGCGCCTTCAAGGCGAAGGGCGCGTATCAAGACATAGCCTATTCCTACAAAGGCCCGGCGCATCTCTCGATCGGCCAGGAGGCCGCCGCGGTCGGTCAGGCGCTCGCTCTGCAGCCGGGCGATCATATATTCGGCAGCCATCGCAGCCACGGCGAATTCATCGCGAAAGGCCTCGCAGCCATTTCGCGCCTCGCGCCCGACGAACTGACCAGGATCATGGCCGCCCATCAAGGCGGCGCCTTGCTTCGTACCGTGGAAAAGAACCTGCCGAGCAATTCGACGGAGGGGCTCGCCGAGAACTTCCTTCTGCTCGGCCTGCTCGCCGAGATTTTCATGCGCGCCAACGGCTTCAACGCCGGGATGGGCGGCAGCATGCATGCTTTCTTTCCGCCGTTCGGCGTCTATCCGAACAACGCCATTGTCGGCGCCTCGGCCGGGATCGCGACCGGAGCGGCTTTGTGGAAGAAGCTCAGCGGCGACGGCGGAATCGCCGTCGCCAATAGCGGCGACGGCTCGACCGGTTGCGGACCGGTCTGGGAGGCGATGAATTTCGCCGCGATGGCGCAGTTCTGCACCTTGTGGGACGACGGCAAGAAAGGCGCGCCGCCCATCCTCTTCTTTTTCAACAATAACTTCTACGCCATGGGCGGCCAGACGATCGGCGAAACGATGGGCTGGGACCGGCTGTCGCGGATCGCCGCGGCGGCGAATCCCGAAGCCATGCACGCCGAAACGGTGGACGGCGGCGATCCGCTCGCGGTCGCCGACGCGGTCGAGCGCAAGCGCGAAATTCTGCTGCGCGGCGACGGCCCGGCGCTGCTCGACGTCGAATGCTACCGCTCGGGCGGACATTCGACCACGGACGCCAACGTCTATCGCAGCAAGGAGGAGCTCGCCGCCTGGCAGGCGCATGATCCGATCGCGACCTTTCGCGCCAAGCTGGTCGAAGCGGGAATCCTGACAATATCCGACGCCGAAGCGATGCAGGAGGCGGCGCGGGCGCAGATCCGGGCGGTGACCGCCGCCGCTGTCGATCCGAGCATCTCGCCGATTGTCGATATCCGGGCGCAGCCGACGCTGATCGGCAGGCTGATGTTCTCGAATGAGCAGATTGCGCCGCCCGCGGGCGAAGCCGCGCTGTTGAAGGCGCCGGAAGAAACGGCGCGGGCAAGGCAGGACGCCAAGAAGAGCCGCTTCGGCTTGACGCCCGAAGGCGAAAAGCTCTCGCCGATGCGGGCGATCACGCTGCGCGACGCTTTGTTCGAGGCGATCCTCCACCACATGCGTCATGACGAGCGGCTGATCGCCTATGGCGAAGAATGCCGCGAATGGGGCGGCGCTTTCGGCGTCTATCGCGGCCTCGCCGAGATCATGCCGTACCATCGGCTGTTCAATTCGCCGATTTCGGAAGCGGCGATTGTCGCGACGGCCGTCGGCTATGCGCTGGAAGGCGGTCGCGCCCTGATCGAATTGATGTATGGCGATTTCATCGGCCGGGCCGGCGATGAAATCTTCAACCAGATGGCGAAATGGCGCGCCATGTCGGGCGGCGCGCTCAAGCTGCCGATCGTGCTGCGCTGCTCGGTCGGCAGCAAATATGGCGCCCAGCATTCGCAGGATTGGTCGGCGCTGGTCGCGCACATTCCCGGCCTGAAAGTCGCCTATCCGGCGACGCCGTACGACGCCAAAGGCCTGCTCGCTTCGGCTTTGTCCAGCGAGGACCCGGTCGTCTTCTTCGAGAGCCAGCGGCTCTATGACGTCGTCGAGCAATTCAAGCCGGGCGGCGTGCCGGCCGATTATTATCGTCTGCCGCTCGGCGAGCCGGACGTGAAGCGGCAAGGGACAGACCTGACGATCCTGACGATCGGCCCCTCGCTCTATCCGGCGCTCGCGGCGGCCGATGCGCTCGCCGCACAGTCGATCTCCGTGGAACTGATCGACGCGCGTTCGCTCGTTCCATTCAACTACGAGCCTGTACTGAACTCCCTGCGCAAGACCGGCCGCATTCTTTTGGTGTCGGAAGCCTCGGAGCGCGGCGGCTTCGCCATGACGCTGGCCGCCAATATTGCGCGCTTCGCCTTCGCCTCGCTGAAAGCGCCGCCGCGGGTCCTCGGCGCGCCGAATTGGATCGTGCCCGGCGCCGAGATGGAGACGACGTACTTTCCGCAGATCGAGGATATCGTGGACGCCGCCATGCTGGAGTTTTTCCCGGAGAGAAAGGCGGAGCGGCGCGGGATCCGCAATTGGAATGACCTCGAGCTCGCTCGCGCCGGCCTGTGAGGGTTTATCCGGCCGGCGCGACGATGAGTGAGACAGAGCGCAATTGGGCGCCGCGAAAGGACAGCCGATGGACGTGCCGATTGTGATGCCGCAACTCGGAAACGAGATCGAGGAGGCGCAGGTCGACGAATGGCTTAAAGCCGTAGGCGACGAGGTCGGCGTCGGCGAGCCGGTTTTGACCATCACCACGCCGAAACTGACCATGGAGATCGAAGCGCCGGCCAGCGGCCGACTCAAGGAGATCAAAGTGGCCGCTGAAGAGCTGGCCGCGGTCGACGCAGTCCTCGGCGTCATCGAGACCGAGTGAGAAGAAGATTGACGTCCGAAGGCGCCTCGGCGAGTTCGCGACGCGACGACGACTCGCGAAACGCCGAGCTCGCCTTCTATCCGCTCGGCGGCGAGGGGCCGCCCGCTTTGCTCCTGCACGGGTTCGGCTCGGACCATCTGCTCTGGCTCGCCAATCAGCAGGCGATCGGCGCCGTCGCCGCGCTTGCGGCGCTGGACCTACCAGGGCATGGCGATTCTTCGATGGATGTCGGCGATGGCGCGATCGGCTCGCTCGCTGACCGCGTCGCCGCGCTGCTCGAGCGCAAGGCGATGCGAAAAGTTCATCTGATCGGCCATTCGCTCGGCGGCGCCGTCGCCCTCGCCTTGGCCGAAAGCCGCCCCGATCTCGTCGCCTCGCTGGTCTTGATTGCTCCGGCCGGGCTTGGCCGCAGCGTCGACGAGCATTTCTTGACCGAATTTCCGCGTCTCGCCGCGCCCGAAGCGGCGACGGCCCTCCTGCAGCGGCTCGTCGTCAGGCCGCGCCTGATCAACAAGTTCATGGTCGGCCGCGTCCTCGACCAGCTCGAACGGCCTGGCGCGCGCGAAGCGTTGGCGCGCATTGCGCATGCGATCCCGTATAGCGGGGCGGCCATGGCGCGCGCGGCCGCCTCCGTTCGCCGTCGCGACCTGCCGCGATTGATCGTCTGGGGCGAAGAGGATGCGATCAACCGGCTTTCTGAAGAGCGGCTCGCCCAATTTAGCGGCAAGGTTTTCCTCGTCGCCGAAGCGGGTCATCTGCCACAGGTCGAGCAGCCGCGCCTCGTCAACGAACGGATATGCGAATTCCTCGCTCGCCAGGAAACGCGGTGATTCCCGCTTCGGCGGCGCGTATCGGAGCAGCGCCTCATGGCTAAGCTGCGTCGCGCCGGCCGAGCGCCGCTCTCGGAAGCCGCCTCGCTGCGCCTGCGCGCCGCTTGGCTCTATTACAGCCACGGCCTGACCCAGCAGGAAGTCGCCGAGCAGCTCGGCCTCGGCCGCACCACCGTGATCCGGCTGCTCGACGAGGCGTTGAAGCGCGGCGAGATTCGCATCTGGATCGACGAGGGCGAAGCGAGCTGCGTCGAGCTCGCCGTCAAACTCGAACGCGCGCTCAGGCTCGACGAAGCGATCGTCACGCCGGCGGGCAAGGATGTCGAGCAGACGGCGAAGTCGGTCGGCCTCGCGCTCGGGAAATTTCTGTCCGAGGCGATCGCCGACAATATGACGATCGGCGTCGGCTGGGGACGCACCTTGACCGCCTCGCTGCAGAGCTTCCGTCCCGCCCATAGTCACGGCGTCACGGTCATGTCGCTGCTCGGCGGCGCCGTCGAAAGCCGCTTCGCCAATCCGATCGACTATTCCTGGCGCCTGGCCAGCCGGCTCGGCGCCGAATGCTATCTTTTTCCGGCGCCGCTGATCGTCGATTCGCCCGAGACCAAGCGGCGGCTTATCGAGAAATGCGGCCTCGACAAGCTCTACGCCCTCGCCAAGAAGCTGGATCTCGCGGTGCTCAGCGTCGGCGATATCGGACCGAACGCCTCTTCGCTCGCCCGCCATCTCGCGACCGAGAAGGAGCTCGCCGAATTGATCGCGCTCGGCTGCGTCGGCGACGCGATGTGCAATTTCTTCGACAAGGACGGCGCGAGCGTCGCGCATCCGATCAACCAGCGCGTCATGTCGATCGATCTCGACACGATCGCCAGGGCCGGCCACGTTGTGATCGCCTGCGGCGGCGCGCATCGCGCCGAAGCGATCAGCGCCGCGATCAAGCGCATCGGCTGCAACACGCTGGTGACCGACGAAGGCGCCGCGCGAGCGATCCTGGACCAATCCCTTCTCCCCGCGAAGCGGGGAGAAGGTGGCCGCGCAGCGGCCGGATGAGGGGCTGCGCCGAGCCTGCCGATTGGCGTTCGTAGCGTCCGTACCTTCTGGCTCCTGCGCCGCCCCTCATCCGGCGCTTCGCGCCACCTTCTCCCCGCGAAGCGGGGAGAAGGGGGTCGCCTTCTCCGTCAGCGCGTCGTCGCTTGCTCGGCAGTACCATTCGAGGAATTGCATCACGCCGCCTTCGTGCAGGGCCGAATACGGCCCCGGCTCGAAGGCGGGCGACGAAACGCCGCGCTGATTCTCTTCGACGATACGCCGATCCTGATCGTTGGTGACCTTCCAGACGCGAGTCAATTCGTCTGCCGAATAATCGACGCCTTCGACGGCGTCATGGTGGACCAGCCATTTCGTCGTCACTTGCGTCTTGGTCGGGCCCAAAGGGAGAACGCGGAACGTCACCGCATGATCGCCGAGCAGATGATTCCAGCTCGTCGGATAGTGGAACAGCAGCAATGTGCCGATATTCGGCTCGGCGATATTGTCGCTGAGCGGCTTCTTCACCGCCGCTTTCCCGGAAAGCGTGTAGCTCACCGCTCCGCGCAGCAGCGGCATGCGCGCCGCGCGATATTGACCGTCGGCTGAAATTTCGAACCGACTCGGCAGACCGAGCGCCTCGCAGCGCCGCCAATGGTCGGCGATGACCGGGTCGTCCATCGCGCCGTCGACGCCGCTGATCGTCGGCGCTTCGGGAAAGGTGCGGCAAAGCTCGGGATGGTTGGGCGTGCAATGATAGCACTCGCGGTTGTTCTCCCAGACCAGCTTCCAATTGGCCTCTTCGACGATCGTGCTCTCCGCAGCGACCTTGGCGCGGGCAAGATCGTGCGGCGCGATATAGGGCTCGATCATGGCGCGGAATGCGGAGAAATCCGGCGCTTCGTCGGCGAGGCAGATGAAGACATAGCCGCCGGCGCTCTCGCAACGAAGGCCCTTCAGACCGTATCGCTGGCGATCGAAATCAGCGGGCATGTCGCGGGCGAAGAGCAGCCGCCCGTCGAGCTCGTAGCTCCAATTGTGGTACGGGCAGACGAGCCGCGCGGCCGAACCTTTCCCGGCCGAGCAGATGCGCGAGCCGCGATGCCGGCAGGTATTATGCAGGGCGCGGATCGCGCCGTCGCGGCCGCGCAGGACGATGATCGGGTAGTCGCCGACCTGCAGCGTGAAGAAATCGCCGGGTTTCGGGATTTCGCAGCCATGGCCGGCGAACAGCCATTGCTTGTACCAGATGTTGTCGAGATCGAGCCGGTAATAATCAGGGTCGAAGTAGAACTGTCGCGGCAGCGTGTGCCCCGGCTTGCGGGCGCGAAGATCGGCTCGCATTTTCTGTCTTTCGTCCATCTCAATCCTCGCCTGCGCGTTCAGCGATTTTGCCGGGGGGAGCGAGGCGAAGAGGCCCAACCGCGCTGTTCGGCGCACGAGCCCCTCAGAACCGCTCTCCCGCGATCCGTCGGGCCATTCGGGGCTGGTTTCCGGGCTCGGAAGCGGCTCATCGCCGGGGCGAGGCGCCTTCCCAGGTCGCAACCCAGTGGCGTCATGCCTCGCTCGAACTTCCCTACCGTTGCGGGAGCAGCGCCGGATTTGGACCGGCTTCCCAATTATCCGCCGCGCCCGAAGCGAAGCGGCACACCCGAACGCGGCAAGGTTAGCATTGGCGCGGCGACGGCGCCAGACAGTGACGGAGACGCCGGGCCAATACGGCTCGGCTTGACGGCGAACGCGGCCTAGCCAGGCCGGGCTTCATCAATCGCAGGTCGGCCCGCGCGCGCCGTCAAAGCCTGCGCGAGGGCGCGCACCAGCGGCTTCATGAAATACGTCTCGCCGGCCGGCGTCACGCTCGGCGCAACGCCCAGCTTCTCCAGCTCCGCCGCCGCCACCGGCCCGATCGCCGCCACCACGATGCGCGCCAGGCCCTGGCGCAGAGCCTCGCTGCGGCCGCTCTTCTCCGCCACGTCCTTCAGGCGACGCACTTGCGGCGCGCTGGTGAAGGCGATGGCGTCGACTTTGCCTGCCGCGATCTGATCGATAATCGCGACGACGGCTGCGTCTTCGGCGCTCGACGCGTAGACATAGGGCAGGACCGGGTCGACGCTCGCCCCCGCCGCCCCGAGGCGGCCGAGCAGCGCCTCATGCGCGCTGTCGGGATAAAGCTGAACGCCGACCCGGCGATCCTTCAGATCGAGCCGCGACAGGAGACGGATTACGCCGTCGCTGGTCGGCTGTTCGGCGGAAAGATCGGCGTCGAGGCCGATCTCGCGCAAAGCCCGGACCGGCTTCGGACCGCGCGTGATGCGGCGCGACTTGACCAGCGCCGCGAGGAAGGCGTCCCGGGCGCCGCGCCGTTCGGCGAACGCGACGAGACGACGCAAGCCTTCGCCGGTCAACAAGATGAGGTCGTCGCAAGGCGTCGCGATGAAACGCTCGATCCAGGCCGCGACCGGCTCCGGGTCCGGCGCGTCATGGATCGCGACCAATGGGCAGGCGAGACATTCCGCGCCGCGCTCTTCGAGCATGCGGACAAGCAGCGCCAGTTCCCGCGTCTCGGGCGCGACGATTCGTCGGCCGGCCAATTCTTCAGTCATGGCGCTTTGTCTCATACCCGCTGGGCCTCCGCCAAGCCTTGAACAAAACCAACGCGCGACTGGTTTGCTCCGCCGGCTTCGATCATCCGGCCGCATCGCCGGCGCCGATATTTGCGTTCGATCGAGCTTGTCGGCTCCGCGGCCGCCCAGAGCCTCAACGCGGGATCAGCTCGACCTCCGCCGTCCAGGCGTCGCGGTACGTGTCGAGCCCGGCGATCGAAGCCGGCGGAACCGGCGTCGGCGCGGCGATCGGGTAGGTCGGCGGCCAATCGGCGAGCATCGCCGCGCCGCGGGCCGTCCCCGCCGCATCGTCGGCGGCGAAGACGCGCTGCGCCGGCCGCAAGGCGCCGAGCGTCTGGCAGAAGGCGAGGTTGCGGGCGAAGCTGCCCTCGACGATGAGGTCGCCGGCGGCGGCGCCCATCCGCGTCAGCATCAGATCGCTCATCAGTGCGCAATAGAGCGTCGCGAGAGCGGGCCGGTCGCTTGGCGCGACGTCGCCACGGATGACG
Source organism: Alphaproteobacteria bacterium (assembly GCA_021325385.1). Taxonomy (GTDB): domain Bacteria; phylum Pseudomonadota; class Alphaproteobacteria; order Rhizobiales; family Beijerinckiaceae; genus Roseiarcus. The sequence continues at coordinate 19,619 of JAJPHH010000133.1, forward strand.
CCCTTGGTCGTCGCGTACGGCCCGCCTTGCCCGGAAAAGCAGGGCAGGGCGATCGCGCCCGACGCGATCACCCGCTCAAGCGCGGCGCGATCGGGATTGCCGCCGCCGCCGGCGATGACCGCATATTCGCGGCCACCCATGAACCGCCCGGTCGCGGTCGGCCGGCCGAGCGCGTCGACATTGGCGAGCGTGTCGTCGCGCGGGTCGAGCTGGTCGAGCGCGAGTCCGACGCTCAACAGAATGACCCAGGTGCCGGTCGACAGCACGGTGAACGGCGCCTGGCGTGAGACGAGATAGGGTAGGAGCGCGGCGTTGGAATCGTGAACGCCGCAGAAGACGCTCGTCTCCGGCGCGAGCCCCGTCGCCGCGGCGATGTCAGGCTTGATCGGGCCGAGGCGATCGAAGGCGCGTTTCAGCGGCGGGAACAGGGGCTCGACGCCGAGCGCTTTGACGAGGCTGGAGACGCGGCCCTCGCGCGGCGCCCACAGATCGGTATGGCTGCCGAGCGAAGTGACTTCCGAGGCGGCGATTCCTGTCAGTCGCCAGGCCCAATATTGCGGATAGGCGACAAAATGCTTGGCCTTGGCGAAGAGGTCCGGACAGCGCCATTTCTGGTACGCAAGCTGCCGGCCGAGATTGAGCCCGGCCGGCACTTTCGGCGACAGACTCTCGGAGAAGGGCGGGCGCAGCTTGGCGTAGTCTGGCTCGATCTCCTCGACGCCGGGAAACTCATAGTCCATGACCGGCGCGGCGAGCGCATCCTCGCCGATCAAGGCGCCGGCCGCGCCATGCGCGGTCGGGACGATCGCGCCGACCTTGTGCTCGCGCCCAGCCTCGCCAAGCGCGTCGATGAAGAACGACCACGCTGCGTCGACATCCTCGTATGGGTAAGGCGGACCAGGCAAAACGCGATTGGGCGCCGATTTCTCCCAGAGCAGCCGGCCCTCGTCGAACAGCGCCAGCTTCACATTGGTCTTGCCGATGTCAAGGACCGCGATCGTTTGGCTCATCGCTCGGCCCTCAGGGCAAGTAAAACATCTCGACAAGCGGCGTCGCGACCGGCGAGCCGTCGGGATTGGCGGCCATGATGTCCTTCATATTATCCCACCAGCGGCGCATGACGTCGCGGCGCGGCAGGGCGTCCATCGCGTGATCCTCGCGCCGCTCGAGATAGGCGAAGAGAATGTTCGTCTCGGGGTCGAGATGGATGGAATAGTTCGAGACGCCGCTTTGCTTCAGCAAGGCCGCAAGCTCCGGCCAGATCGCGTCGTGGCGGCGCTTGTATTCGTCGGCGCAGCCCGGATTGAGAAACATTTTGAAGGCGTAGCGCTGGGTCACGGAGCCTCGCATGTGTCATTCCCGCGAAAGCGGAAATCCAGGCTGCGCTGGTCCTAGGGCGCGGCGGTCGCTGGATTCCCGCTTGCGCGGGAATGACATCGGCGGATCGAAGGTCCCGGCCGCGTTTTCGCGGCCGGGACAGAGCTGCTCAGAAGTCGAAGTCCTTCATGTTCTGCTTGGTGAAGATGAAGGGCGGCCCGAGCAGGATTTCGCTGCCATTGACCACGTTCAGCTTGCCGAGCTTGCCGGCCTCGACCGAGGTCGCGCCGGGCTTCAGCTTGCCGTCGACGACGGCGCGCATGACGTAGGTCGCGGCGTAGCCGAGATCGACCGGGTTCCACAGCACGACCGACTTGACGCAATCGGCATTGACATAGGGCTTCATCGCGTTGGGCGTGGCGAGGCCGACCACCGCCACCTTGCCGCAAAGTTTGGCCTTGGTCACGGCTTCGGCAGAAGCCGGGGTCGCGACCGAGGTCATGCCGAACAGGCCGGAGAGCTTGTCGCCGTATTTGTTGATCAGCGTCGTCGCCTGGTTGAAGGACAGGTTATTGTCCTCCTGCGCTTCGACTGTCTCGAGCCATTTCAGCTTCGGATGGCACTTCTGCGCATAGGCCCACATTTCGGCGATCCAGCGCGCCTGGTTCGGCGTAGTGAAAGTCGAAGTGACGATCGCGAAGCCCTTGTCCTCGCCGATTTCCTTGGCGAGGGAGTCGATCATCGCCTTGCCGATGCCGTTGAACTCGGCCTGGTTGACGAACCATTCGCGCGCGTCCGGCGTGGAGTTCGCGTCATAGCCGACGACATGGATGCCCTTCGACAGCGCCTTCTTGAGGACCGGCGCGATCGCCACCGGATCGTTGGCGGCGAAGAGAATGCCGTCGACGCCGCTGGTGACGTAATTGTCGATGAACTTGATCTGCTCGTCGATCTTCGCTTCGGTCGGGCCGTCCGTCTTCACGGTGACGTTGCCGAGCTCCTTGGCCGCTTCCTGCATGCCCTTCGACGTGGCGTTGAAATAGCCGATGCCGATGAGCTTGGGCACGTCGACCAGCGAGATCGGCTTGCCGGCCTTGTCCGGCGGATTGGTCGGCTGGCCGCCGTCATAGGGCTTGGCGGCCGGCGCGGCGTTGGCTTCGCCGGCGCCGCAGGCGAGCGGATTGACCGGCAAGTCGTCCGCGCCGTCCCATCTTTTCTCCGCCGCATAGGCCGTGCCGACCAGCAGCGTCGCGCTCAACAGCGCTGCAGCTAATCCGAGTTTCATGTCTTTCTTCCTCCCATGTTGAAGCCGCGTTTCGCGGCCGGAGACTTGAAATCAAACCCCGCCGCGGCGCCGCTGCAGCGAACTCGCGACAAGGGTCGAAAGGATGAGCACCGCGCCGATCACGACGATCGTCGCGTCGCCCTTGACGCCGGTCAGCGCCAAGCCGTCCTTGAGCAATTGGATCATCGCGAGGCCGACGACCGTGCCCCAGATCGTGCCGACGCCGCCGAAAATGCTGCTGCCGCCGAGCACCACCGTGGCGATCACGTCGAGCTCGTAGCCGATGCCCATGTCCGAGCGCGTCGTCGTCACCCGCGAGACGAGAACGAAAGCGGAGAGGCCGGCCATGAAGCCGGACAGCGTGTAGATGATCAGCTTGACGCGGTCGACCGGCAGGCCGGAGAAGCGCGCCGCCGTCTCGTTGTTGCCGATCGCGTAGAGCGTGCGGCCGAACGTGGTGCGATCAAGCGCGACGCCGCTGATGATGATCGCAATCAGCAGCAGCCAGAGCTGGGCCGGGACGCCGAAGAGATTCTCCTGGCCGATGAAATAGAACCATTCCGGATAGCCGCGCACCGAGTGGGCCTGGCTGACGCCTTCGGCGAGGCCGCGATAGAGGGCGAGCGTCGCGATCGTCATGATCAAAGGCGGCACCTTCACCTTGGTGATGACGAGGCCGTTCAAGAAGCCCGCCGCCGCGCCGACCAAAAGCGAGAACGCGATCGCCAAAGGCAGCGGAAAATCGAAGTTCTTCCACGAATAGCCGAGCAGGATCGCGCACAAGCCGACCGTCGAGCCGACCGAGAGATCGATGCCGCCGGTGATGATGACGAAGGTCATCGGCAAGGCGATGAGCCCGACCTCGGTCGTCAGCCGGCCTTGATTGAGCAAATTGTCGACGGTCAGAAAACGGTTGTTCAGGAAGCCGAGGATGATCAGCGCGACGATGAGGATCGCGGCGAGCATCGTCTCGTGGCGCATGAGCCACCACGGCGCGACGCGTTTGGCGGTTTGCGGAAGAGGGATTTCGCTCATCGCGCTCATGCTCCGGCCATCCGCCGCCGCCGCAAGATGTCGGCGATCACGGTCACGAGGATGAGCACGCCCTGGACCGCTCTGATCCAATAGGGGGAGACGTTGACGAAGACCAGCGCGCTGGCGATTTCGGCGATCAGAATCGCCGCCAGCGTCGAGCCGATCACCGTGCCGACGCCGCCGAGGATGCTGACGCCGCCGACGACCGAGGCGGTGATGATCGTCAATTCGAGATTGGGCGGTACGGTCGATTGGATGACTCTGAGCTGCGTGGCGTAGAGCAGGGCGGCGATTCCGGCGAAGAAGCCGTGCAGCGCGAACACCATCACCACCGTGCGCCGTTGCGAAATGCCGACGAGCCGCGCCGCCTCGGCGTTGCCGCCGACTGCATAGATGGCTCTGCCGCGCGCCGAATAGCGCATCCACCAGGCGGCGAGGATCGTCGCGACGATCATCAGGAAGACCGGCATCGGCAGGATGTTGAAAAGCTCGATATCGGCGAGATGGAAACTGTCCGGCAGGTCGGTGATCCACTTGCCGCCGGTGACGCTGATCAGGCCGCCTTTCAAGATCGACAACATGCCGAGCGTCACCACGATCGCCGGGATGCGCAGATACGCGATCACGACCCCTTGCAGGCCCATGACCAGAATTCCGACGACGAGCGGCGCAAGCCAGGTGATCGCGATCGGCGCGCCGTCTACGGCCAATGTGCCGCTGAGCGTGGCCAGCACGCCGATCAGCGAGCCGACGGAAATGTCGATATTGCCCGAGACGATCACCATCGACATGCCGACCGCGGCGACGGCGATATAGGCGTTGCCGAGCAGCACGTCGGAAAGGTTGCGCGTCGCGAGGAAGCGCGGATTGTCGAGGCCGACGA
>JAJPHH010000167.1 GCA_021325385.1 Alphaproteobacteria bacterium
GCCAATCCGAAAGAGGCTGCGGCGCAGAAAGAGAGCGAGGCCAAGGTGCTCGAGCGCGGCCCGCTCAAGATGGACCCGGAGCGGCATACCTGCACCTGGAACAACGAACCGGTGACGCTGACCGTGACCGAGTTCCTGATCTTGCAGGCGCTCGCCCAGAGGCCGGGCGTCGTCAAGAGCCGCAACGCGCTTATGGACGCCGCCTATGACGATCAGGTCTATGTCGATGATCGTACGATCGACAGTCACATCAAGCGGCTGCGCAAGAAATTCAAAGCCGTGCAAAGCGATTTCGAGATGATCGAGACGCTCTATGGCGTGGGCTACCGCTTCAAGGAAGTATAGGACCGACGCCGCCGAGTCTGCCGAAAGCGCAGAAACTCTGGAAGAGGCGGCGATGAGCGCGGAGGCGCAAGGCGAGGCGATTCCGGCGGCTGCGCCCGCGGGTCTGACGCGGCCGCGTTTGCGCTTGCGCGCGCGCTTTGTCTGGCGCCGCTTCGTGGCGCGTTTCTCCTCGTCGCTGACCCGCCGGATACTGGTCCTCAATCTCGGCGGCTTGTTGGTTCTCGTCGTCGCCTTCCTCTACCTCAATCAATTTCGCGCCGGCATTATCGACGCGCGGGTGCAGAGCCTGCAGACGCAGGGCGAAATCATCGCTGCGGCGATTTCGGCCTCCGCCGCCGTCGAGACCGACACGATCACCATCGATCCGGAAAAGCTCCTGCAGCTCGCGCCGGGCGAAAGCTCGGCGCCTTCAGACGCCGACGACCAGTCGATCCAGTTCTCGATCAATCCGGAACGAATCGGCCCGGTCCTGCGTCGCCTCGTCACGCCGACCGGAACGCGCGCGCGAATCTATGACCGCGACGGCTTCCTGCTGCTTGATTCGCGCGCACTGTCGTCGCGCGACACGATCGCCCGTTCCGATCTGCCGGGCGCCTCCTCCGATTCCGCCACCATTTTCGAGCGCGCCTGGAACGCGGTGAAGAGGCGTTTCGCGCCCATTCCGCCCCGCCGCAACGACGAAGCGCTCGGCGACGGCAAGACGCCGCCGGAAGTCAGCAGCGCTTTGCAAGGTCAGACGCAATCGATGGTTCGCCTCAACGCCAAAGGCGAGACGATCGTCTCGGTCGCGGTCCCTATCCAGCGCCTGCGCGCCGTGCGCGGCGCGCTGCTCTTGTCGACGCAGGGCGGCGACATCGATACGATCATCGCGCGCGAGCGCTGGGCGATCCTGCGCGTCTTCGCCGTTTTGGCGGCGGTGATGGGCGTGCTCTCGGTGCTGCTCGCCGGGACCATCGCCGAGCCGGTCCGTAAACTGGCCGAGGCGGCCGAGCGGGTGCGACGCGGCATCAAGTCGCGCCAGCAGATTCCAGATTTCACCGGCCGTTCGGATGAAATCGGCCATCTCTCCGGCGCGCTGCGCGACATGACGCTGGCGCTCTACAATCGGATCGACGCGATCGAGAGCTTCGCAGCGGACGTCGCCCATGAACTGAAGAATCCGCTGACCTCCCTTCGCAGCGCGGTTGAAATCCTGCCGCGCGTGCGCGAGGGCGCTTCGCGCGACCGGCTGCTTGACGTCATCCAGCACGACGTGCGCCGCCTCGACCGCCTGATCAGCGACATTTCCGACGCCTCGCGCCTCGACGCCGAACTCGCGCGGGCCGAGGCCTCCTGCGTCGATCTCGTCGCCTTGCTGCGCGCCGTCGTCGGGCTGGCGCGAGAATCGCCGCGCTGGCGCGAAGTCTCGGTGAAGCTCAAGGTCGAGGATCAGCGCGGCCAGCGATATCGCGTGCTTGGCCACGATTCGCGCCTGGCTCAGGTGATCACCAACCTGGTCGACAACGCCCGGTCCTTTTCTCCGCCGGGCGGCGAAGTGAGGGTCAGCATGCGCCGCACGCGGGTCGAGGAGCTCGGCGAGCGGATCGAAATTGCGGTCGAGGACGACGGGCCCGGCATCCCGCCGCACGCTCTGGAGCGGATTTTCGAGCGCTTCTACACCGATCGGCCCGGTCAGGGTTTCGGCCAGAATTCCGGCCTTGGTCTGTCGATTTCGCGGCAAATCGTCGAGGCGCATGGCGGCCGGATCTGGGCGGAAAATCGGCCGCTTCCGCCAGCCGCGCCCGCCGCCGGATCGGAGGAGGAGCCCGTTCGGCATAGCGCCGGCGCCCGCTTTGTCGTGTCGCTGCCGGCCGCCCCGTGAGCGCCGCGGCCGACGATCGCTCCCAGAATGTCCACGCCACCGCCGTGGTCATTGGCGAGGCGGGAATTTTGATCCGCGGCCGTTCCGGACGGGGCAAGAGCGCGCTGGCTTTGGCGCTGATCGATCTCGGCGAAGAACGCCGGCTCTTCAGCCGGCTGATCGGCGACGACCGCGTCGCTCTCGAGGTTTGCGGCGGCAGAGTCCTGCTCAGCGGCGCGCCGAAAACATTGAGCCTCATCGAGCGGCGCGGCTACGGGCTCGAAAAGCGCGCTTTCGAACGGACCGCAGTGGCCCGCTTCGTGGTTGATTTGCTCGACCAAGGCGAAACGGCGGCGCGCATGCCCGAGGCCGTCGACGGGACGGTCGCGCTCGGCGGCGTTCGCCTGCCGCGGCTGGTTTTTGACGATTCGAGCCGGCCTTGCGAGCGCGCCCGGGCCGTCCTGGCGGCGCTTGTCGCCGAAATGACCGCTTTGTGACGGATTGCTCATTTTGCTTGAATAATACGCCGCAGTGCACAAATATGCCGCGCTTTGTGACGCCGGACGCGGCGGCCGGCGGCGTAGGCGTCGGCTGAAGATCAGCGGGTTGTTGATGATTGGAATGGTCCTCGTGACCCACGGCCAACTGGCGACCGGGTTTCGCGCCGCCTTGGAGCATGTGGTTGGGCCGCAACAGCAATTCGAAACGATCGCGATCGGCCCCGAAGACGACATGGAGCAGCGGCGCGGCGATATTTTGAACGCCGTGTCGCGCGTTCAGGACGGCGGCGGCGTCGTCCTGCTCACCGACATGTTCGGCGGCACGCCGTCGAACCTCGCCATTTCGGTCATGGATGGCGGGCGCGTCGAAGTGATCTGCGGCATCAATCTGCCGATGCTGATCAAGCTGGCCTCGGTGAGAGAGACCGCCGATCTCGAACAGGCGGTCGGCGAAGCGCGCGACGCCGGCCGCAAATACATCACCGTGGCAAGCAAAGTGCTGGCCGGCAAATGAGCGATCCGGACCGCGCCGCGACCGGCGAGGAGGATTGCCCGCCGTCGCCTGAATTCGCCGGGGCCCTGGCGCGAGAAATGCGCATCGTCAATCGCAAGGGCCTGCATGCGCGGGCGACGGCGAAGTTCGTACAATGCGTCGATCGCTTTGACGCGGAGGTCAAGGTCACGCGCTGCGGCGAGACCGTGGGCGGCGATTCGATCATGGGAATTCTGACGCTCGGCGCCGCGATGGGCTCGACGATCACCGTCTCGGCGACCGGCGTAGAGGCCGAAGCGGCGCTCGACGCAATCGAGGCGCTGGTCGCGAGCCGGTTCGGCGAGGACGAGTAGCTGGGAGCCTCGCCAAGAGCCTCGTCAAGTCGGCGCGGCGTTGTTGCGAGGAGCGAAGCGACGAGCAAGCTCCAACGCCGCTCACACCTTCATCTGCGCGCCGAGCTCGACCACGCGGTCCGACGGGATGTGGAAGAAGTCCGGCGCGTTGGTCGCTTGCTTGGCGAGCGCGATGAACAATTTGTCCTGCCAGGTCGGCATGTCCGAATTGGTGGCGGCCTTCAGCGTACGGCGGCCGACGAAGAACGACGTCGTCATGATGTCGAATTTCCAGCCGGCTTTGCGCATCAAAGCGAGCGCGTGCGGAATGCGCGGCGACTCCATATAGCCGAAATGCAAGGTCACGCCGAGAAAGTCCGGCGAGAGCTTCTCGACCTCGAAACGCGCGCTTGGCGGCACGCGCGGCGCGGTCTCGGTCTTGACGCTCATGATCACGACGCGCTCGTGCAGCACCTTGTTGTGCTTGAGATTGTGCATAAGCGACGACGGCGCGACGCTCGGATCGCTGGTCAGGAAGATCGCGGTGCCGGGCACGCGGACCGGCTTTGATTTCTCCAGCATCTTGATCAGATCTTTCATCGGGATCGAATCGCGATGCGTGCGCAGCGAAAGGATGGAGCTGCCGCGCGCCCAGGTCCACATGACGAGAACCATCGCGCCGCCGAGCAGCAGCGGAATCCAGCCGCCGTCGAGGACCTTGTAGAGATTGGCGAGGAAGAAGCAGACGTCGATGGCCAGGAAGCCGCAGACGACGAGCAGCGAGCCCCATAGCGGCCAGCGCCACAAGCGCCAGACGACAAAGAAGGCGAGCGACGTCGTCGCCACCATCGTGCCCGAGACCGCTATGCCATAGGCGTTGGCGAGCGAATCCGACGTGCGGAACAAAACGACCAGAGCGAGCACGCCGATCAGCAGCAGGCGATTGGCGCGCGGAATGTAGATTTGCCCCTCTTGAGTTTCCGAGGTGTGGACGATTTCGAGCCGCGGCAAAAGCCCGAGCTGGATCGCCTGGCGCGCGAACGAATAGCCGCCGGTAATCACCGCCTGGCTGGCGATGATGGTGGCGATCGTCGACAGGACGACCATCGGCGGCAGCAGCCAAGACGGGGCCAGGAGATAGTAAGGATTGGCGATCGCGCTCGGATTGGCGATGAGATTCGCGCCCTGGCCGAGATAGTTGAGGGCCAGAGCCGGTAGGACCAGGAACACCCAGGCCGCCTGGATCGGCGTGCGGCCGAAATGGCCCATATCGGCGTAAAGCGCCTCCGCGCCGGTCACCGCCAGGAAGACGCTGCCAAGCACGATGAAGCCGACCATGCCGTCGTGAAAGAGGAACAGCACGCCGCGCATCGGATTGAGCGCGAGCAGGATTTGCCAGGCTTCGGGAATATGCGTCGCGCCCAGCACGGCGATGCAGACGAAGAAAATCGTCATGATCGGCCCGAAAAAGGCGGCGACCCGCGCGGTGCCGCGGCTTTGGACGACGAACAAGAGAATGAGGATGACGACCGTCGCCGGCAGGATGAAGGGCGACAGGCTGGGCGAGACCTGTTTCAAGCCTTCGACGGCGGAGAGAACCGAAATGGCCGGCGTGATAATCGCATCGCCGGAAAACAAAGCCGAGCCCGCCACGCCGAGGAAGAAAATCAGCGCGGTGCGGCGGCCGATCGCGCTCTGCGCCAGCGCCATCAGCGACAGGATGCCGCCCTCGCCGCGGTTGTCCGCGTGCATGATGAAGAGGACGTATTTCGCCGTCACCGTGACGATGAGCGCCCAAAGGATCAGCGAGACGACGCCGATCACCTCGCTTGGCGGCAGCCCGGTCTCCTTGGCGTGGCTGAGCGAGGCGCCGAGCGCATAGAGCGGGCTCGTGCCGATGTCGCCGAACACGACGCCGACCGAGCCCAAAGCCAGCAAAACGAAATTGCCGGTCGAATGATGGGCGGCGTCATGGCCATCGGTCGCGGGCGCCACGGCGCCGCGCAACGCATCCTGCATCTCGATCTCTCTGAGGAGGTTAAAATCCTGGGATCCAAGTCCCGCTTTCTCGAAGCGGCGCCCCTATACAACGCCGTCTCCCCCGCTGGAAGCTCGCATTTCACGAAGGATTGCTTCCGGAAAACGGCTAATCCCTTGCCTCGCCCGCCGCTTCCTGCAATGCGGGCGCAAATGGCTCCAAGTCCTCCCTCTTTGCCGATTGACGAGGTTTTAGAACCGCTTCGCGTCAGCCTTGCGGCAAAAAGCCGCGCCGTTCTGGTCGCCCCGCCCGGCGCCGGCAAGACGACGCGGGCGCCGCTGGCGCTTCTCGACCAGCCTTTTTTGCATGGCCGCAAACTGCTGTTGTTGGAGCCGCGCCGGCTGGCGGCGCGGGCGGCGGCGCAGCGCATGGCGCAGACGCTCGAAGAAGAAGTCGGCGGGACGATCGGCCTCAGAGTGCGGATGGAATCGCTGGTCTCGGCCAGGACGCGGATCGAGGTCGTCACCGAAGGGGTATTCACCCGCATGATCCTCGACGATCCGGCGCTCGAAAGCGTCGGCGCCGTGCTCTTCGACGAGTTCCACGAGCGCTCGCTCGACGCTGATCTGGGCCTTGCTCTGGCGCTCGACGCGCAAGCGGGGCTCCGAGAAGATTTGCGCCTGCTCATCATGTCGGCGACGCTCGACGGGGCGCGCGTCGCGGCGTTGCTCGGCGAAGCGCCGATCATCGAAAGCGCAGGCCGCGCCTTTCCGGTCGAGACGCGCTATGTCGGCCGCGACCCGGCTTTGCGGATCGAGGAAGACGTCGTCCGGATCGCGCTGCGCGCGCTGACGGACGAGCGCGGCTCGATTCTCGTTTTCCTCCCCGGCCAGGGCGAAATCCAGCGCGCCGCGGCGCTGCTGGCGGAGCGCGTCCGCGATCCTCATGTCGACATCGCGCCGCTTTTCGGCGCCATGGATCGCCGCGCCCAGGACAAGGCGATCGCGCCTGCGCCGCCGGGGCGGCGCAAAGTCGTGCTGGCGACCTCGATCGCCGAGACCTCGCTGACCATCGAAGGCGTGCGCATCGTGATCGACAGCGGGCTGGCGCGCGTGCCGCGCTACGAGCCCGATGTCGGCGTCACCCGGCTGGAGACGGAGCGGGTGTCGCGGGCCGGGGCCGATCAGCGCCGCGGCCGCGCCGGCCGCACCGAGCCGGGCGTGTGCTACCGATTATGGGAGGAGGCGGCGAACGGCGCTCTCGTCGCCTTTGCGCGGCCGGAAATCCTCTCCGCCGACCTTTCGGGGCTTCTCCTCGACCTCGCGGTCTGGGGCGTCGCCGACCCGGCGGCGCTCGCCTTTCTCGATCCGCCGCCAGCCCCCGCGCTGGCCGAAGCGCGGTCTCTGCTGACCGCGATCGGCGCGCTCGACGACGCCGGCCGCATCACCGACGAGGGCCGCGCGATCGCCAAGCTGGCGCTGCCGCCGCGCCTCGCCCGCATGGTCGTCGACGCGGCGCGCAGCGGCCAAGCGGCGCTTGCCGGCAAGATCGCCGTGCTGATCTCCGAACGCGGCCTCGGCGGCGACAACGTCGATCTCAACGAGCGTCTGGAACGCTGGGATCGCGACCGCTCATCGCGCGCCGAAGACGCCCGCCGCCTGGCGCGAACCATCGCCGCGCGGGCCGCCGGCGAGCGGCCGAGGAGGGAGGAAACCGCGAGCGCCGGCGCGCTGCTCGCCTTGGCTTTTCCCGAACGCATCGCCAAGGCGCGTGGCCGGCGCGGCGACTTCCTGATGGCCAATGGCCGCGCCGCAACGCTCGCGCCGGAGGCGCCGCTGGCCGGCGCGCCTTATCTGGCGATCGGCGAAGCGACCGGCCGCGCCGCCGCGACCCGCATTCTTCTCGCCGCGCCGCTGGAAGAAGAAGAAATCGAGGCGATCGCCGCCGACAGGATCGAGATCAAGGAGGAGACCGCCTTCGATCGCGCCTCGGCTTCGCTGCGCGCTCGGCGCACGCGCCGGCTCGGCGCGATCGTCCTATCGGAGCAGACCCTCGCCGTCGCGCCGAGCGCGGAGAACGCCCTGCTCCTCGCAGAAGGCCTGGTTGCGCGAGGCGTCGATCGCCTGCCCTGGAGCAAGGAGACCAAGCAATGGCGCGATCGGGTCGCCTTTCTCGCTCGCGCCGAACCGGGCGAATGGCCCGATCTTTCCGACGCCGCGCTCGCTCGGCCGGATTGGCTCGCCCCTTTCCTGATCGGCGCGACCTCGCTCGCCGACGTCACGCCGGCTCTGCTCGCCGAGGCGATCGAAGCGCAATTGCCCTACGAGCTGAAGCGTCGCCTCGACGCTGAGGCGCCGACCCATTTCATCGCGCCGACCGGCTCGCGCGTCGCCGTCGATTATCAAGCCGAAGGCGGTCCCGCCGTCGCCCTGCGCGTCCAGGAGCTCTACGGCCTCAAGCAGCATCCGACTCTCGCCAATGGCCAAGCGCCGCTGACCCTGCATCTGCTCTCGCCCGCCCACCGGCCGATCCAGATCACCCGCGACTTGCCTGGCTTCTGGCGAGGCTCATGGAGCGCGGTGAAGGCGGAGATGCGCGGCCGCTATCCGCGCCACTTCTGGCCGGACGATCCGAGCGCGGCGGCGCCGACGACCCGGGCGAAGCCGCGCGGATAGGCGGAACTTCAAGCTGCGATCGTGTCCGCATTCGGCGGGCGCGGCGGCAAGCTCTTGAATCGCATCTGGCGCCGCGCGCCTTCGCGCAGCAATTCAAGCCGCGCGCCGCCGCCGCTGGCGGCGAAGGCCTGCTCCAAGAGCCGCACGCCGAAGCCGGATCGGCTCGGCGTCTCGACCGCCGGCCCGTCGGATTCCGTCCAGGTCAACAGCGCGAAACTCGGCTGGTCCGGATCGTGCCGCCAGCGGATGGCGATCCGCCCTTGCGCGGTCAACAGCGCGCCATATTTGACCGCGTTTGTGGCGAGCTCGTAGAGCGTCACGTTCAGCGCGAGGGTGGCGTCGGCCGAGATCGCGATCGGCGGTCCTTCGAGAAGGAAACGGCTCGCATCGGCTTGAAGATGCGGCTCGAGCGTGCTGCGCACGACGCGCTCGATCTCGGCGTCGGTCCACGAGCTGGCGACCAACAGGTTATGCGCGCGAGAGAGCGCATGCAGCCGGCCGAGCAGCTTCTCCCGGAACTCGGAGACCGAACCCGCGCCGCGCTCGGCGACCGTCGCCATGGCGATGACAGAGGCGAGCAGGTTCTTCACGCGGTGATTCAATTCTTGCAGAAGCAGCTTTTGCGAATCTTCGCTGCGCCGGCGCTCGGAAATGTCCTGCACTGTGACGACGAGGCCGTCTTCGAGTTTGGCCACGGTCGAGTGACACCAGCGCCCGCCGAGCTCGTATTCGGCGGTCGAGGTGACGCCGCTGGTCAGGGTTTCGACGTAACGGGGAAAGAGCAGCGGATGCTCGCGGGCGAGCGGCAGGCGCTCGAGCAATCGTTGTCCGACGATGCGGGTCGTATCGCTCCGCGTCATGAACGAGAGCGCGGCCGGATTGGCGTAGCGGTATTCGAAATCGACGACCTGGCCGGTTTTCGTCGCGGACCGCGCGGTAGACGACCACGCCTTCGAGCGAAATGTCCTGGACCGTTTTGAACAGCTCGTTGGCGCGCGCGTTCGCCGAACGCATGCGCTGATGGATCGCGGCGACTGCGACGATGAGCGCCGAGCAAAGCGCGAACACGACCAACGCCAGGGCGGCGGTCGCGTCTCGCGGGATCGCTGCGTCGGTCAACGGAGTGAAGAAACACCAAATCAGGACGATGCTGGCCAAGGCGGCGACCGCGCCCGGTCCGACGCCGATCAACGCCGCGCCGAGCACCGCCGGATAAAACGGGCCGAAATTCTCCGATTCGCTCAGTTGCGCGGCGAGCAGAAGCCGCGCCGCCGCCGCCAACGCGACATAGGCGAGAGCCGTCGCATAGGCTCTTACCCGCCGCCCGAAGCCCATTGCTCCAACCCGAAGCCCTCGATCGGCAATCCGCGCGGCCCCGCCGCTCTGCAATCAGCCTGTCATATCGCGTTTTCGGCGCCCACGCCTCAACTGCGCAGGACCACGCAACTGCCGCCGGCGGCGTGCAATCGATCGCAAAGCCGCTCCGCCTCGGCGCGGCTCGAGGCCGGCAGGCGGACGCGGAAGAACGTGCTCGCGCCGCGGCCGCCGAGCCGGGACGAGAGAATGAAAGGCGGCGTATCGCCGATCACCGCGCGGTATTTTTCGCGGGCGCGCTCGAACGAAGCCAGCGCCACGGCTTTCGAGAAATTGCCGGCCACTTGCACGCCCCAGGGCGCGAACGGCGTTTCGCCGAGTACTCGCGCCGGCGCGCCGCGTCGCAAAGCCGCAATGATCGCCAGGCAAGCCTCGCCATCCGCCGGCGGGGATTCGAGCGTCGCCTCCGGCGCGGCCGGCTTCGCCCAGTCCTCGATCGGACGGGCCGTGATCGCCAGGACGTAATCGCGCGTTTCGAGCGGCATCTCGCCGCGCCCGGCGAGCCAATTGGCGACCCGGTTCGGCCCCGCATTGTAAGCCGCCGCGGCAAGGCCGAGACTGCCGAATCGCCGCGACAATTCGGCAAGATATCTGGCCGCTTCCGGGATCGCGGTTTCCGGGTCGAACGGATTGGCGAGGCCGCGCTCGGCGGCGGTGCCCGGCATGAATTGCGCGACCCCTTCGGCCCCGGCCGGGCTGACCGCGCCGGCCCTGAGGGCGCTTTCCTTGAAGATCAGCCGGGTGAGAAAATCTCTCGGCAGACGGTTGGCCGCGGCCGAGTTCTCGATGATGCTGCAGAGCGCCTGATCGACCGGCTCGGACGGCGCGGTTTTGGGTTCGCCGCGGGCGGGCGCGAGAGCGAGGACGAAAGCGGCGGCGAAGGCGGCGAAGCGCGGCCCGCCATGCATGGCGGGCATGACGGCGGCGATCGCCGCCAACTTTATCCGCCGGTCCATCTTCACGAAAAGGGCGAACCGCGCGATAAAAGGAACTTGCAGAAGCCGGCGACGCTTGGACATGGGGAGGCTAGAATGAGCCCAACCGGAAACAGCGCGCGACGCGCCAGGACTGACGACCGCACCAACCTGATCGGCAAGATCGTCGAAATCATGCGCGATTCATGGGACACGCCCGCCGATTGCAACGACGGCGAATTGTTCACCTATGCCGAAGTCTTGTTCGATCGGATCGCGGCGGGCGAAGCCGCCGAAACGCTCGACCTTTATCTGGCCGACGTACAAACCCATAAATTGGGCATGCCGGCCTCCGACGCTCATCGCGCCATTCTCGATCGTTCGATCGCGCTGATCCAGCCGTCGCTCTGAACGTCCTACCGGCCGTGCAGCCTGCGGCATGCTAACCTGACAGTTGCAAAGCGTCCGTCTCAAAACGGAGCGGACGCCTATTTCGGACGCGTGCGACGCGAGGTCACAGAGAAGTCTTTTTCTCCGCTTAAGCGTCATTTCAGCGAGCTGGAGGGGCCGGTTCGCGAGTTGAGCGTTTGTTCCTTCAGGAGGCCAAAATGCTCGCGCGCGAAATCATCCGAACGTGTTCGAACGTCCACGTCGCGCGCGCCGCGCTCGCCTCGATCGGCGGCGATTTCGCCGCCGAGGTCGCCGCCAAAGCCCACGAAACCAATCGCTCGGCCGGCGTTTTCGTCGCCGACGTCGTCAAGGGCTTTTCCCGCGACGCCGATGACGACGAATGGTACGGCGTCGACGAGGCTGGCCGCGGCGCCGATCAGCCGATCCTGTCGGGCTTGCGCTATATTCTCCGCCGCCGCCTCGGCGTCGAGGCGAGGCCGTCCGGCTTCGTCGAGGGTCTCGGGCCCGCCTCCTGGGTTCGCGGCGGCGCGCCGATGCGCGCGGCCTGCTTGCAATGAGGCGACCGGGCGCGGGCGCGTGAGACGGCGGCGCGCCGCTCGGGCGATGGCCGACCGCTTCGAAACTTGATCGACGCCGCGGGCCTTGCCGGCTGCGCTCGCTTCGCCCAACATGACCAAGCGCGTTGGTCTATCAGGCGCTTCGGGAGGCGGTTCGTTGCGACGCATCGGTTTGGCGGCTCTCGGCGCGCTCATCCTGTCCGCGGCGCCGGCCGACGCGCAAAGCTCCCGGCTTGACGACATCATCGCCCGCGGCGTCCTCAAAGTCGGCACGACGGGCGATTATCGGCCGTTCACCGCGCGCGATCTGGCGAGCGGCGGCTATTCCGGCCTTGATATCGATCTCGCCCAATCGCTCGCGGCGGCGCTCGGCGTCCAAGTCGAGTTCGTCGCCACGAGCTGGCCCAATCTCGCCAAGGATTTCGACGCGGATAAATTCGACATCGCGATGGGCGGCGTCTCGATCACCTTGGAGCGCGCCAAGAAGGGCTTCTTCTCGATCCCCTATTTGCGCGAAGGCAAGGCGCCGATCGCGCGTTGCGCCGATCGGGACAAGTACCAGACGCTCGCCGAGATCGATCGGCCGGACGTCACCGTCATCGCCAATCCCGGCGGCACGAACGAGAAGTTCGACCGCGCCCGCCTGCGCCAAGCTCGAATCGCGATCTATCCGGACAATGCGACGATTTTCGATCAGCTCGCCGCCGGCAAGGCCGACCTGATGATCACCGACGCGTCCGAGGCGCGCTATCAGCAGAAGCTGCATCAAGGCGCGCTCTGCGCCATCCATCCCGACAAGCCTTTCGACTTCGCCGAGAAAGCCTATTGGATGCCGCGCGACGAGCCGCTGAAAGCCTTTGTCGACCAATGGCTGCATATGGCTATCGAGAACGGGACGCTGGCCGCGGAGACGGCGAAGTGGCTGGAATGACGATCGCCGCTCTCACATCCGCCTCCGCTGCGCGGGGAAGGCGCGCCGCATGACCTATCTCGGGCTCGATTGCGGGACGTCGGCGCTGAAAGCGGCGCTGGTCGATGAGGATGAGCGCGTCCTCGCAACGGCGTCGGAAGCCTATCAGCCTGCCCATCCGCATCCGCTCTGGTCGGAGCAGAATCCCGAAGATTGGCTCAGCGCGATGTACGCCGCATTGGCGCGGCTTGCCCGCGAAGCGCCGCAGGCCATGACGCGCGTGCAAGCGATCGGCTTTTCCGGTCAGATGCACAGCGCCGTCCTGCTCGACGGCGATGACAAGCCGCTGCGGCCGGCGATCCTGCACAACGACACGCGCGCCTTCGCCGAGGCGCGTCGGCTCGCCGAAAGCCACGCCGAGTTGATTCCGCTGGTCGGCGTCAAGCCGATGGCCGGCTTCACCGCGCCGAAGCTGATGTGGCTCGCCGCGCACGAGCCGGAAGTATTCAAGAGAGTTCGCTGCGTTCTTTTGCCGAAAGACTATTTGCGACTGGCCCTCGTTGGCGAGAAGGCGACCGATATGAGCGACGCCGCCGGAACCTGGTGGCTCGACGAGGCGGCGCGGCGATGGTCGCCGGCGGCGCTCGAAGCAAGCGGCGTCGACGCAGGGCTCGCGCCGCCGCTTATCGAGGGCTCGGCGCAAGCGGGCGGGCTTCGCGGCGCGATCGCCGATCGCTTCGGCCTGCCGCGCGGCGCGATCGTCGCGGCGGGCGGCGGCGACGCGGCGGTCGGCGCGGTCGGTCTCGGCGCGGTCAAACCCGGCGCAGCCTTCATATCGCTCGGCACCGCGACGCAGCTCATCGTCGCCGAAGGCCGCTATGCGCCGAGGCCGCCGGAGCGGCTCGTCCATGGCTTCGCCCATGCCTTGCCGGGTCTTTGGTACAATATGGCGGCCATGCTCAACGGGGCCGGGGCGCTCGCCTTTCTCGGCCGGCTGTTCGGCGCCGAGCCGGCGGCGCTCGAAGCGGAGGCGGCGCGGGACTATCGCGGCCCGGGCGAGGTGGTCGCGTTGCCGTACCTTTCCGGCGAGCGCACGCCGCATGACGATCCGCTGGCGCGCGGCGTTTTTTTCGGCCTCGATCCGACGACCAGCCGCGCCGATCTGACCCGCGCGGCCATGGAGGGCGTCGCGTTCAGCTTGAGGGACGCGCTGGACAGCGTCGAGACCGCCGAGCAGCCGATCGGCGCGGTCGGGCTCGCCGGCGGCGGCGCAAAAAGCGCGCTCTGGGCGCGGATGATCGCCGCGGCGCTGGATCGTCCGGTCGTGCGCTATCGCGGCGGCGATTCCGGACCCGCCTTCGGCGCCGCCAGACTCGCCAGGCTCGCCGCGACGGGCGGCCGGCCCGACAATGTTTGCAGGCCGCCGCCGATCGCCGACGAGATCATGCCCGAGCCGGCGCTTGTCGAGGCTTTCGCGGGACAAATCAAAAGGTTCCGCTCGCTCTACCGGGCCTTGGCGCCGGAATTCGCCGCCACGCGTTATAAGAAGGAACAAAATTAAGGGGCGATTCTCGATCTCCCCGGTCATTCGGATATTGCGAAGCGAGACGAGCGAGGAGGCGAGAATGCGACAAACGGGGACTTTCAACGCCGCGCATGGCGCCGATCGGTTCGGCTTTCACGATCTCGCCGCAGCTCACTGGAATTTGCGGGCGCCTCAGCTTTATGGCGAAGCCTTGCGGCGCGGCGAAGCCAACATCGCCGCCGGCGGCGCGCTCGTCGCCGAGACCGGAATCCACACTGGCCGCAGCCCGAAAGACAAATTCATCGTCCGCGACGAGGCGATCGAGAAGTCGATCTGGTGGGACAACAACCAGGCGATGTCGCGGCCGCATTTCGACGCGCTCTTGCAGGATTTCATCGCGCACGCGAAAGGCCGCGAGCTCTTCGCGCAGGATCTCTATGCCGGCGCTGATCCTTCGTTCCGAGTCAAGACGCGAGTCTTCACCGAGCTCGCCTGGCACTCCCTGTTCATCCGCAATCTGCTGATTCGGCCGGAGACGAGCGACCTCGCCGGTTTCGTTCCGGATCTGACGATCGTCGATCTGCCCTCGTTCAAGGCCGATCCGAAACGGCACGGCTGCCGGTCCGAGACGGTGATCGCCTGCGACTTTTCCAGACGGATCGTGCTGATCGGCGGGACGAGCTATGCCGGCGAGATGAAAAAGGCGGTGTTCACGTACCTTAACTACCTTCTGCCGGAGCACGACGTGATGCCGATGCATTGCTCGGCCAATTCCGGCGGGCGCAACGAGGTCGCGCTGTTCTTCGGACTTTCCGGCACCGGCAAGACGACGCTCTCGGCCGATCCGAGCCGAATGCTGATCGGCGATGACGAGCATGGCTGGAGCAAGCACGGCGTGTTCAATTTCGAAGGCGGCTGCTACGCCAAGGCGATCCGGCTGTCGCGCGAGGCCGAGCCCGACATTTACGCGACGACCGAGCGCTTCGGCACGGTGATGGAGAACGTCGTCCTCGATCCGATCACCCACGAGCCGGATTTCGACGACGATTCGAAAACCGAGAACACCCGCATCGCCTATCCGCTCGATTTCATCGTCAACGCTTCGCCGACCGGCCGCGACGGCCGGCCGCGCAACATCGTCATGCTGACCTGCGACGCCTTCGGCGTGCTGCCGCCCATCGCCAAGCTCGATCCGAGCCAGGCGATGTACCACTTTCTCTCGGGCTATACGGCGAAAGTCGCCGGCACCGAGAAAGGCGTCACCGAGCCGCAGGCGACCTTCTCCGCCTGTTTCGGCGCGCCGTTCATGCCGCGTCATCCGTCGGTCTATGGCAATCTGTTGCGCGACCTGATCGAGAAGCATCATGTCGATTGCTGGCTCGTCAATACCGGTTGGACCGGCGGCAAGTATGGGACGGGCCGCCGCATGCCGATCCGGGTGACGCGAAGGCTGCTCGCCGCGGCGCTGGACGGCTCGCTGAACCGCGCCAATTTCCGCTCGGATCCCTATTTCGGCCTCGCCGTGCCGACCCGAGTGCCCGGCGTCGAGCCGCATATTCTGGAGCCGATCAAGACATGGGCCAGCAAGGCGGAGTTCGCCGAGACGGCCAAGCGCCTGATCGGAATGTTCAAGGAGAACTTCGTCAAGTTCGAACGGCATGTCGATGAGGAGGTGCTGAGCGCCGCGCCGAAGCCGCGGATCGCGGCGGCGTGATCAGCGATGTACCGCCTGAACGCGGGGCGTTAACGCGCTCTATCCTGCATGCCATCGCCGTGCTCGGCGCCGAGCCCAAGCCGCTTCGCGGTCGCCCCGCCAAGCTAAGCGCGGAGTCCGTACCTCCGGCGGTCGGCCGGCATGGCGCCGCAACGTTGCGCGTTTTGTAAGGGGATTTCTTATGCGCCAAGCAGCCGATTGATGATCGCCAGCACGATCAGCAGCGCAACGCCGAGCCCCAGGCTCCAGCCGATCAGCTTTTTCTCGATCGGCAGCAGCGGCTCGGAATAGAGCGCCGGCGCTTCGGCTTCGCGGCTCTCGAGTTCGGACATTGCGCGCCTCCTCACCCGGCCAGCGGCGGCTTCACGCCGGCGAAGAACAGCCAGGATATGACCAACCCGACCCAGATCACGAATCCGAACAGGCTGACGACATAGACCGCGGCGAGCCGGCCGAAGCCGTCGCGCCAGAGCTTGCGGAAGTCGCTGAGCACGCCGATCGAGAAGAAGGTCAGGATGAAGAAAATCGTCCGATAGGCGTTGGCTTCGCCGACCGCAGCCGGCAATTTCGCGGCGAGGTCCTTCGGCAATCCGAGCGCGAGGGCGAGGCCGACGGCGAAAGTCGCGACGAAGCCGATGACGAATTTCGGGAACCGCGCCCAGATTTCCGACACGCGGGCGGCGTCGCCGGCGCGGTTGACATGGTTGGTCCAGATGTAGCCGAGAACGAAGGCCCAGACGCCGATAAAAATATCGATGAACACTTTCACTGCGGCGGTCGTCCCGACCAGCCAGCCCGGCTGAAAGACGACGCCCTCGGCGGCGTTCTTGGCGAGGATCAAGGATTCGGTGACGCCGCCGCCGGCGACCGCGGCGCCGTCGGTCTTGATCGCCAGGCCGATCCAAGCCGCTGCGACCAGCGGCTCGCGCCAGAGGAAAGTCTGCGCCAAGAAGGGCAGGATCAGCAATTCGACGACGGCGAAGATGACGACGAGCGAGGAGACCAGGACCGGCACGATCGGCCGCGCCCTGATCGCGCCGCCGACGGCGATCGACGCCGAGACGCCGCAGATCGAAATGCCGGAAGCGAGCGGCGCCGCCCATTCGCGCGGGAAGCCGAACCATTTGCGGGCGACGTAATAGACGACGGCCCAATAAACGAGGTACGCCTCAATGATCGCCGCGACGCCGCGCAGCAGCAGCGAGGAGGCGAGGGTCAGCCGCCCGGCCGCGGTGACGGCGAGAAAGCCGCCGAGAATGACGATCGCGATCTTGACGTAGAAATCCGGCCTGATCGCCGCGCGCAGCCAATCGGCGAAAGCCGGAAAGATATTGGCGATGATCAGTCCGACGACGAGTGCGACGATGTAGCCGCCTTCGTTTGTCAGCTTCAGCGACCAGCCGACGCCGAATTTCTGCAAATCGGCCGGCGTGTTCGCGGCGAGATAGGCGTTGCTGCCGAGCATCCAGGCGATGTAGGCGATCCAGAACACGGCGGTGAAGGCGATTGCGAAGCGCCGGACGTCCTGGCCGAGCGCGGCCGCCGATGCGCCGAGGACGACGAGCAAGGCGGCGTAGGTGGCGAGCAGGGCGCTCAAACCGCCCAGGCCGGCATAGGCTTTCGAAACTGCGCTCAGCGCCTTGGCGGGATCGGTCCAGACGGAGGTCGAGACCGTCCAGCCGAGCAGGTCCGCTCCCCCGAGGCTGGCGAGGCCTAGCGTGAAAATCCCCAGGCCGATAATGACGGATAGCCAGTCCTCGCTGGCCGTCGCGCTGACGCGGCGGGCGTCCTCGGCGAGGGATTGTGCGGTGGCCGTCATTTCGCCTCACAGGGACATTTTCTAAGTCTATAAACTAAATAGAACAAACGCCAAGTCAAGACGCCGGCTTGCCCGCGGCGTTAGGCTGAGCCGACAAGCTGTCTCACGGGCGGATCTTTTCGAGCTCCGGCAGCAGCACCACGCTTTCCTGCTCGTTCGGATCGGTGCGGGCGATGATCGCGACGCAGGGCTCGGTAGCGCTGGAATTATAGGGCAGGTGCGGCACGTTCGCCGGGATATAGACGAAGTCGCCGGCGCGGTTCGTCATATGATGTTCGAGCTTCTCGCCATAGTACATGCCGGCTTCTCCGCTGAGCACATACAGCGCCGTCTCATGCGCCTCGTGCAGATGCGCCTTGGCGCGGGCGCCGGGCGGCATGGTCAGCATTTGCATGTGGATGCCCTTGGCCCCGACGGTCTCGGCCGAAATGGCCGGCGAATAGGCGAGGCCCTGCTTGCCCATGAAGGGCGCGCCGGCCCGCATCACGACGCAGGCAGTCTTTTCCGCGATCAAGCTCTCGTCCGACATCGTTCCGTCTCCTTGGCGGCGGCTGAAGTCTAACGCAAATGTGGCTTGACAGGCAGCAGGAAGGCATTATCGTATATCGTATACGATTTTAGGAGGTCCAGATGAGCACAGGTTGGCGCGGCGTGTTTCCGGCGGCGACGACCCAATTCGCTGCGGATTTGAGTCTCGACATCGAGGCGACCCAGCGCGGCCTGGACGCGCTCGTCAAGGACGGCGTGCACGGCCTCATCCTGCTCGGCACGTGCGGCGAGAACAATTCGCTCGATCCGGAGGAAAAGCGCACGCTGCTGAAAGCTGCGGTCGAGGTCGCGGCGCGCCGCGTTCCGGTCGTGGCGGGCGTCTCCGAGTTCGACACGCGCCGAGCCGTCGCGTTCGCCCGCGACGCGGAGAGGCTCGGCGCCGACGGCCTGATGGCGCTGCCGGCCATGGTCTATGTGCCCAAGCCCGAAGAACTCCTCGCCCATTTCCGCGCCGTCGCCGCCGCGACGAGCCTGCCGATCATGCTCTACAACAATCCGCCGGCCTACCGGGTCAATATCGAGATCGACGTTCTCGAAAGACTGGCCGAGAGTGCGAACATCCAGGCGATCAAGGAGAGCGCGCCCGATCCGCGCCGCTTCACCGATTTGATCAACGCGTTCGGCGACCGATTCGACCTTTTCGCCGGCCTCGACGACATCGCGCTCGAAGGCCTGATGCTCGGCGCCAAGGGCTGGGTCTCCGGCCTCACCTCGGCGTTCCCGCACGAATCGGTGGAGCTCGTCGCCGCGGCCGAGCGCGGCGATTGGGACACGGCGCGGCGCATCTATCGCTGGTTCATGCCGCTGCTCCATCTCGACGCCGAGCATGATCTCGTCCAATCGATCAAGCTGGCCGAGCAGATCATGGGCCGCGGCTCGGAGCGCGTGCGCCTGCCGCGCCTGCCGCTATCCGGAGCGCGCCGGGCCGAGGTGATCGCGATGGTCGAGAAGGCGGCGGCGACGCGGCCGGATGTCGCCAGGCGTGAGGCGGCTTAATATCGTGACTCAACCGTGTCATTCCCGCGCAAGCGGGAATCCAGATTGCAGGTCATAAAGCGCGGCGCTTCTCTGGATTCCCGCTTGCGCGGGAATGACACGATGTTTCTGGACTCGGCTGTGCGGCCCAGTATCGCCGCGCGTCTCAGCGCTCGTAACTTGGTACATCCATGCGCCATACCTTCTTCTGCATCGACGGCCACACCGCCGGAAATCCGGTGCGCCTCGTCGCCGGCGGCGCGCCGCTGCTGCGCGGCGCCAACATGTCGGAGCGCCGCCAGGATTTCCTCGAGCGCTTCGATTGGATTCGCACCGGCCTCTGTTTCGAGCCGCGCGGCCACGACATGATGTCGGGCGGCTTCCTCTATCCGCCGACCACGGCCGAAGCGGATATCGGCATTCTCTTCATCGAGACGAGCGGCTGCCTGCCGATGTGCGGCCACGGCGCGATCGGCCTCGTGACGTTCGGCCTCGAACACGGCTTGATTCAGCCGCGCGAGCCCGGCCGGCTGCGCGCCGAAGTTCCCGCCGGGCTCATCGAGCTCGAATACGGCCCGGACGGCGACAAGGTGACGTACGTCAAGATCGTCAACGTGCCCGCCTATGTCGCCGGGCGCGCTATCGCGATCGATGTTCCGGGCTTCGGGCCGCTCGCCGTCGACGTCGCCTATGGCGGCAATTATTACGCGATCGTCGAGCCGCAAGGGCCCTATCTGGGCCTCGACGCTCTCGGCGCAAGCCGCCTGATCGAGCTCAGCGCAATCGTCCGCAATCTGGTGCGCGAGAAATTCGAGCCGGTCCATCCGCTCGATCCGACCATCCGCGGCGTCTCGCACGTGCTCTGGGCCGACAAGCCGAAGAACGCCAAAGCCGATGGGCGCAACGCCGTCTTTTATGGCGAGCGCGCCATCGACCGCTCGCCCTGCGGCACCGGCACCTCCGCTCGCCTCGCCCATCTCGCCGCGCAAGGAAAGTTGCGGCCGGGCGATACGTTCGTGCATGAAAGCTATATCGGCTCGCTCTTCACCGGGAAGGTGGAGGCCGAGGCGGAGATCGCCGGCCAAAAGGCGATCGTGCCTTCGATCCAAGGATCGGCGGTCGCGACCGGGTTCAACACGATCTGGATCGACCGGCAGGACGCGTTTTGGCGAGGATTCCAGGTACGGTGATGCGGGTCCAACTCAAGGCCGTCATTGCGAGCGGAGCGAAGCAATCTATTCGTCGGGCTGCGCCTTACGAATGGATTGCTTCGTCGCTTCGCTCCTCGCAATGACGGCGGGGGTCAGCGAATCCATGACCGTCATCGTCAAAGCCGGCCTCGCCGATCAGCTTTTCGACGCCGTTCGCGAGCGGATCGTCCGCGGCGAGCTTTCCGGCGACGCGCCGATCCGGCAGGACGCGCTCGCGGCAGAATTCGGCGTCAGCAAAATCCCGTTGCGCGAAGCCTTCGCCCGATTGGAGCAGGACGGGCTCGTCGTCTCGAAGGCGAATCGCGGCTTCTTCGTCTCGCCGCTCTCGGCCGAGGAAGCGTACGAAGTCTTCGATCTCAGATTGAAGCTGGAGCCGGACGCCGTGGCCGAAGCGGCGGCGCGCGCGAATGACGCCGATCGCGTCGCCGCGCGCCGCGCGCTCGCCGCTCTCGATCGGGCCATGCAGGATCGCGCCGCCTCGGTCGCGGCGCTGAACCGCGCCTTCCACATGGCGTTGGCCCGCCCCTCGGGCCGCCGCGTCACGCTCCTCATCCTCGAGCGGCTGCAGGTCGCCGCCGAGCGCTATGTCGTCAAGCATCTCGAGCCGAGCGGCCGCAACGCCCGCGCGATCGGCGAGCACGACGCGCTCTACGCCGCCTGGGCCGCCGGCAAATCCGACGAAGCCGCCAAGCTCAGCGCGACGCATATTGAAAGTACGTTGCGCGATTTGCGAAGCGAATTGGAAAGGGCGCAATTTTCCTCCCCCGCGAAAGCGGGGGAGGGGGACCGCGCGTAGCGCGGTGGAGGGGGGCCGCCGGCGGTTGGGGATTATCCTGATAGGCCGGAGCCCCCTCCACCATGTTTCGCATGGTCCCCCTCCCCCGCTGCGCGGGGGAGGATAGGCGCCAGCCCGAAAATCTGCTTCGCCTCCCGCACGCCGCGCAGGGCATGACGGCCGAGCGCTTCGAGCCGCGCGTCGCCGCCTTTGAGCGCCGCGACGAATTCCGCCGAGGCCAGGACGTTGCGGCCGAGCGGCTCGCATAGCGCCTCGATCCGCGCGACCTCATTGACGGCGGGTCCGATCACGGTGAAATCGAGCCGGTCGGTCGCGCCGACATTGCCATAGAGCACTTCGCCGCAATGCAGAGCGATGTCGACCGAAACCGGATTCAGGCCCTTGGCCGACCGCGCGGCGTTCAGCGCGTCGAGCTCGGCCATCGCTTCGGCTGCGGCGTCGAGCGCGCGCCGACAGGTCGTCTCGACATCCGCCGCTTCGAACGCGAATGTCGCCAGCAGCGCGTCGCCGATGAACTTCAGCACCTGGCCGCCGCGGGCGCGCAGCGAGGCCGTCAACGTCTCGAACACGTCGTTGAGCAGATCGACGATCGCCGCCCCCGGCGCTGCGTCGCTCGCCGCGGTAAAGCCGCGAATGTCGGCGTACCACAGAGCCGCGTGAATCGAGGTGACCGAGCCGCGGCGCACCGCGCCGTTATGCACCCGCCGGCCGGCGTCGGCGCCGAGATAGGCGCCGAGCAGGCCCGAGGCGATGACGTGGCCGGCGTCGGCCTTCATCGCCAAAGATAGGGCCGGCAAGGTCGCCTGCATCAGCGACATGTCTTCTTCGCTGAAGCCGCCCGGTCGGTCGGCGGTGAACGAATAGACGACGCCTGTGCCATGCGAAGGGTCGCCGTTCTCGCCAAAGGTGAAAAGGCGGGCGAAATAATCCGTACCGCCCTGGCCGAAAAATTCTTCGAGCACCGGAAAGTCGCGCTGCTCCGGCCCCTGCTCGATCCGCCGCCTTATCCATGGCTCGGGCTCGCCGGCCCGGGCTCGCTCGATCAGCCGATAGAACGGGCTCTTCAGCCAGATCTGCTCGTCCTCGGCCTTGAAGATATATTGTTCGGGATGGATCGCGTTGAGGTCGCGCCGCCAGGTATAGCCATAGCCGTTCCATTGCGGATGCAGCGTCTCCATCGCGGCGTGCGCCCGCCACAGCGGCGCGCCATGCACGACCAGGCGCTGGCAATAGCCGTCGAAGAGCTGCTCGCTCTCAGTCCCGCGCAAGCCTTGCTCCACCGCCCAGATATGGGTGTCGATGATGCGATGGCCGAGCGCGCTGTCGAAGCTGTCCAGCGGAGCGTGGATCGGCGGCGCGGCGGGCGCGTGAGGGGGCATGGGAAAAGCTTTAGCAAGTCGTGTCTCGGAGCTTCATATAATCGCGCGCGCCTCTGATCGCAAAGCTCCCCTCAGAAGGCGGTCTAGGTCTACCCCGCGCTATTCTGGAGTGGCGTCGGCGGTTCCTGGATTGCTTCGTCGCTTCGCTCCTCGCAATGACGGGAGGCTCAGAACAAGAAGTACCTCTGCGCCATCGGCAGGGTCTCGGCCGGCTCGCAGACAAGCAGCTCGCCATTCGCGGTCACCGCGTAAGTCTCCGGATCGACCCTGATGTCCGGCGTCGCGTCGTTGTGGATCAGGCTCTTCTTGGAAATGTCGCGCGTGCCTTCGACGGCGACCAGCTTCTTTTGCGCCTTGAGCGCGGCGCCGAGCTTCTTGTCGATCGCGGCTTGCGAGACGAAGGTCAGCGAGGTCGCCGCCCGCGCCCGCCCGTAAGCGCCGAACATCGGCCGGTAATGGACGGGCTGCGGCGTCGGGATCGAGGCGTTGGGATCGCCCATCGGCGCCGCCGCGATCGCGCCGCCTTTGATGACCAGGTCCGGCTTCACGCCGAAGAAAGCGGGCGCCCACAGGACGAGGTCGGCGAGCTTGCCCTTCTCGACCGAGCCGATGTGCTTCGAAACGCCATGCGCGATCGCCGGATTGATCGTGTATTTGGCGACGTAGCGCTTGGCCCGCCGATTGTCGTTGCGCTTTGAATCGCCGGTCAGCGCGCCGCGCTGCTTCTTCATTTTGTCGGCGGTCTGCCAGGTACGGATGATGACCTCGCCGACCCGCCCCATGGCCTGGCTGTCCGAGCTCATCATCGCGAGCGCGCCCATGTCGTGCAGGATGTCCTCGGCCGCGATCGTCTCTTTGCGGATGCGGCTCTCCGCGAAAGCGAGGTCTTCGGGAATCGACGAATCGAGATGGTGGCAGACCATCAGCATGTCGAGATGTTCGTCGAGCGTGTTGCGCGCGAAAGGCCGCGTCGGATTGGTCGAGGACGGCAGAACGTTGGCGAGGCCCGCCACCTTGATGATGTCCGGCGCATGGCCGCCGCCGGCCCCTTCGGTATGGAAGGCGTGGATCGTGCGGCCCTTGAACGCCTTGATCGTATCCTCGACGAAGCCCGATTCGTTCAGCGTGTCGGTATGGATCATCACTTGCACGTCGTGATCGTCGGCGACCGACAGGCAGCAATCGATCGCCGCCGGAGTCGTGCCCCAATCTTCGTGCAATTTGAGCGCGCAAGCGCCGGCCTCGATCTGCTCGACCAGGGCCGCCGGCTTGGAGGCGTTGCCCTTGCCGGCGAAGCCGAGATTCATCGGAAAATCGTCGGCCGCCTCGATCATCCGCGCAATGTGCCAGGGCCCGGGCGTGCAGGTCGTCGCAAATGTGCCGGTCGCAGGTCCCGTGCCGCCGCCCAGCATCGAGGTGACGCCGCTCATCAGCGCCTCCTCGATCTGCTGCGGACAGATGAAATGGATATGCGTGTCGAAGCCGCCGGCGGTGAGGATCTTGCCTTCGCCGGCGATCACTTCCGTGCCGGGGCCGATGACGATGTCGACGCCCGGCTGGATGTCCGGATTGCCGGCCTTGCCGATCGCGGCGATGAGCCCGTCCTTGATGGCGACGTCGGCTTTGACGATGCCCCAATGGTCGAGGATCACGGCATTGGTGATGACCGTGTCGACCGCGCCGCGCCGGCGCGGGACTTGGGATTGACCCATGCCGTCGCGGATCACCTTGCCGCCGCCGAACTTCACCTCTTCGCCATAAGTGGTGAAATCCTTCTCGACCTCGATGACAAGCTCGGTGTCGGCGAGGCGGATGCGGTCGGCCTTGGTCGGGCCGAACATGTCGGCATAGGCGGCGCGCGACAGGAACGCGTGCGCCGGTTCGTTATGCGATTTCGATTTCGCCATGGAGCGCCCCGACCTCTATGAAGTACGTATATTGTCTCTCAGCAATTGTCATTCCCGCGAAAGCGGGAATCCAGGAGCCGCCGCGTACGAAGGCTCGCTCCGTCTGGATTCCCGCTTACGCGGGAATGACACGGCGGTCGTCATCGGCTCGTCAGCCTCACAGCTTCCCCATCACCGCTTGGCGCAGGCCGTAGACCTCGCGCTTGCCGGCGAGCGCGACGAGGCGCACCTCGCGGCTCTGGCCGGGCTCGAAGCGGATCGCCGTGCCGGCGGGAATGTCGAGGCGGAAGCCGCGCGTCCTGGCGCGGTCGAATTTCAGCGCCGGATTGGTCTCGAAGAAATGGTAGTGCGAGCCGACTTGGATCGGCCGGTCGCCGGTATTGGCGACCTGCAAGGTCAGCGTCTCGCGGTCCTGGTTCATGACGATGTCGCCGGGTTCGGCGAGGACCTCGCCGGGCTTGAGCTTCTCGTCCGCGCCGCGGATCGGATGATGCACCGTGACGAGCTTCGTCCCGTCAGGGAAGGTCGCCTCGACCTGGATGTCGTGAATCATCTCGGCGATTCCGGGCATGACCTGGTCGGGCGTCAACACATGCGCGCCGGCTTCCATCAATTCGGCGACGGAGCGGCCGTCGCGCGCCCCTTCGACGACGAAATCGGTGATCAGCGCCACCGCCTCGGGATGATTGAGATTGACGCCGCGCTCCAGGCGCCGTCGCGCGACGATCGCCGCCATGGCGATGAGGAGCTTGTCTTTTTCTCGCGGGGTGAGGTTCATCGGCTTGCTCTTGGCGGACCTTTGAAAAAGAGCGCCGTCGCGCGAGGAGCGCACGACGGAGCAATCCATTCATAAAACGCCACCCTATGGCTTTCGCTTCGCTCGCAAAGGACGGCGCCTCAAAGTTCTCGGACGTGCAAGCGCGGCGCCGAAATTACTGCCAGACGCGCGGCGCCGGCCGACCCGTTAGCGCCATCATGACGGCGAGGACCAGCGCGCGCAATCGGGCGGGATCGGCGGAAAGAGCGCGGCCGACAACGAATCCGTCGAGCGCGCTGGCGCCGGCTTCGACCGGCGCGCCGTCGGCGGCGGCGTGCTCGTCGAAAGTCGCGCGAACTTCGTCCAGGCGCGCCGCCGCGTCAGGCGCCATGAACAAAAAAGAGGCAATCGCGCGCGCGCCACGGCCGGTCGCCGGGCGGCCCAGCGTCTGCGTCGCGGCGTCGAGGCGAAACTCCTCGGCGAAAGCCAAGCGGCCGGCGCGGCGAATGCGCCAGCGATCCTTGAACCCCGCGTCGATCCGGTCCTCGCCCATCGCGAGGCGGCCGAACACGACCGATTCGATGAGGAGGAGCGAAGCGTCCTCCGCGATCTCCGCGTCGAGGCGTCGTTCGAGCCGAGCTTGGTCGAACAGGATCGTCTCCTGCGGCGTCCAGGCGAGCCGGGCGCCGGCCGCCAGGCTTAGACGCGTCGCGACCCGCGCCGGCTCGCCTTCCGAGCGGTAGATTTTCTCCGCCGATTGGGTCGTCGCGAGGACGTCTGCGGCGCGCTCCAGACTTAACTCTATTGTCGCGCGATCGCCGCCGGCCATGCCGCCGCCGGTATTGACCAGCACGGCCTCGCATGGGCCCGGCGAACGAGGAAAGCGGAGGCGCAAGCCGCCGGCCTCGAAGACCCGCGCCGGCGCGCTCCGCGACCCGACGCGGGCGAAGGCGGCGCGCGCCTCGCCGCGCGCGCGCAGCGCGGTCGTTCCCGCCCGGGTGACGGCGCCGCCGCTCGGCGAAGAAGAGTCCATATTTGCGCCGCCAGTGTTGCCGCGCGCCCACAGCCGCGGCGGTTGCGGCGCCCTATAACCTCGAGAGGCGAACGAGTCCAAGCGGATATGGTCGATTTTGCGCCCCAAACCTCTCCCGACGCCGGCGCGGACGCGGCGCGGCTTCTGCGCCGGCTCGGCTTCGCCGTCTTGGCGATCGGCGCGCCTTGCGCCGAGGCGTTGTCGTCGCGCGCGATTTTCGTGTTCTTTCCGGTCGGCGTCGCGCTGCTGCTGGTCGCGGCGATGCTCGATCCGGTTCGCGGCGCGCTCGACCGAGCGCGCGAAGCGTTCTCGTCGCCGATCATGGGGTTGAGCCTGGCGCTCTGCGGTTGGGCGCTGCTCTCGCTGGCTTGGACGCCGTTTCCCGCCGCCGCTCTTCAGCATGTCGGCAAGCTCGTCGGCACGGCCGGACTCGCGCTTCTCGCCATCGTCTTCATGCGCGAACATGCGCGCGCGGGCGACCTCTACCTTTTTCCGACCGGCGTCGCCCTCGCCATGCTCTCGGTGCTGCTCGTCGCCGTCGCGGCCCATATCGGCTGGGATCCGAATGACGGCCGCATCGCCCGGATGGGGATCAGCCTCGTGGTCCTGATGTGGCCGGCCATGGCCGGCTTGGCCGCGCGCGGCCGTAACGGCTATGCGCGCCTCATCCTGATCTTGGCCTCGACCTTCGTCTTTGCGATCGGCGCCCCGGTCACCGCGGCGGCCTTGCTGGTCGGCGTGCTCGGATTGTCGTTCTCGATTTCCGACGTGAAGCGCACGGCCTTCGATTTCGGCTTGGTCGCAGCAATCGTCATCCTCTTCTCGCCGCTTGCGCCGGCGGTCGCGCCGACTCTGGCGCGCTGGTTCTATCACGCCAAGCTCGCCTCGCTCGACGAGCCGTTTCCGCCGCTCGCCGCCGCGTCCGAGATTTTGCTGCACGATCCGCTGCGCCTGTTCACCGGGCATGGCTTCGACGCGGCGATCGAAGGGTTGAAAAGCGGCCTGCTGCCGCCGCGCACGCCGCGCGTCGCCTTATTCGAAATCTGGTACGAATGCGGCGTCATAGGCGCGGCTTTGGCGGCGGCGATCGTCTGGTTCGGCTTTCGCGCCCTTGGCGCCTTGAACCCGCGCATCGCGCCCTATCTTGTCGCCGCCTTCGCCGCCGACCTCACGCTCGGCTTCCTTGCCGTCGACTTTTCGCAAATGTGGTGGGCGACGATTCTCGCGGTCAGCGCGATTTCCGCCGCGGTGGCGCATCACAGCCTCTACCGCACCAAACGGCCCGCGGCGACGGCGGCGCGGCCGACGCTTTAAGCGGCGGCCGACCTGAATGCCGATCTTGCAGGCTTGATCATCTGAGGCTAAATTAGGCCTCAAATGAAACGGAGCGAAGCGATGTTCGCGTCGAGCGCGGTGGCGGCGGTTTTAGGTCTTCCGGCGAAGTCCTTGGAGGCGTATTCCCCCGTGGCGCTGATCAGCCGGATCGAGCATGGCCTGCCGGTCAAGGCGATCGACAAGATCGCGCATCTGCTCGCGCCGGACGATGCGCAATTCAAATATCGGCTCGTGCCCAAGGCGACGCTCGAGCGACGCAGGACGACCAATAAGCTGTCGCCGGACGAGGGCGCGCGTCTCGCCCGACTCGCCAAAGTGTGGAGCGCGGCGCGCGACGTTTGGGGCGCCGATGACAAAGCGCGGGATTTCCTCTTCCGTCCCCACCCGATGGCGGAGGACAAGCGGCCGATCGATCTGGTGATTCAAAGCGAGTTCGGCGCCGAGCTGATCATCGACATCCTCGGCGGTCTCAAATATGGCACGGCGGCGTGACCGCTCAGATTCTCGATCGCGGCCTGACCTCATTTCTTATCGGCGATCCAGCGGGCGTCCATCCGATTTTCGACGCGACGGGGTCGACCATCGCGCCCGGGCGCTGGAACACGTCGGAAAACCCGCTCATTTATTCGAGCGAACACTATTCGACGGCGCTGCTCGAAAAGCTGGTTCGCGGCAACGGCCGCCTGCCGCCGAACCAACACTATGTCGAGATCGCGATCCCGCGCGGGCTGACTTACGAGGTCTTCTTGCCGCCGAGCTTGCCGGGCTGGGACAGTATGCCGCCGAGCGCGAGCCGAAAATTCGGCCGGCAATGGTGCGCAGAGAAGCGAAGCCTGATCCTGATCGCGCCAAGCGTTGTCGCCCGCCTCGACAACAACATCATGATCAACCCCGCTCACCCCGAATTCCGCCTCGTCGAGGCGAGCCTCCACCAGCCGGTGTTCTGGGATCGAAGGCTGTTCGGATCGGCAGGGCGAGGGTAATTCCCGCTCCGCGGGGCGAGACTCTAAGCCAACGCCGCAGCCGCGCCGAACTGCGCGGCGAAGAAGGCGTAATACGCCCCCCTCCGCGCGATCAGCTCATGATGCACGCCGCTCTCGACGGCGCGGCCGGCTTCGATGACAAAGACCCGGTCGGCGCCGACGATCGTCTGTAAACGGTGCGCGACGACGAGCGTGGTTCGGCCGGTGCGCAGATCGTCGAGCGCCTTTTGCACTTCGCGCTCGGATTCCGAATCGAGCGCCGCCGTCGGCTCGTCGAGCAGCAGGATGGGCGCATCCTTCAAAATTGCCCGGGCGATGGCGATCCGCTGGCGCTGGCCGCCGGAAAGTTGCGCGCCATGCTCGCCGACATTCGTCTCATAACCGGCGCCGAACTGGGTGATGAAATCATGCGCATGGGCCTTGCGCGCCGCGGCGACGATCTCCGCCTCGGACGCGTTCGGCCGGCCAAGCGCGATATTGTCTCGTATCGAGCCGCGAAACAGAAACACATCCTGCGAAACGAAGGCGATCTTATCGCGCAGAGAGCCGAGCTCGACCGTGGCGATGTCGACGCCGTCGATAAGGATCCGTCCCTCGTTCAGGGCGTAGAAGCGCTGGATCAGGCCGAGAATGGTTGATTTGCCGCCGCCCGACGGTCCGACCAAAGCGGTCGTCATGTTGGGCTCGGCGACAAGGTCGAGGCCGTCGATCGCCCATTCGCCGGGCCGGTAGCCGAACCGCGCCTTTTCGACGATCAGGCGGCCGGCGGCGATCTCGAGCCGGGGCTTGAACGCGTCCCCGCCTTCGGCCATCGGCGCGTCCAGCACCTCATAGATAAGCCGCGCGCCGACCAGGCCGTTCTGAATATCGACATTGAGCCGGCCGAGCTTTTTGATCGGTTCATAGGCCATCAGCAGCGCGCCGAGAAAGGAGACGAACGAGCCGACGTCGCCGTGATGTACGCTGATGCGCCACGAGCCGTAATAGATGGCGAAGCCGATGGCGAGACCGGCGAGCGAATCGGCCATCAGGACGGCGAGCGCGCCGCCGGTCGAAATCCGGTTGGCCGAGCGTTCGACCTCCCGGATCGCGCCAGCCATGCGCTTGCGCATCTCGTCTTCCAGATTGAACGCCTTGACGATGCGCATGCCGAGCACGGTCTCGCTCATCGTCTGCATGATCGTGGTCGAGCCGTCGAAGGAGCGGCGGGCGAAGGCGCGAACCCGGCGGATGAGGCGGCGCAGGGCGAGGACGGCGACCGGCAGAACGCAAAGCGCGAGCAGCGATAGGAGCGGGTCGCGCAGGATCATGACGCCGACCAAGGAGACGACCATGAAGCCGTCGCGCGCCACGCCCTGGATGACGAATTGCAGCGCGTCGCGGACGCCATTGGCGGCGAGCGCCAGCCGGGCGACGAATTCGCTCGAATGCCGATCCTGGAAGAACAGCATGTCTTGGCGCAGCAGACGATCGAAAACCCGCCGCTGCGCGGTGGCGATGATCCGGTTGCCGACGCGGGAGAGAATGACCAGCGCGCCATAGGTCGCTGCGCCGCGCAAGACGAACAGGCCGAGCACGGCGAAGGCGAGCGGCCGCATGTCGGCGAAGCGCTCCGCCCCGGCCATGCCGTTGAGCACGGGCTTGAGCAGCCAGGCGGAGGCGGCGGTTGCGCCGGCGACGATCAGGAGCAGGCCCGCGCCCGCGACGTAGCCCCATTTATGGGGCCAGCCGTAATCGCGCTGCAGCCGCGCCAGCATGGCTAGCGCGCCGGCCGGAGGCCGTTGAACGGGAAAATCGAGCATCAGCCTTTGCTAAAGCGAAGCAGCGACGGGGGGAAGCTCAGAATGCGCCCGCCTCTCGCAAAGGCTCGCCAGACTTTGGCCTTTTTTCGTCAGCCTCGCCGCGCGGCCGGCGTCGGCGGACGGGTCGTGAGCCGCGGTCTCTTATACTGGACGACGACCGGCCGGCCGCGCCCGGTCACGACGGGCTGGCGCTGCGCCTGGCCTGACAGCTTGGCCGCCTGAGCGCGCACCTCTTCGACCGGCATGCCCATGAGGGAAGCCGCGATTTCGATCTTCTGATTCAAATCCTCGGTGAGGCATTCCGCGGCGACGAAAGCCTCCTCGAGAGTCGGCGGGATTTCGCGCACCTTGCGCGGTCCCCATTTCGTCATCCAAGTCTTGCCCATTGCGTCCTCGAATCACGCCGCCGATCATAGCGCAAATGTGGTCAGCCTGCGGTTAAACTTAGCACCTCTGCTGCGGCGCAGCAATCCCTTGTGCCGCGCAACATGAACGCGCCTTTCTCAGTCGGAGTTTCAGCGCTCCATCAAATTTACGGGCCGTGGCATAAGATCGCTAGGCGTCGCGACAATGCGACGCGCCTTTAAATGTTCCTGGCGAGAGCTTGACCCAGATGACGATGGCCGCAGCCGCCTCTCAAAATCAAAGCGCGCTCGATGCGCCTTTCGCCGCCTTTGGAGCGGATGTCGCGCGGCGCGACGGCTTGCGCGCCGCCATCGATGCGGCCTATCGGCGCCCGGAGCCGCAATGCGTTCCCTCCCTGATCGAGGCGGCGAGCCTCGCGCCGGCGCTGCGCGACAATGCGCGAGCCTTGGCGCGCGATCTCGTCGAAAAGCTGCGCGCCCGGCCGGCGCCCGGAATGGTCCAGGGCCTGATGCGCGAATACGCCTTGTCGAGCCAGGAAGGCGTCGCGCTGATGTGCCTCGCCGAGGCGCTGCTGCGGATTCCCGACAGCGCGACGCGCGACGCGCTCATCGCCGACAAGATCGGCCACGGCGAATGGCGCGCCCATGTCGGCCATTCGCCGTCGCCTTTCGTCAATGCCGCGACCTGGGGCCTGTTGATCACCGGCAAGCTGGTCGGAATCGTCGACGAAGCCGGGCTCGCCACCGCGCTAACCCGGCTGATCGCCAGAAGCGGCGCGCCGATCATCCGCGCCGGCGTCGACACCGCCATGCGGCTGATGGGCGAGCAATTCGTCTGCGGCGAGACGATCGAGGAGGCGCTGGACAATTCCCGCCGGCTCGAGGCGCAAGGCTTCCGTTATTCTTACGACATGCTCGGCGAAGCGGCCGCGACGATGGACGACGCCGACCGCTATCTGGCGGCTTATACGGGCGCGCTGCATGCGATTGGCGGCGCGAGCGCCGGGCGCGGCATCTATGAAGGGCCTGGCCTGTCGATCAAGCTCTCGGCGCTGCATCCGCGCTATCAGCGCTCGCAGCGCGAGCGCGTCCAGGGCGAGTTGCTGCCGCGCCTCAAAGGCCTGGTCGCGTTGGCGCGCCGCTACGACGTCGGCATCAATATCGACGCCGAGGAGGCGGATCGGCTCGATCTCTCGCTGGATCTGCTCGAATCGCTTTGCAATGATCCCGATCTCGCCGGCTGGAACGGAATCGGGTTCGTCGTGCAGGCGTACCAGAAGCGCGCCGCCGCGGTCATCGCCTTCGTCATCGATCTCGCCCGCCGAACGAAACGGCGGATCATGCTCCGCCTGGTCAAGGGCGCTTATTGGGACAGCGAGATCAAACGCGCGCAGGTCGACGGGCTCGAGGACTTTCCGGTCTTCACGCGCAAAGTCCATACCGACGTCTGCTACCTTGCCTGCGCGCGCCTTTTGCTCGCCGCGCCCGACGCGGTCTATCCGCAATTTGCGACGCATAACGCGCTGACACTGGCGAC
This sequence comes from Alphaproteobacteria bacterium, assembly GCA_021325385.1. Taxonomy (GTDB): domain Bacteria; phylum Pseudomonadota; class Alphaproteobacteria; order Rhizobiales; family Beijerinckiaceae; genus Roseiarcus. Next base: position 32,017 of record JAJPHH010000167.1, read on the forward strand.
GGTCCACGCCATGGCCGGCGGCAATTTCTACGCCGGGCAGTACGAGTTCCAGTGCCTGCACGGCATGGGCGAGCCGCTCTACATGCATGTCGTCGGCGCCGGCAAGCTCGGACGGCCGTGCCGCGTCTATGCGCCGGTCGGCTCGCACGAAACGCTGCTCGCTTATCTCGTGCGCCGGCTGTTGGAGAACGGCGCCAACACGTCCTTCGTCAATCGCCTCGCCGACGTCAACGTCCCGGTCGAAGCGTTGCTCGAAGATCCGATCGAGGCGGCGCGGGCGATCGCGCCGCTGGGCGCGCCGCATCCGAAAATCGCTTCGCCGCGCGACGTTTTCGCGCCCGAGCGCGCCAACTCCTCGGGCGTCGATCTCAGCAACGAGACGCGCCTCGCCGAACTCGCCATTCGCCTGGAGGCGAGCGCGAAGAAGGAATGGCGCGCCGGCGCGCCCGGCGGGGCGAGGCGTCCCGTGGTCAATCCCGCTGACCGCCGCGACATTGTCGGCGAAGCCTCTCAGGCGAACGCAAGCGACGTCGCCGCCGCGGTCGAGGCGGCGCAAGCGGCTTGGCCGAGCTGGCGAAGCCGGGCGCCGGCCGAGCGCGCCGCTTTGCTGGAGCGCGCCGCGGCGCTCTATCAGGAAAATCTTGGCGAACTCGCCGGGTTGATGGGCCGCGAGGCGGGCAAGACCTTGCTCAACGCCATTGGCGACGTCCGCGAGGCGATCGATTTCCTGCGCTACTACGCGGCGCGGATCAAGGCCGAGTTCAGCAATGATTCGCATCGGCCGCTCGGCGTCGTCGCCTGCATCAGCCCGTGGAATTTTCCGCTGGCGATTTTCACCGGCCAGATCGCCGCGGCGCTCGCCGCCGGCAATTGCGTCGTCGCCAAGCCGGCGGAGGAGACGCCGCTCGTCGCGGCCGAGGCCGTGCGTCTCATGCATCGAGCCGGCGTTCCCGGCGAGGCGCTGGCGCTGCTTGTGGGCGAGGGCGACGTCGGCGCGGCGTTGACCGCGCATCCGCTTGTCGCCGGCGTGATGTTCACCGGCTCGACCGAGGTGGCGCGGTTGATTCAGCAGGCCCTTGCCGAAAGGCTCGGCGCCGACGGCGCGCCGATCCCGCTCATCGCCGAGACCGGCGGCCAGAACGCGTTGATCATCGATTCTTCCGCGCTTGCCGAGCAGGTCGTCGCCGACGTTCTCGCGTCCGCTTTCGATTCGGCGGGCCAGCGCTGCTCCGCAGCGCGCATTCTGTGCTTGCAGGAAGATATCGCCGACCGGACCATCGCCATGTTGAAGGCGGCGATGGGCGAATTGAAAATCGGCCGGCCGGACCGCCTGTCCACGGATATCGGGCCGGTCATCACGGAAGAAGCGCAACGCCGGCTCGACGAGCATATCGCGGCGATGCGGCGACGCGGTTTCGCCGTCCATCAATCGCCGCTTTCGGCCGAATGCGCGCACGGACATTTCGTCGCCCCGACCCTGATCGAGATCGAAAAGATCGCCGATCTTTCCCGCGAAGTGTTCGGGCCGGTTCTGCACGTCCTGCGCTATCGGCGCGACGCGCTGCGGCAATTGCTCGACGAGATCAATGCTTCGGGCTACGCGCTGACCGGCGGCGCCCATTCGCGCATCGACGCGACGATCGCGCTGGTCAGCGACAATCTCTCGGCCGGAAATATCTATATCAATCGCAACATTATCGGCGCGGTGGTCGGCTCGCAGCCCTTTGGCGGCCATGGCCTGTCGGGGACCGGACCGAAAGCCGGCGGGCCGCTCTATTTGAAGCGCTTGCTCGCCGCTTCGCCGCCCGATTGGCCGCGCCTCGGCGCTTCCGCGCCGCCGCCGGCGGCGCTTGGCCGCCTTGCAGCGTGGCTCGCGGCGACGGGACGCGAAGCGCTGGCGCGGCGCTGCGAGGCTGTCGCGGCGCATTCGCGCCTCAACGCGCAGCAGGACATGCCCGGCCCGGTCGGCGAACGGAATTATTATCGGCTGCGGCCGCGCGGCCTTGCCCTCTGCCATGCCGCGAACCACGACGCCGCGATCCTCCAATTGGCGTGCGCTTTCGCCGCCGGCAATCGCGTGGCGCTCGCCGGCGCCGAAGGCGCGGATCTGTTCGCGAAATTGCCGCGCGCGCTGCGCGGCGAGGCGGTCCTCGCTGACGAAGCGACCAAGTACGACGTCGTTATGACCGACGCTGAAGGCCCCGCCCTCGTTGCGCTCCTGCAAAGCGTCGCGCGGCGCGACGGGCCGATCGCGAGCGTCCACGCCCTGTCGCGCGAGCGCATCGCCCGCGGCGAAACCTGGCCCTTGGATTTTCTTTTGAGCGAGCAGGCGGTCGCAATCAATACGACCGCGGCGGGCGGCAACGCCAGCCTGATGTCAATCGGGTGAGCGCCGCCAGGCTTGGAACAGCGCCCATTGGCCGAGCGCGACGCAGCCGTCCGGGGCGGTCTCTAAGCTGAGGCCGAGAAGCCTTCCTGCTTCGCGATAGCGGCGGGCAAGGGCGGGCGAGCCGATCACTGTCGCCGTCCCGCCGCCGCGGGACGCGGCCAGGATCTCGGCGCCGATCAGCAGGCCCGAGAGATATTCGGACAATTGTTCGGGCGCCAATCGCTCGAACAGGCCGAGCGTTCGGGTCATGAACATCGCGTGGAGCATATCGCCAGGGGCGGCGAGTTTCTCAGCGGCGCTGACGCCGGCCGCGAAGCCTTCGGCGTCCGCCTCGCCCGCTCGCATCAATCGCGCCAGGATCGTGTGCTCGCGCAACGCTGCGAAAGCCTCGCCGGTCATGTATGTGGCGAACGAGACGATGCGGCCTTGCTCCACGCGCGCCCATTTCGAATGCGTGCCGGGCAGGACGAAGAGGCCTTCGGCGCGGCCGGAAGCGGCAAGCGCGCCGAAAATCTGCGTCTCCTCGCCGCGCATCACGTCGGGCCCGAGCCCGACGCCGTCGACGAGCACGCCGGGCGCAATCCCGATCTCGCCGAGCGTCTCGGTGTCGATGGTCACGATTGCGGCCGCGACCTCGCGCAGACCCGCCGGCGCGCGCACATAGGGCGCCTCGACCCAGCCCTGCCGCGAGCCGATCATGCCGGAAAGGAGGATCGGCGGCCCCGCGCCGTCGCTCCGCCAAGGCTGAACGAGTTCGACGAGCAGCTTCTCGTGCGCGCCCTTCTCGACGGATTGAACGCCTCGTCCGGCCTCGACGCGATCGAGAACGGCGCCGCCGGCGTCGAGCAAATAAGCGCGAAAGGAAGTCGTACCCCAATCGACCGCGATCAAGGCCGGCGAGTTCTTCACGAAGTTCGTCCTTTCTTCCGCCCGTCCGCGAAGAGCCGACGCGATCTAGGCCGGGTCTGGCTGCGATGCCGCCGAAATGCGGCAATCGATTAGGCGACGCTTAACCAATTCCGTCGTATTCCCGAATAGCTCCGATTATGGAGGTCCGAGTTAACCCGTTCGAAACGGGGTCGAACGTAGCGTGCGACCATTCCGACGAGCAAGAAACGGAGCTTAGCCGGAGTGAGAAAACTGGAGCACGGAGCAAACCCTATGATCAAGTCTTTCAAGAGCTTCCTCGCTAACGAGTCCGGCGCGACCGCCATCGAATACGGCCTGATCGCCTCGCTGATCGCGGTTACGATCATTACCGCCATCACCGCGCTCGGCACCAACCTCAAGAACACCTTCACCGAGGTCAGCAACAACCTGCACTAAGGTCAGCGGCGATCTGAAGTATCCTTTCGGTTTCATCGCTGAGATATCGCGCGCCGGCGAGTTCGCCGGCGCGTTCATTTTATGCGTCGCCATGGCCGCGGCGCGAGCGCTTCGCGCCCGCCCGATAGCGCTGACTTCATCGGCGCGCGGGCTCGCGACCTCACTGAGCCTTGAGAAATTCATTTAACGGTCTTGGGGCGAATCGCGGCGATGTCCTCGCTCATTCTGACGAATTCGATCGCGACGACCGGGGCCGCAGCGTCGCGCTGGCGAATGTGGACGCCGCCTCTCGCCGCGCTGACGGCTTTCGCCGCGGCGCTGATCTCCCCGACCGTCTTGGACGACGGCGACACTTGGTGGCATCTGGCGGCCGGCGATTGGATCATCGCCCACCATGCAATTCCGCGCGTCGATCCGTTTTCTTTCACCATGGCCGGCGCGCCCTGGACCGCGCATGAATGGCTCGCCGAACTTTTAATGGCGCTCGCCTTCCGCTTGGCCGGATGGAGCGGCGTGGCGCTGATCGCCGGCGTCGCCGCTGCGTCGGCCGCCGCGATCGTCGCCACGCGCATCGCACGGGACCTCGACGGCCCGCCATTGCCGATCGCCGTGGCGCTGGGTCTGTCGCTGTTGTCGCCGTCGTTCCTCGCCCGTCCGCATCTGCTCGCTTTGCCGATTCTCGCGGCATGGAGCGCAGGCCTGCTCGCCGCCCGCGACAGGGGTTGCGCGCCCCCGCCGGCGCTCGCCGCCCTGATGGCGCTTTGGGCCAATCTCCACGGCGGTTTTGTCTTCGGACTGGCGCTGATCGGACCTTTTGCGCTCGAGGCGCTGCTCGCCGCCGCGCCGGCGGAACGGCTCGACGTCGCCCGCCGATGGGCCGGCTTCGCCGCGCTGTCGGTTGCGGCGGCGCTGCTCACCCCGCACGGGGTCGAGGCGCTGATCTTCCCGTTTCGCCTGCTCACGATGACCAGTCTCGCCCAGATCGGCGAGTGGCAGGCGGCGAGCTTCGCCCATATCCAGCCGCTCGAGACCGCGCTCTTCGTGGTGCTCGCCCTGGCGCTCCGTCGGCCGGTCAGCATGCCCCCCGTCCGGCTCGCGCTCCTGCTCGGGCTTCTCTATCTCGCGCTCGCCCATGGGCGGCATCAGATGTTGGTCGGCGTGATCGCGCCCATGCTGCTCGCGGCGCCCGTGGCGAAGGCCTTGGGATCGGAGGCGGAGCCGCCTGCGCGCGACGCAAGCGCCGCCTGGCCGGTTTTTATCGCCGCGGCGGCGGCGCTCGCTCTTGTCGCGTTCCGGGCGGCTTGGCCCATCGTGCGCGTCGACGGGCCGACGGCGCCGATCGCCGGACTGGCGGCGACGCCGCCGGCGCTTCGTCTAAAGCCCGCGCTCAATGCTTACGATTTCGGCGGCTATTTGATTTGGTCCGGCGTTCGGCCCTTCGTCGACGGCCGCGCCGACATGTATGGCGACCGCTTCCTTGCTCGCTACCGCCGGCTGGCCGCCGCCGATCCCGCGACGCTCGATGAGACATTGACGCAGGACGGCGTCGCTTGGACCATGTTCCCGCCGAGCTCGCCCGTGGTCGCGGCGATGGATCGCCAAGTCGGGTGGCGCCGCCTCTATGCGGGGCCTTTCGCGGTCGTTCACGCGCGGGTCGACGCTTTGGACCCCGATTGATGGCCCGCAGGCTTCAGAAAAACGGCGCTTGGCGCCAATTTTCTGCGGACGCGGTAACCTGACCTCAACCCAAAGTCCCTAATTTCCGCCACGCCCAGACGCTGTTGCGCGGACCCATGATCGTCAGCCTGCTCACCCTCGCCACCCTCTCTTTTTTCCCGGCGCTGATGGCGTTTTCCGCGTCGTCCGACATTTTCTCGATGAAAATCTCCAACCGCGTCAGCATCGCCTTGGCCGTTTTCTATCCAGCCCTAGCCCTCGGCCTCGGCGTGCCGCTCCCGGCGATCTTGGCCAATCTTGCCTGCGGCGCGGCGATGCTCTGCTTGACTTTTCTCCTGTTCACGCGCGGCTGGATCGGTGGCGGCGACGCCAAGCTCGCCGCCGCGACGGCGCCTTGGCTCGGCTGGGCGTTGATGCTCGATTATGGGCTCCTGGCCTCGATCGCCGGCGGCGCGCTGACCTTAGCGATTGTCTTGGCCCGGCGAGCGCCGCTTCCGGCCTGGGCGGCGCGGCTCGCCTGGATCGCCCGCCTGCACGATCCGGACAACGGCGTCCCTTACGGCGTGGCGCTCGCGGCGGCGGGCCTTGCGCTCTACCCCAGCAGTCACATTTGGCGGGCCGCGACAGGCCTTTGAGGAGGCTCGGTCGCGTTCGTCCGGACACGATTAGATACGTCCTGTTAACCCTAATTTGACGATTGGCTGGCCATAGTCGCACGCGACGGCGTGCGGGCGCGATGAGGTTTCGGCGTTATGAACAGAGCTCAAATTGCGGTCCTCGGCCTGACGGTGGTCGCCTTCGGCGGCGCCTATATGCTGTTCGCCTCCTCCGGCGGCCCGCCAGCGCCCCAAGTCATCAAAGTGACCCAGAAGGTCGACACCGACCAGGTGCTGGTCGCCGCCCATGATCTATCGATGGGCGTCAAGCTGACCGAGGCGGACTACAAGTGGCAGGATTTCCTGAAGACCAATATCGAGCCGTGGATGATCAAAAAGTCCGACGGCGCGCAAGTGGCCGACGACATCAAGGGCGGCATCACCCGCGACGATTTTCTGCAAGGCAGCCCCCTTCGCCGCGATAAGATCATCACCGGCGCCAATTCCGGATTTTTGTCGGCGATCCTGCCCAGCGGGATGCGCGCCGTCGCCATCAACATCGACCAGCAAGGCAGCACCTCGGCGGGCGGTTTCATCCTCCCGAACGACCGCGTCGACGTGATCCAAATCTACCGCGACGACGAGGCCTCGAAAGCGCGCGGCGCCGAAGTCCTGGTGCCGCGGACCATTCTGAGCAATGTCCGCGTACTGGCGATCGGCCAGAACGTGCAGGAGAAGAACGGCGAGCGCGTCGTCGTCGGCTCCAACGCAACGCTCGAACTCAATCCTCAGCAGGTCGAACAAATCATCCTCGCGCAACGCGCGGGCAACGGCAACCTCCACTTGGCGCTGCGGAGCTTGCTGGATTCGTCAGGCAAGACCACGTCCAATCTCTCAGAAAATTCCGACAGTTTAACCATCGTTCGCTTCGGCGCTGCGCAACAGGCGGCTCGATGAGAGACGCTTCTCGCGATCGGCGGGATTGAGGTTTATGGGATGAGCCATCCTCGGATCAAAGGCCACTTTGCTTGGTTGATCGCGGCGGCGGTTTTTTGCGCCGCCGCGCCGTCCGCTTTCGCGCCGGCGCTGAGCGCCGAGCCCAGCGCCGAGCAATGGCGGCCGCCGGCGCCGGTCGCTCGCCGACTGCAGATGGGCGTCGGCAAGTCGGTGATCGTCGATCTGCCGGAGGAGGCGGGAGAGATATTCGTCGGCAATCCGGCCGTCGCCAACGCCATCGTCCGTTCCGCCAGGCGCCTCTATATCGACGCCATCGCCAACGGCCAGACGACGATTTTCGCGATGGATCGCCAGGGACGGCAGATCGCCGTCATCGAGGTCTCGATCGGCCGCGACATCGGCGAATTGAAGCAGGTCTTGGACGCCGCGATCCCGGGCAACGAGATCGTGGTGAAAACCGTCGCCGACTCGATCATCCTGACCGGATCGGTGGCGTCGGCCGGCGACGCGCAGAAGGCGGTCGACATCGCCAACGGCTTCACCGGCGCATCGTCCGTACCCAATAGCGGCGCGTCGAGCCACGCCGCCGCGAGCACGGGCGCCTCGGGCGGCGCGTCCGTCGCCGTCGGCGCGGCCACCGAGCAAGTCAGGGACGGCAAGGTGATCAATTCGCTGGTCATCCGCGGCCTCGATCAAGTCTCGCTGCGGGTGACGGTCTCCGAAATTCGCCGCGACATCGCCAAGCAGCTCGGCGTCAATCTTTTCGGGGAAGATTCGCACGGCAGCCTGTTCCAAGTCACAAATCCGTTCGCGGTCAACGGCGCGCTGACCGCCACCCAGGCGCTCCTGAACTGGAGCAAGGGCGGCAACACTTTCCAGGCCCAGTTGCAGGCCTATGAACGCCAGGGCGTCGCCAGAGTGCTCGCCGAGCCGACGGTGACCGCGGTCTCCGGCGAAACTGCGAAGTTCCTGGCGGGCGGCACGATCCCGATCGCCAACGGCTTGAGCTGCACGACCGGCACTGTCGTCGTCGCCAGCCAATGTCTGCTGAGCATTCTCCAGCAACCTTACGGAGTGTCCCTCAACTTCACGCCCGTCGTCCTTTCGCAGGGACGCATCCAATTGCACATCGCGGCGGAAGTCACGGATATCGACAATTCGAAACAGATCACGCTGAACGAAGACGGCACGAATGTTTCCGTGCCGGGCTTCCGCACGCGCAAGAACGAGACCACGGTCGAACTGCCCTCCGGCGGCTCGATCGCCTCCGCCGGCCTGATCTCGACCGAGACCGCGCAGACGATCAACGGCGTGCCCGGCTTGATGAATTTGCCGATCATCGGCGCTCTGTTCCGTTCGAGAGACTTTCTGCGCAACGAGACGGAGCTGATGATCGTCGTCACGCCGTACATCGTTCACGCGGTCGATCCCGGTCAGATCGTCAAGCCCGACGCCAATTTCGCCGACGCCACCGATCCGCAAAGCTGGCTGCTCGGCCGGGTGAACAAGCTCTATTCCACCGTCGGCTCGACGCAGGGCCTGCGGAACTACACGGGCAAGGTCGGCTTCATCAATGAATAGCCAGTCTCCGCCCGACGCCTCTTGGAGGGACAATTGCATGTTTGCGACAGGCTTGGCGACAAAAGCTGCGCCGCTCGGCTTTCTCACGTTCGGCCTTCTCGCGGCGCTGGCGCTCGGCGGCTGTCAGGACGACAACGTCATCACCGGCTCCATCTCGCCTGACGACTACCACAATCGTCACCCGATCGTGTTGACGGATTCGCCGACCACGCTGGACGTCTTTCCGACCGGCGTCGGCGCGCTCGACGGCAATTCGGCGGCGGACGTGCGCGCCTTCGCCGCGCGCTACCGGAAATACGGAACGAGCAGGATTGTGATCCTGGCCCCCGCCGGCGGCGGGCCGAAGATTCACGCCGGCGTCGACGCGATCCGCCGCGTCCTCGCTTCGTCCGGGGTCAGCGGCAGGATCGGGCTCGGATCGTACCCCGTGGCCGATCCGCTGCTGGCGGCGCCGATCAAGCTGAGCTTCGTCGCGCTGAAGGCCGAGGCGCCGCCCCATTGCGGCCAATGGCCCCAGGACCTCGCCTCCGGGTCTTCGCTGGAGACTTGGAAGAACGAGACCTATTGGAATTTCGGCTGCTCGACCCAGTCGATGCTGGCGGCGCAAGTCGACGATCCGCGCGATTTCGTCCGCGCCCGCGCCGAGGGTCCGTCCGACGTGCAGATGAGGACCCGCGCCATCGGCGCCGTGCGCGAGGGCCGAGATCCCGGGAGCGCTTGGACTCTCGACTACCCCCTCACGACAATCGGCGGAGGAGTCTGACGATGCCCGCCGATCTCAACGGCGAAGGGCCCGTCCTCGCGTCGCCAGAGGCGCCCAATCCGCCGCAAATCAGTCCGGTGCCGCGGATTTCCATCCAGGCCTTCTGCGAAAGCCAGGAGGTCGCGGCCGTGGTGCAGGCCGCGATGAGCGACCGGCGCATGCAGAAGGCTCATGTCAAACTGCATATGGGCGGCGCTCCGGCGGCGGTCGAGGCCTATCGCAGCGCGCCGACCCCGAACGTCATCGTGCTCGAATCGGCGCAGGACCGCGCCGCGCTCACCGCCAATCTCGACGAATTGGCCGAGTTCTGCGACGCCGGCACGAAAGTGATCGTCTGCGGCAAGATCAACGACATCGTCCTCTATCGCCATTTGATTCTCAAGGGCGTCAGCGAGTACCTGGTCGCGCCCTTCTCGGTGCTCGAGTTCGTCCAAGCGATCTCGAATCTCTACAACGCGCCCGGCGCCAGTCCGGTCGGCCGGGTGATCGCCGTCATCGGCGCCAAAGGCGGCGTCGGCGCTTCGACCATCGCTCATAACATCGCCTGGTCGGTCGCCAACAGCCTCGAGACCTCGACGGTGATCGCCGATATGGATTTGGGCTTTGGCACGGCGGGCCTCGACTATAATCAAGACCCGCCGCAAGGCATGGCCGAGGCGGTTTTCTCGCCAGACCGCGTCGACGCCAATCTCGTCGATCGGCTCCTGTCCAAATGCGCCGACAATTTGAGCCTGCTCGCGGCGCCGGCGACGCTCGACCGAACCTACGATTTTCCCGAGACGGCGTTTGAAGCCGTCATCGACATCCTACGCGCTTCGACGCCCTGCGTGATTCTCGACGTCCCGCATCTTTGGTGCGGATGGACGAAGCGCACGCTCGTCGCCGCAGACGACGTCGTCGTCGTCGCCGCGCCGGACCTCGCCAGTTTACGAAACGCCAAGAATCTTCTCGACAATCTTCGCGGCGCGCGGCCCAATGATCGGAGCCCGAAATTGATCCTGAACGGCGTCGGCGTCGTCAAGCGGCCGGAAATCGCCGTCGCAGATTTCGCCAAGACGATGGAGCTGGAGCCGACGGCGGTGATCCCCTTCGACGCCAAGCTGTTCGGCGCCGCCGCCAATAACGGCCAGATGATCGCCGAGATCGAGGCCAATGGGAAAACAGCCGAAATCTTCGCCGATTTGGCTCGCGATCTGTTCGGCAAGATCGAATCGAGGAAAGCGAAACGCGGCCTTCTCGAGCCGCTGATCTCCGCCCTCGGGCGGAAAAAGGCGCGAGCGGCGTGACCGGAGTTCAATGAGTTGACGGCGGCCTTCAAGATCGGCGCTCCTGCGGAGGTCAGGCGACATGTTCGGTAAGCGAGCCAGCGGCGCGACCGTCGTGACCGCGCCGCCGGTCGCGCCGGCGCGGCCCCTCGAATCGCCGCCCGCGGAGCTCGCTCAGCGCGCGCCAGCGCCTGAGCCGACGCAGCGCGCGCCGGTCGTCGAGGCGCGGCGCTCGGACAGCTACTATCAAACCAAAAGCATGATTTTCGGCGCGCTGATCGAGGCGATCGATCTCTCCGCGCTGGCCAAGCTCGATCCGGAAAATGCGCGCGAGGAAATTCGCGACATCGTCCACGAGATCGTCACGATCAAGAACATCGTGCTGTCGATCGCCGAGCAGGAGGACCTGCTCGACGACATTTGCAACGACGTGCTCGGCTACGGCCCGCTCGAGCCGCTGCTCGCCCGCGACGATATCGCCGACATCATGGTCAACGGGCCGAACAAGTGCTTCATCGAAGTCGGCGGCAAGATTCAATTGACCAATGTGCGCTTCCGCGACAGCGCGCAATTGATGAACATCTGCCAGCGCATTGTCAGCCAGGTCGGCCGCCGCGTCGACGAGGCTTCCCCGATCTGCGACGCTCGTCTCCCGGACGGCTCCCGCGTCAACGTGATCGCGCCGCCATTGGCGATCGACGGCGCCGCGCTGACCATCCGCAAATTCAAAAAGGACAAGCTGACGCTCGACCAGCTGACGCGTTTCGGCTCGATCTCGCCGGCCGGCGCCGAAATCCTCAAGATCATCGGCCGGGTGCGCTGCAACGTGATCATTTCCGGCGGCACCGGCTCGGGCAAGACGACGCTGCTCAATTGCTTGACCAACTATATCGACGGCGACGAGCGGGTCATCACCTGCGAAGACGCGGCCGAACTGCAATTGCAGCAATCGCATGTCGTGCGCCTGGAGACGCGGCCGCCCAATCTCGAAGGCGCCGGCCAGGTGACGATGCGCGATCTCGTCAAGAACTGCCTGCGCATGCGGCCCGAGCGCATCATCGTCGGCGAAGTGCGCGGACCGGAAGCTTTCGACCTGCTGCAGGCGATGAACACCGGCCATGACGGCTCGATGGGCACGCTGCACGCCAACTCGCCGCGCGAGGCGCTGAGCCGCATCGAATCGATGATCACGATGGGCGGCTATGCGCTGCC
>JAJPHH010000173.1 GCA_021325385.1 Alphaproteobacteria bacterium
TCGATGCGCAAAAGGCCGGCATGGCGCATATTGGCGGCGAAGAGATCGGAAAAGCCGCGCCAATTGTCGCGCGCCATGGCGAGCGGGTCGGGCGGCGGCAAATGCCAGATCTGACCGTCGCGCGAGAACGGGTCGGGCGGCGCGCCGACAGAGACGCCCTGGCCGAGTTCGCCGGCGCGCGACCAAGCCTCGGCCCCGTCGGGCGCCGCGCCGATGGCGAGATCGCGATAGAGCCCGAGTTCGAGGCCGCCGGCCATGGCGCGGGAGGCGGCGCCAGCGAGTTGCCGATCGGCGAGCCATTGCAGGAACTTGTGATACGCGACGCGCTCGCCGAGGCGCGCTTCGACGCCGCGCAGCGCCGCCGGCGCGGCCTCGCGCAAGTCCTGCGGCCATCCCCGCCAATCTTCGTCGTTGCGCTCTTCGGCGACGGCTTGGAAGCAGGCGAAACGCTTCAGCGCCTCGCCGCCAGCGGAAACGAATGACGCATATTCCGAAAAGAGAGGATCGCTAGGCTGGGCGCGGCGCGCCTTCTCGAACGCGGCGAAGCGCGCTTCGAGCAAGGCGCGCTTGATGCGCCAGACGCGCGGATAGTCGATCGTCTCGGCGCGAACCAGTTCGGCGATTTCCGGCGCGCGCTCCAGAGCCAATTCGACGAAGCCCGCGTCGCTCGGCAAGGACGCGCCGTCCAGCGCGTCGATATGGATCGGATCGAGAAAGCGCCGGTCGGACGGATGGTACGGGCTGGCGCGCTCGCGATCGAGGGCGAACAGCATATGCAGCGGATTGACGCCAAGCGTCGCCGCGCCCGTCGCGCCGGCGGCCGCGCCCAAGCGCGAGAGGGTCGAGAAGTCGCCGACGCCCTGGTCGCCGAGGCGGCGCTGCGCATAGAGCTGGGCGCTGACGCCGAAAGCGCGGCGGCGCAAGCGGCCCGGCAGATAGGCCTTGGCCGGCGCAATGACGAGTTCGCATGCCGTATCGCCGGCGACGAGCTTGTGCCGGCCGATCGGCAGAGCCGGCAGAGAGACGCGGCGTTCGAGAATTTCGCTCCCGTCGGCAAGCGTTGTGCGCCGTGTTTCATCGTCAGGCTTCAAGGATTCCTGGCGTCCGTCCTCGCGGATCAGCGTGAGCTGGGAAATGCCCGCCGCCGCGGGGTCTTGGCGCAGCGGCGCGAAGGCGCTCTCGCCGTCCCGAACGACAATGGCGAAGGGCAGAGTTCGCCGTTCGCGGTCCTCGATCAGGCGCTGGAGGCTTTCGCGCGCTTCGGCTTGCGTCGAGGAAGGCAGCCGGAACGCCTCGAGCAAGGCGATCTTGGCCTCCCCGCTGACGATCGTGCGCGCGCCGTCTATGTCCCACCATTCCTTGGCGATTCCGGCGGCTTCGGCCAGCTTGTCGACGAGCGCCGGGTCGCTGGCGCGGCTCGCTTTCGACGCTGCTTCCGAGGCGGCTGATTCAGCGAGAATCAGGCTCGTCCGCGGCGGGCACGGAAACGTTTCGCCGGGCCCGAACGCGCGTCCGATTGTCTCGAGCGAATTCGAATCGAGGAGGAGCCGCCATGTCATGCCGCCGCGCGGCGCCGGCAGCGCGATCTCGGCGCCCGCGCGGCCGCGATTAAGAACGATGGCGACGCGATCGACGCCGGCGTCCCCCGGCGCGGCGAAGACGATTGTCAGCACCCGGCCTTCCGGCTCCTCCCATTGCTGCGCGGAGCGCAAAGGTTCGGCCGCATCGCGCCATTCGACGTCGACAAGGCCGCTCGCGTCGAAAGCTTCGCCGCTGAGAAAGGCGTCGCGCGATAGCGCCGGATGCTCGCGCCGGATCGCGATCAGCCGCCGCGTATAATCGATCAGCGCAGAATCGGCCTTGCGCCAGTCGATCCAGGAGACGGCGTTGTCTTGCGCATAGGCGTTGTTGTTGCCGCCTTGGCTATGGCCGAGCTCCGCGCCCATCGCCAGCATCGGGGCGCCGCGCGAGATGAAGAGCAGCGTCAGAAGATTGCGCGCGTCGCGCGACCGCGCCGCCTTGATCTGAGGCTCGTCGCTCGGCCCCTCGACGCCTTCGTTCCAGGAATAATTTTCGTTCGCGCCGTCGCGATTGTCCTCGCCATTGGCCTCGTTGTGCTTGCGCTCGTACGCGACGAGATCGGCGAGCGTGAAGCCGTCATGGGCGACAATGAAGTTGACGCTCTTGGTCGGGGCCGCGGCGTGCGGGAAGAGGTCGCGTGAGCCGGCGATGCGGGTGGCGATCTCGCCGCGCATAGAAGCGTTCCCGCGCCAGAAGCGCCGGGCGGCGTCGCGATAGCGGTCGTTCCACTCGCTGAAATTCGGGGGAAATTGGCCCAGGCGGTAACCGCCCGGGCCGATATCCCAAGGCTCGGCGATCAGCTTGGCCTTGCCGAGGATCGGGTCGCCCGCGATCGCGGCGAAAAGCGGCGCCTGCGGATCGAAGCCGTTGTCGCGTCGGCCGAGCGCAGTTCCGAGATCGAACCGGAACCCGTCGAAGCCGCCGAGAATCATCCATCGCCTGAGGCTTTCGATCGCCAGGGTCAGCATCGGCTCGCGATCGAGCGCCAGGCAATTGCCGGTTCCCATGTCATTGACGTAGCGGGCGAGGTCGCCGGGAACCAGACGATAATAGGCCGCATTGTCGAGCCCGCGCATCGACAGGGTCGGGCCGAACTCGTCGCTCTCGCCGCTATGATTGTAGACGACGTCGAGAATCGCCTCGAGTCCGGCGGCGTGCAGCGCGTCCGTCGCGCGGCGCACCTCGCGCCAGCCGCCTGGCGCGAGGCGCGGATCGGGCGCCCCGAGCACGATCGGATTGTAGCCCCAGGCGTTGGCGAGGCCGAGCGCCGGCAAATGGCGTTCGTCGACGAAAGCATGGGCCGGCATGATCTCGACGCTGGTGACGCCGAGCCCGGCGAGATGATCGATCGCCTCCGGATGAGCGAGACCGGCGAAGGTCCCGCGCTCCGTCGCCGGAACGTCAGGATGCAGGCGAGTGAAGCCGCGGACGTTCAGCTCATAGAGTATGGTCTGAGCCCAAGGAATGCGGGCGCGACCCGGCTCGCCGGACGGCGAGTCGAGCCCGGCGACGCCGCGCGGCGCGAAGGCGGCGCTGTCGACGCCCCGCTCGAACATCGAGCGATGCAGTTTGAACGGCCGATCAAGCGCGAAGGCGTAAGGGTCGGCGAGCAGCTTCGAGGCGTCGAATCGTAGGCCGCGCTCCGGCGCGAAAGGTCCATGCGCGCGCAAGCCGTAGCGAGCGCCGGCTTTGACGCCCGGCACGAAGCCGTGGCGCACGTCGCCAGTCCGCGCCGGCAGTTCGAGCCGCGCGATTTCCCGGTCGCCGGCTTCGTCGAACAGGCAGAACTCGATCCGCTCGGCTTCGCGCGAATAGACCGCGACATTCGCGCCCTCGGCGTGAATCGAGACGCCCAGTGGCGCCGGTTCGCCCGCGCCGACGTTCACGCCGCCGCCGCGGCGGCCGCCGGCGCTCCGGCCAGCTCGCGATAGAGCTGCGCGTAGCGTTTGGCCGGACCGCGCCATGAAACGTCGGCGCGCATGCCGTTGAGCCGCGTGCGCCGCGTCGCGGCGTCGTCTTGGAACAGCGCTTTGGCTCGGCGGATGGCGTGCGCCAGTTCGACCGCGTTCGGGGGCGCGAATTGCAGGCCGGTCGCGACTCCCGCCGACAGCGCCGCTTCGTTGGCGTCGACCACAGTATCGGCGAGGCCGCCGACTCGCGTCACGATCGGGATCGCGCCATAGCGCAAGGCGCAGAGCTGGGTCAGGCCGCAAGGCTCGAAGCGCGACGGCACGAGCAGGAAATCGGCGCCGCCTTGAATAAGGTGCGCGAGGCCCTCGTCATAGGCGAAGACGCAGCCGACCGAGCCGGCGTGACGGCGCGCCGCCTCGGCGAAACCGTCTTCGAGCGCCTTTTCGCCCGAACCAAGCATGGCGAACTGCCCGCCGTCGGCGACAAGCGCAGGCAGCGCTTCGAGCAGCAAGTCGACGCCCTTTTGCCAGGACAGCCGGCTGACCAGTCCGAAGAGCGGCGCGTCGGGCCGCGGCGCCAGGTCCATGCGTTTTTGCAGAATGGTCTTATTGCGCGGCCGATTGTCGATGCGCTGCGAGTTGAAGGGCTGCGGCAAGTGGATGTCCGTCGCCGGATTCCACACCTCGTCGTCAATGCCGTTGAGAATGCCTGAAACGATATCGGCGCGCTTGCGCAACAAGCCGTCGAGGCCCATGCCGCCTTCCGGCGTCATGATCTCGCGGGCATAGGTCGGTGACACCGTGGTGATGCGGTCGGCGAATTGCAGGCCGGCCTTCAGGTAGCCGACCGAGCCGTAATATTCCACGCCGTCTATGTTCATCGCATGGCCCGGCAGGCCGATCGCGCCGAGGATGGTCGGCGGAAACCCGCCCTGGAAGGCGAGATTGTGGACGGTGATGATGGTCGCGGGCCGGCTGCCGCCGTCGTAATGGAGATAGGCCGGGGTCAGCGCAGCCTGCCAATCATGGACGTGGACGAGGTCCGGCGCAAAGCCGGGGATCGGCCCCTTCGCGACGTCGGCGCCGGCGCGCGCGAGGGCGGCGAAGCGTAGACCATTATCCGCCCAATCGACGCCGTTCGGATCGAGATAGGGTGAGCCGGGCCGAGCGAAGAGATGGGCGGCGTCGAGAACGAAGAGGTCGAGTCCGCAGCCTTTGCCGGCGAGAATTTGCGCCGGCGCGCCGAAAAAATAATCGTAGCGATGAGCCGGCGTCGGCTTCTCCAGCTTGGCCATGACCGCCGGATAGCCGGGAACGAGCGTCACGACGCGCATGTTCTCCCTGGCCAGCGCGCCCGGCAACGCGCCCGCCACGTCGGCGAGGCCGCCGGTTTTGATGAGCGGGTAAATCTCTGACGCAACCGAAAGGATATTCATGCCGCTCATAGATCAAGTTTGTCCAACATCGGCTGCGTGATCAGGCAGACACCGCTTTCGCTGCGCCGGAACCGCTTGGCGTCGAGTTCCGGATCTTCGCCCACGACCAGCCCCTCCGGTATGACCACGCCGCGATCGATAACCGCCTTGTGAAGGCGCACGTTTCGGCCGATTTCGACATAGGGCATGACCACCGTCTCGGTGACCTGCGTATAGGAGTTGACCCGGACGCCGGTAAACAGAAGCGAGCGCGACAACGACGCGCCCGAGACGATGCAGCCGCCCGAAACGAGGGACGACACGGCTTGGCCGCGCCGCCCCTCTTCGTCGTGAACGAATTTCGCCGGCGGCGAGATTTCGCCATAGGTCCAGATCGGCCAATTGCGGTCGTAAAGATCGAGATCGGGGACGACGTCGGTCAAATCGATATTGGCCGCCCAATAGGCGTCGACCGTGCCGACGTCGCGCCAATAGGGCGCCGACTCGGCGGTCGAGCGCACGCAGGAGCGCGAGAAATGATGCGCCCGCGCATTCCCCTTGGCGACGAGATGGGGAATGATGTCCCTGCCGAAATCATGAGCCGAATTGGGATCGGCGGCGTCGCGTCGCAATTCGTCGACGAGCAGGTTCGTCTCGAATACGTAAATTCCCATGCTGCACAACGCGACGTCCGGCCGGCCAGGCATAGGCGGCGGGTCTTTCGGCTTTTCCAGGAAGGAAAGGATGCGGTCGTTCTCGTCGACATGCATGACGCCGAAACCGGTCGCTTCCTTCAGCGAAGCTTCGAGGCAGCCGACCGTCACGTCGGCGCCTGATTCGACATGCTCGGCGAGCATCTTCTCGTAGTCCATTTTATAGATGTGATCGCCGGCGAGCAGGACGATGAAGGTCGGAGCGTAGCTCTGGATGATGTCGATGTTCTGATAAACGGCGTCGGCTGTTCCGAGATACCACATGGTCTCGGAGACGCGCTGGCTCGCGGGCAGAATGTCGAAACTCTCATTGCGCTCGGGACGAAGAAAGTTCCAGCCGCGTTGCAAATGGCGGATCAGGCTGTGCGCTTTGTATTGCGTCGCCACCGCCATGCGGCGGATGCCTGAATTGAGCGCGTTCGAGAGCGCGAAATCGATGATGCGCGTCTTGCCGCCGAAATAGACCGCGGGCTTGGCGCGCTTGTCGGTCAGCTCCATCAACCGGCTGCCGCGGCCGCCGGCCAGCACATAGGCCATGGCGTGGCGCGCATAAGGCGGCGTCGGCGTTTGTCTAATTTTGGCGGGCATTGGGTTGCCTCCTCCCCACCTTTTGGCGTTGCTCTTTGCTCTGGCTACGGTTGGCCCGGTGAAAACTCGAAAAACAACGTCGCCAGCGGCGGCAGCGTCAAGAGCGCCGAAGCGCCGAAGCCATGCGCCGGCCGCGGCTCGGCGGTAACGCCGCCGAGATTGCCCATATTCGAGCCGCCATAGAACGCCGCGTCGGAATTCAGCGCTTCGCGCCAATGGCCCGGCGCCGGCAGGCCGATTCGGTACGCGTGGCGCGGCACCGGCGTGAAATTGCAGACCACCGCGACAGGGGCGTCGCCATCGGCGCCCATACGCAAGAATGCGACCACGGATTGCGCCTCGTCGTTGACGACGATCCAGCGGAAGCCTTCCGGCTCGCTGTCGCGGGCGTGCAGCGCCGGCAGCCGGCGGTAGAGCTCATTGAGATCGCGGATGAAGGCTTGCAGGCCCTTATGCGGCCAGAACTCGGTCAGCCACCAGGGCAACGCTTCGTTGAAATTCCATTCGCTGGTCTGGCCGAACTCCTGGCCCATGAACAGGAGCTTCTTGCCGGGATGACCCCACATGAAGCCGTAATAGGCGCGCGCCGTCGCAAATTTCTGCCACTCGTCGCCTGGGATTTTGCCGACAACCGAGCCTTTGCCATGGACAACTTCGTCATGCGAGATCGGCAGGACGAAATTCTCGCTGAACGCATAGAGCAGGCCGAAGGTCAGACGCTCATGGCTCCAGCGGCGATGGACAGGGTCGCGCGATATATAGTCGAGCGTATCATGCATCCAGCCCATGTTCCATTTGAAGCCGAAGCCAAGTCCGCCAAGGCTGGTCGGCTGCGATACGCCGGGCCAGGCGGTCGATTCCTCGGCGATCGTGATCGCGCCTGGAAATAGGCCATAGACGAGCTCGTTGGCGCGGCGCAGAAAGGCGATCGCCTCTTTATTGTCGTTGCCGCCCTCCGGATTGGGCGTCCACTCGCCGGGTTTTCGCGAATAGTCGAGATAGAGCATCGAAGCGACGGCATCGACGCGCAAGCCGTCGACATGGAAGCGGTCGATCCAGTAGAGCGCGCTCGTATAAAGGAAATTGGCGACCTCGCGCCGGCCGAAATCGTAGATCGCCGTGTTCCAGTCAGGATGAAAGCCGCGCTTGGGGTCCCAATGCTCATAGAGCGGGCCGCCGTCGAAATGGGCGAGGCCATGTGCGTCGGTCGGAAAATGCGCCGGGACCCAATCGAGGATCACGCCGATTCCGGCGGCGTGGGCGCGGTCGACGAAACGGGCGAAGCCGGCCGGATCGCCGAAGCGGCTGGTCGGCGCGAACAGGCCGATCGGCTGATAGCCCCAGGACGCGTCGAGCGGATGCTCGGTGATCGGCAGGAGTTCGACATGAGTGAAGCCGAGCCAAGAAACGTACGGAATCAGTTGCTCGGCCAGTTCGTCATAGGTCAAGAATCGGTTGTGCTCGCCGCGCCGCCATGAGCCGAGATGGACTTCGAAAATCGACATCGGCTTGCGCCGCGCCTCGCCTTGCTTGCGGCGCTCCATATAATCGGCGTCGGTCCAAGAAAAATCGTCCGTGTCCGTGACGACCGAGGCGGTCGAGGGCCTGAGCTCGGCGGCGAAGCCGAACGGGTCGGCTTTCAGCGGCAACAACGCGCCGGCCGCCGAAATGATCTCGTATTTGTACACGGCGCCGGCGCCGACGTCGGGGACGAAAATCTCCCATAAGCCTGAATCGATGCGCTTGCGCATCTGACAGCGCCGGCCGTCCCATTGATTGAAGTCGCCGACGACGGAGACGCGCGCGGCGTTCGGCGCCCAGACCGCGAAAGCGACGCCGTCGACGCCTTCATGCCGCGTCAATTGCGCGCCGAGTCGCTTGTACAATTGGCGATGCGCGCCTTCGACGAGCAAGTGATCGTCCATCGGCCCGAGCACGGGACCGAAGGCGTAAGGATCGTGAAAGGTCCAGCGCGCCCGCGCGTTGCTCGCTTCCAGGCAATAGGCCGGCCGCTCCTTGAGGTCCTTGGCGAGCCCTTCGAAAAAGTCCCCCTCGCGGCGCTCGAGTTCGACGATGAGCTCGCCCTGGCGCGTCGTCGCGCGGACAGTCTCGGCGCCGGGCGCGAAGGCCCGTATCGCCCAGCCGTCGGCGGTCTCGTGCGGCCCCAGCACGGCGAACGGATCGTTTTGCCGCGCCGCCAGCACCGCCTCGACGTCGTCCGGCCGGGCTCGCCAGGAGTCCATGACCGACCTCAATGGACGTCCTTGAACGGAGCGTTCCAGATTTCGCGCGCATATTCTTTGATGGCGCGGTCCGACGAGAACCAACCCATATTGGCGGTGTTGATCGCGCTGGCGCGCCACCACGAAGCCTTGTCGCGCCGGCGCTCGTCGACCCTGATCTGCTCGTCCCAATAGGCTTGGAAGTCGGCGCAGACCATGAAGTAGTCATGATGCGTGACGATGTCGACAAGGCCGCGATAGCGGCCGGGATCGTCCGGTGAAAACACGCCCGCGGCGATTTCGTCGAGCGCTTCGCGCAACAGCGGCGTTGCGGCGATAATATCGGACGAATCGAGGCCTTTGGCGCGCCGCGCTTCGACTTCCTGCGCGGTCAAGCCGAAGATGAAGATGTTGTCGTCGCCGACTTGCTCCTTGATCTCGACATTGGCGCCGTCGAGCGTGCCGATGGTGAGGGCGCCGTTCAGGGCCATTTTCATATTGCCGGTGCCCGAGGCCTCCATGCCGGCGGTCGAAATCTGTTCGGAGAGATCGGCGGCCGGAATGATCGTCTCGGCAAGGCTGACATTGTAATTGGGCAGGAACACCACTTTCAAAAGCCCGCGCACGGTCGGATCGGCGTTGACGACGCGGGCGACGTCGATCGCGAGCTTGATGATGAGCTTGGCTTGCGTGTAGCTCGCCGCCGCCTTGCCGGCGAAAATCTTCACCCGCGGCGCGAAGTCGCGCATCGGATTGGAGCGGATTTGATTGTAACGCGCGATCGTCTCGAGAAGGTTCAGGAGTTGGCGCTTGTATTCGTGAATGCGCTTGACCTGCACGTCGTAAAGCGCATCCGGGTCGAGGCGCGCGTTGAGCCGCTCGGCGACGTAGCGGCCGAGCGCGACCTTGTTGGAGCGGCGCGCCAAGGCGAGTTGCTCGTGCAAGGCCGGATCGTCGGCATGCGCGGCGAAGCCTTTCAGCGCCTCGGCGTCATCGAGGACCTTCTCGCCGATCGTCGCGACGAGGATGTTGGTGAGGCGCGGATTGGCCTCCATCAGCCAGCGGCGAAAGGTGATGCCGTTGGTCTTATTGACGATGCGGTCGGGATAGAGCGTATTGAGATCATGAAAAACGGTCTTGCGCATCAAATCGGTGTGCAGGGCCGAGACGCCGTTGATCTTGTGCGAGCCGATGAAAGCGAGATTGCCCATCCGCACTCGCCGGCCGGCATGCTCGTCGATCAGCGAGACGGAGGAGAGCAGGCCGGGATCGGTGTGGCCGTTCTTGCGCGCGCCGTCGAGATGGGCGGCGTTGATCAGATAGATGATCTGCATGTGGCGCGGCAGCAGGCGCTCCATCAGCGGCACCGGCCAGCTCTCAAGCGCCTCCGGCAGGAGCGTATGATTTGTGTACGAGAACACCGCCTTGGTGATCGCCCAGGCCTCGTCCCAGTCGACCCCGTTGAGATCGACGAGAATGCGCATCAATTCCGCGATCGAGATCGACGGATGGGTGTCGTTGAGCTGGATGGCGACGTGATCGCCAAGCGACCGGATCTCGCGATGCTGCTTCAAATGCCGGCGGACCAGATCGAGCAGGGAGGCCGACGCGAAGAAATATTCCTGCCTGAGCCGCAATTCCTGACCGGCCGGCGTCGCGTCGCTCGGATACAGCACTTTCGAAATCGCCTCGGCGCGAACGCGGTCGGCGAGCGCGCCGATATAATCGCCGGCGTTGAAAATATCGAGATTGAGCGGGTCGGGGGCGCGCGCTGACCAGAGGCGCAGCGTGTTCACGTGACGACCGCGCCAACCGACAATCGGCGTGTCGTAGCCGACCGCCTGCACAGTCTCCGCCGGACGCCATTCATGGCGCATTTTGTCGCCGGCGCCCTGCACCGCGACGACTTGGCCGCCGAAGCCGATTGCGTAATTGCTCTCCGGCCGCGCGAATTCCCACGGATTGCCGAAGGCGAGCCAGTCTTCGGGAATCTCCTGCTGCCAACCGTCGCGGATCACCTGCCGGAAGAGGCCATTGTCGTAGCGGATTCCGTAGCCGTGCGCGGCGATCGACAAGGTCGCCATGGAGTCCATGAAGCACGCGGCGAGACGGCCGAGGCCGCCATTGCCGAGCGCTGCGTCAGGCTCGATGCGGCGCAACACGGCCAGGTCCACGCCGAGCTGCGACAAGGCGGCGCGCATCGGCTCGACAATACCGAGATTGGTCATGGAATCGTAGAGCATGCGGCCGATGAGAAACTCGAGCGACAGGTAATAAACGCGTTTGCGATCGTCCGCATAAGTCTCGCGCGTCGAATGCATCCAGCGGTCGACGACGATATCGCGCGTCGCGAAGGCGACGGCGAGGAACCAGTCCCGCTGGCTGGCCGCGACCGGGTCCTTGCCGACGGAATAAGTGAGTTTGGCCAGCACCGCCTCTCGCAGGGCCTCCGGCGTGAACGCTTCGGCGCCCTGGCGGTCCGGTCTTTGCTCGGCGGCGATGGGAGGGGCCTGGAGGTCGACTTGGTCCATGCTCGGGAGGTCCATTTTACGGCGTCAAGGCTTACGGATGAGCAAAGCCTCTTTCGGGCGTCCTGTCCAGTTTGGACCGTTTCCGCGTGGCTTTTGTGAAGGCGTCGCGCGCTGGCCAAAGTTGCCGCTCGGCGCGATAATCGCTTAAGGGAGGGCGAGGACGCTTTGGAGCGCTTGGATGAAGATCGACGGCAAGCCCTATCGCACCATCTGGCCGAGTTCGGACGGCCGCGCGGTGGAAGTGATCGATCAGACGGCGCTGCCGCATCGCTTCGCGATTCGGCGAATCGAGGGGCTCGAGGACGCGTTCACGGCGATCCGGACCATGGTCGTGCGCGGCGCGCCCCTGATCGGCGCGACCGCCGCTTACGGACTAGCCTTAGCGCTAAAGCATGATCCGTCGGACGCGGGCGCTGACAGCGCGTATCGCCGGCTGGCCGCGGCGCGGCCGACGGCGGTCAATTTGCGGCACGCGCTCGACGATGTGCGCGCCCATATCGCGCGGCTGCCGGCAGGCGAGCGCGCTCGCGCGGCTTTCGCCCGGGCCGCGGCGATCTGCGACGAGGACGTCGAGAATTGCAGGCTGATCGGGGAGGCCGGTCTGCCGCTGATCGAGGAGATTTACCACGCCAAAAACCGGCCGGTGAACATTCTCACCCATTGCAACGCGGGCTGGCTGGCCACTGTCGATTGGGGCACCGCGACCGCGCCGATCTATATGGCGCATGATCGCGGCGTTCCGGTCCATGTTTTGGTCGACGAGACCCGGCCGCGCAATCAGGGCGCGGCGCTGACCGCTTTCGAGCTCGGCCAGCATGGCGTGCCGCATCACATCGTCGTCGACAATGCCGGCGGGCACCTCATGCAACATGGGCGCGTCGATCTCGTCATTGTCGGCGCAGACCGAGTTACGGCGCGGGGCGACGCCGCCAACAAGATCGGGACCTATCTGAAAGCGCTCGCGGCGCGCGCCAATGATGTGCCGTTCTACGTCGCCGTTCCGCAGACGACGATCGACTGGACGATCGAGGACGGGGTTCGCGACATCGAGATCGAAGAGCGCGACGCCGCGGAAGTGACCCACATCTTGGGCCGGCTCGACAATGGCGAGATCGCCCGCGTCGCCATCGGCGCGCCGGGCAGCCCGGCCCTCAATCCAGCCTTCGACGTCACGCCCGCCGGATTGATCGCCGGGCTGATCACCGATCGCGGCGTGTGCGCAGCCAGCCGCGACGGCTTGCTTGGCCTGTTCCCCGAACGGAAGGCGGCGTGATCGGCTACTGTTTCTGCTGATCCTCGATCTGCTTCTGCGTCGCCTGAAGCTTGCTTTGCGCCTCGGCGAGCGCCCGGTTCGCCGCTTCGCCCTGCTGCTTGATATCGGCGAGCTGGCTCTTGGCTTCCGCGATTTCCTTGGCAAGCGAATCGCGTTGCTGCTGCAGGTCGGCGAGGGTCGTCTTGGCTTGGTCGACCGCCTTGGCGACCTTGTCGCGCTCCGCCGACAGATTGTCGACTTGCGGCTGGATGGCGGCGAGCTGATCACTGGCCGCCTTGAGCTTGCCCTGAACGGCCTGTAATTCGCCGGCCTTGGCCTTGGCTTCGTCGCTCGCGCCGGAGGCGGCGAGCCGCGCCTCGGCGATCTGCTTGTTGAGGCCGGCGAGATCGTTTTGCGCCGCATTTCGGGCGGCGGTGGCCTCGCCCAGCGCGCTGCGCGCCTCATTGAGCTGCTTTTGCACATCCGCGAGGTCGCCGGCAGCCTTCTGCAGATTCTGCAAATCGGCGGCCATGGTCTCGCGCGCCTTTTCTGCGCGGGCCAACGCGTCGTGCATCTGGTTCTGCACGTCGGAAACCTCGGAGGCGAAATAGGCGACGAGCAGCCAGCCGATAATAGCCACCGCGGCCAGCGCCAGCGGCACCGGACGCCGGAATTCACTGGTCAGATCGTAAGCCATTACAGCGCCTCCCCCCATTTCGGCCGTCGCGCGACCTTCGACGCCGGTCGCCGCCGCGACGCCGGCAGGCGTCGCAAATATTGACATGGCGACCCGCGTCGAATCTAGCGCCAAAGTCCATGCCGAGAGCTTGCGGCGCCATTGAAGAATTATGGGGAGCGCCGCCGCGGCGATCGGCGTATAGAGCGAAGCGTCGAGAGCCTCGCGGTCGGGAGCGTTGCGCCTTTGAAATTTTCCTTTCTCAATCTCGCGGTCCAAGCGGCGCGCGGCCATCGCCATTGGCCGGAGCAATGGCGCTCGCCGGAGCCGAAGCGATCCTATGACGCCGTGATCGTCGGGGCCGGCGGCCATGGCCTCGCCGCCGCCTATTACATGGCCAAGGAGCACGGCTTGACGAATATCGCCGTGCTCGAGAAGGGCTGGCTCGGCGGCGGCAATACCGGGCGCAACACCACCGTGATCCGCTCCAATTATCTCTGGGAGGCGTCGGAGGCGCTTTATGGCCACGCCCACCGGCTGTGGGAGACGCTGTCGCAGGACTTGAACTACAACGTGATGTTCTCGCCGCGCGGCGTGATGTTGCTCGCCCATAGCCATCACGACGAGCAATCGTTCAAACGGCACATTTACGCCAACCGCCTCGCCGGCATTCAGAACGAATGGCTGACGCCGGAAGAGGCCAAGGCGATCTGTCCGCCGCTCAACATCGATCGTTCGTCGCGATACCCCATAGTCGGCGCGGCTTTTCAACGCCGCGGCGGCACGGCGCGCCACGACGCCGTCGCCTGGGGCTACGCCCGCGCCGCCTCGGCGCGCGGCGTCGACATCGTCCAGAATTGCGAGGTCAA
>JAJPHH010000013.1 GCA_021325385.1 Alphaproteobacteria bacterium
CGCCATCGGGACCTGCAAATCATTCCCACGCCGTACCCGCACAGAATCAGCCCCGCGCCTCTAAATCAACGCCAAAGGAGTTTTCTCACAGCCTGGCAAGCGGGAATGACAGCACCCTCGAACGTCAGCTCACTTCCCGTCGAGGAAATCACGCACCGCCGGATCGCTCTTCAGTTCGCTGAGTTCGCTCTGGCTCGGCAATTGCGGCCGGTCGCGCTCGGCGTTGACCAGGCAGAGAAACCCGAGCGGCTCGTCTTTGCCGGCGCGGAATTGATGCCACGTCCAGGGCGGCACGGTGACGAGATCGTTGAGCTTGAGCGCGCGCACTTCGCCGCCGATCAGGCACTTGCCGCCGCCGCGCAGGACCAGAACGGCATGCATGTGCTCGTGTTTTTCCAGCGTCGAATGGCCGCCCGGCGCAACTTCGAAATAGCGCAATTCGCCCTTCAGGCGCGGGTCGCTGAACAGGACCTGCCGGGTCACGTCCTTGTACAGCGCCGCGGGCTCGTCCTTGTACCGCCTCACCTCGACGCCGTCCCAACGATAGCCTTCGAGCGCGGCGCGGTGGGCCGTCTCTGTCGGGCGCTCAGACATGCGCCGCTCCATGTTGCAAGGCGCCGACCGCGCGGACAAAGGCGCTGGTCTCGGCGACCAAGTTTTCGCGCGGCTCGGCGAGCAGGGCGCCGCCGATCAGCAAAATGACGTCGGGGCCGTAGAAATCGAGCATTTCCGGAACGCGTTTCGGGCTCATGCCGCCGGCCGGAACCGGCGCGCTCGCCTTGAGGTCGAACCAGGATTCGCGCAACGCGTCCGCGATCTCGCCGCAGGTCGCCTCCGAATAGCCGAACCGGCCGCCGTAATTGGGAAAGATCGACGCGTCGGCGCCGAACAGGCGGAAGAGCCGGGCGTAAACGTCGGGCGCGACGCGCGCGCCGGTCAAGGTCGGATGGGCGAGAAAGGCGAGATCAGGATGAGCGCGGCGCAAGGCTTGCAACGTCGAAGGCCCGGCGATCGCCGGCGCAATGAGGAACGTGTCGACGCCCTCGCCGCGAGCGAGGGCGATTTGGCGCTCCATCGCGGCCCGATCGCCGGAAAGGCTCGGGACATAACGCGTCGGGCGGCCGGTGACCCGCTGCGCCGCGCGCAAAGCGGCGGCGCAAGCCGGGACGCGAGCCTCGAAGGCGGAGAAGGCTTGATTGGCGAGGCCGTGATCGTCCTTGACGAAGTCGAGCCCGCCTAAAGCGAGATCATGCGCCAGCGCGGCGAGGGCGTCCGGCGGCAGGCCCTGCGGCTTCAAAGCCGAGGCGGTCAGCGGCCGCGCCCCGGCCTCGACGCGTCGGCGCAATCCGTTCAGGCCGTGGCTCGGGCCTTGGAAGGCCGCGACGAGATCCTCGGGAAGATCGATGGCGGCGAGCGTCACGTCGTCATGCAAAGACGTGTTGCCGAACAACATATTGAGCAACTGGCCGGCGTCGCCGCCGATCGTCGCCGCGGCGAGCGCGATTTCGACCTCGAAGGCGTCGCCGCGATCAACGATGCGGCGAACTTCGCCGACAATATCGGAAAGGACCGTCTTGTCCCGGATCGCCGCCAGGGGCGCCTCGACGCTTTGCTCGAGGGCGATGGCGCGGGCGCGTTCGTCGATGGAATCGGCGTCGGTGCGAATACGGTAAGTCGCGACAAGTCTCGATGCGGGCATGGCTATCCATTTGGACCGGGCTCAGGCGGGCGTAGGACCTCTACGCCAAGGCCGCGGCTTTTAGCAAACGCCGAAGGCAGATCGTGGTTTCCAAGACCGTCGCCGGCGGCTTGAAGCGGGAACCATTATATTATATAACAACTTCGTCGCCGCGTCGCGAGCGGCGACGACCTGCGCCCGAATCGACGCGCGGACGGACGTCCGCCTGCTTGCTGAAAACCGAGGGCGAGGCGAAAGGGAGGAAGGCATGGATCGTCGGCAAGTGTTGGTCTTGGGCTCGGCTTTCGCGCTCGCGCCGCGCGTCGCCTTGGGCGAGGAGCTAAAGCCGCTCAAGATCGGCGTCATGAACGACATGTCGAGCGTCTACGCCGATTACCAGGGCGTCGGGTCCGTTATCGGCGCCAAGCTCGCGGTCGACGATTATTCACAAAAGCTCGGCGTTCCCGTCGAGATCGTCTCAGCCGACCACCAGAACAAGCCCGATGTCGGCGGCGCCATCGCCCGGCGCTGGTTCGACGAAGAAGGCGTCGACGTGATCATGGACCTGCCGAATTCGTCGGTGGCGCTCGCGGTGGTCAACGTCGCGACGGAGAAGAACAAAGCGGTCATCGGCTCCGGCGCCGGCACATCGGCGTTGACCGGAGCAAAATGCTCGAAAATTTTCATCCACTGGACCTACGATACTTACGCGCTCGGCCACAGTCTTGGAAAAGCGCTGACCGAGCAGGGCGGCAAGACGTGGTTCTTCATCACCGCGGACTATGCTTTCGGCAAGGACCTCGAAGGGAACTGCGCGCCCGCGGTCGAGGCGGCCGGCGGCAAAGTGCTGGGAGAGGCGCGCCACCCGATCAACACCGCTGATTTCTCCTCGTACCTCTTGCAGGCCCAGGCGTCCGGCGCCGACGTCATCGGCCTCGCCAATGCCGGCGGCGATTTGAACAGTTGCATCAAACAGGCGGCCGAGTTCGGCGTCAGCAAGAAGCAGCGCCTGGCCGGACTGATCCTGAACGTCACCAATATCCCGGCCCTCGGCCTCGAAGCGGTGCAGAATTCGACGATCTGCTCCGGCTTCTATTGGGACATGAACGACGGCGCGCGCGCTTTCGCGAAACGCTTCCAGGCCGCTCATCCGAAAAAGATGATGCCCAACGACATGCATGCCGGCATGTATTCGGCGACGGCGCATCTCATCAAGGCGATGGCCGTGACGAAGAGCGCCGCCGACGGCGTCAAGCTGATCGACCAGATGAAGGCCATGCCGACCGATGATCCGCTGTTCGGCAAGGGCTCGATCCGCATCGACGGACGCAAGCTGCATCCGATGTACTTGCTTGAGGCGAAGACGCCGGCCGAGTCGAAGGGCGAATGGGACTATTTCAAAGTCACAGCGACGATCAAGCCGGAGGACGCGTTCCGACCCCTCGACAAAGGCGGCTGTCCGTTCGTGAAGGCCTGAGGCGCCTCCCCTCGCCGCGCGAAGCGGCGAGCGAACGTCGCGCGCAGCGCGCCGGACGTGGGCTGCGCGGCGTTCGTGATTGAAGCTTTCGCGAGCGCGATCGTCCATGTCCGGGCAGACTCCATCCGCGCTTCGCCCGCTTCCGGCTTGGCGGGAGAAAGGTTTTCGATCCCGGATCCGCTCGCCCTTTCTTGCCCCTGCCGCCCATTTCAGGCACAACGCGGCCTCGATTCAGAGGCATCCGATCGAGGCCGTCATGTCGAAACCTTTGCGCGTCGGCGTCGCCGGCCTGGGCGTGGTCGGCGCCAGCCTGGCGCGGCTGCTGCAGCGCCAGAGCGAGGCGCTGGCGAGCCGCACCGGCCGAGCGATCGTCGTCACCGCCGTCTCGGCGCGCGACCGGGCGCGCGACCGCGGGCTCGATCTCAACGGCGTCGCCTTTTTCGATGATCCGCGCGCGCTCGCCGGGTCTGAGTCGATCGACGTCTTCGTCGAGCTGATGGGCGGCGCCGACGGGCCCGCCTACGACTCGGTCAAGGCTGCGCTCAACAGCGGCAAGCCGGTCGTCACCGCCAACAAGGCGCTGATCGCCAAGCACGGCTTGGAGCTCGCCCGGCTCGCCGAGGAGAAGGGCCTCGCCTTCGCCTTCGAATCCTCGGTCGCGGGCGGCGTGCCGATCATCAAGACTTTGCGGGAAGGCCTCGCCGGCAATTCGATCCGCCGCATCTACGGCATCTTGAACGGCACCTGCAATTACATCCTCTCCAAGATGGAGACGGACGGGCTATCGTTCGAAGAATGCCTCAAAGAGGCGCAGCGGCTCGGCTATGCGGAAGCCGACCCGACCTTCGACGTCGGCGGCTTCGACACGGCCCACAAGCTCGCCATCCTCGCTTCGCTCGCTTTCGGCACGGCGATCGACGCCGAGGCGATCCATGTCGAAGGGATCGAGACGATCACCCAGGACGATCTCGCTGCGGCCGACGAACTCGGCTTTCGGATCAAGCTGCTCGGCGTCGCCGAACGCACCGCGCGCGGCGTCGAACAGCGCGTCCATCCGACCATGGTCGCCAAGTCGACGGCGATCGCGCAGGTCATGGGCGTGCTCAACGCGGTGACGATCGACGCCGACGCGGTCGGCGAATTGACCCTGGTCGGGCCGGGCGCCGGCGGGGACGCGACCGCTTCGGCGGTCGCCGCCGACATTGTCGACATCGCCCGCGGCGTGGCCATCCAGCCTTTCGGCCGGCCGGCCCATATGCTCGAAGAGGTCGAGCGCATCCCGATGCAGCGCCACGAAGGCGGCTACTACGTGCGGCTGATGGTCGTCGACCGCCCGGGCGCCATGGCGGCGATCGCCACCCGCATGGGCGAGCGCAAGATTTCGCTCGAATCGATCATGCAGAAGGGCGGCGCCCGCCTCGCTCGCCGTCGCACCGATCCGCCGCCGGCCGAGGGCGCGCCGGAAACCGTGCGCGTCGTGCTGATCACCCACGCGACAAGCGAGCAAGCGATCCGCGAAGCGCTGGACCTCGCGCTGGCCGATGGCGTCGTGACGCAGAAGCCGCAGGTGATCAGGATCGAGCGGGAGTAGGGACGGTACATGTCATTCCCGCGCAAGCGGGAATCCAGCAAGGCCTATCCGGCAAGCGCGGCGGTTCTCTGGATTCCCGCTTGCGCGGGAATGACACGCTTTTTACGGCCGCCGCGGTTCGATCGTCAGCCGCTGGAACCCGACCCCGCCGCGCACCGGCTTCTTCGCCGACAGGACGCGCGAATTGACGCCATTCCAGGAGATTTCGCCGGACAGGCGGCCATATTCGATTTTCGGGCAGCGATTCATGACGACTTTGACGCCCGCCGACTCGGCCTTCGTCGCGGCGGCGTCATTGCGGACAGAGAGCTGCATCCAGATCACTTTCGGCAAAGGATCGAGCTTCAGCGCTTCGTCGACGATCGGCCCGGCCGCCTCGGAATTGCGGAAGATTTCCACCATGTCGATCGGGCCGGGCGCGTCGGCGAGCGAGCCATAGACCCTGATTCCGTGAATATCCTTGCCCGCCAGACCCGGATTGATCGGCAGCATCTCGTAGCCGCGCGTCGCCAAGTATTTCAGCACAAAGTACGACGGCCGCGCCGGATTGTTCGAAGCGCCGACCATGGCGATGCGCTTCACCGAGTGGAGAATCCCGCGGATATAGTCGTCGGAATAGGAATCGTGTTTCATCATCGGCCGAATGAAGAGAGCGTTCGGCGGCGCAGGCCGCCTCCCTTGCCCTCCCCCGCTTCGCGGGAGAGGGGCATGCCTGCGCCAAGCGCGGCCGAGAGGATTGACGCACGGCGCCTGGGGCCGCCTCTCCCGCGAAGCGGGGGAGGGTACGGGAGGGGGCTGGGGCTGCCGAGCCTGCTCATTCCGCTTCCCATCGCGGGGCGCGCTTTTCAAGAAAAGCGGAAATGCCTTCGTCTGCGTCGCGCTCGGCGAGGTTTTCGACCATCGCTTCGGAGGCGAGGGCGTAGGCTTGGTCCAGCGGCATTTCGATCTGGCGATAGAAGGCGCGCTTGCCAATGGCGAGCGTCTTGGCCGAACGTTTCGCCAAGCCCGTCGCGAGCTTCATCGCTTCGGCCTCGGCCGAGCCGGCAGGGACGACGCGATTGACGAGGCCGAAGCGCTCGGCGTCCTCGGCCGTATAGAGTTCGCCGGTCAGCGCCATCTCCATCGCGTGCTTGCGCGAGACGGCCCGGCCGACCGCGACCAACGGCGTCGAGCAAAAGAGCCCGATATTGATTCCGGGCAAGGCGAAGCGCGCATTGCGGCCGGCGACGGCGAGATCGCAGGCCGCAACGAGCTGGCAGCCGGCGGCGGTGGCGACGCCCTCGACCGCGGCGATGACCGGTTTCGGCAAGGCCACGATCGCCTGCATCATCTCCGCGCAGCGCGCCATCAATTCTTGGTTGAAGGAGCGACCGCCGTCCTCGTCGTTGCGATGGGCGCGCAACTCGCGAAGGTCGTGGCCGGAAGAAAAAGCCGGTCCCTCGGCGGTGAGGATCACGGCGCGAACCTTCGCGTCCTCGGCGATGGCGGCGAACGTCGCGTTGAGCGACAGGATCACGTCGAGCGCGAGGCTGTTGCGCGACAACGGACGGTTAAGCGTCAGCTTGGCGACGCCGTTGGAATCGACGCTCCAGGGCGGCGCCGCGATGTCCATGACGCTGGGTGTCATGGGCGAGAATGTGGTCTGTCCGCGCCCGCCGATCAAGCTGCGCGATCGCCGCGCCTCGCCTCAGCGGCCGCGATTGACCAGCACGACGCCGATCAGGATCAAGCCGGCCGCGACGAGAAGGATTACGCCGGCCGGTTCGCCGAGCGCCAGAACCGCGAGAGCCGCGCCGACAATCGCCGCGACCGAGCCGATCTGGCTGAGATAGACCGGGCCGGCGATCTTTTGCAGCACGAAATAAAGCGCATAGAGCAGGGCGAAGACCAGCGTTTGGGCGGCGAGAAGCGTCGAAGTCGCGCCGCCAAACGCTTCAGGGCCGAAGGAGACGCCCGATAGCGCCAAGATCGGCGTGGTGAGCAGGGCCCCGGCGATCAGCATGCCGGGCGCCAGCGACAGGGGGCTGGCGCCGGCCGGCCAACGCAACGTACGGTAAAGATTGCCGAAAACGATGAAGATCGGGCTGCAGAGCGCGCCGGCGATCCACAGCGGCTCGGCCGCAGCGCCGCGCATCTTCGCGACGGCGAGCGCGGCCGCGCCGGCGAGGCCGAACAGGATGCCGAGCGCGCGGGTCGCGTTAAAGCGCTCCATGCGCAAGGCAAGGGCCGCCGCATAGGTCAGGAGCGGCGGCAAAGCGAGGCAGAGCGAAACGAAGCTCGCGCCGACATGGGCGACGGCGCCGAAGCCCAAGGCGTTGGGCAACGCGATGCTGAACAGGCCGGAGACGAAATAATAAACGAAATCGGAGCGCCGGCGGCGGGGCGCTTCGCCGAGCGCGGTCGTCAAGCCGAGCAGGATCAGTCCGGCCGGCAAAATCGACCAGCACAAAAAGGCGAGGGGCGGCCAGCCGGACGCCGCGGCGATTTTGGTCAGATTGGCGGTGACGCCAAGCAGCGATCCGACCGCCAGCAGACACGCGATTGGCGCGAGGGAGGCCTGCCGCGAAGACGAGGCCGGGTGAGACATGCTCGTCACAAAGACTCCTGACCGCGATCTGTCGCTTGGCGGGCGCGCTCTTCGCTTGTAATATCTTCGCACAAAGTATCTTTATGTCAAGATAAATGACCAAACCTGATCGCGCCGACACGGCGCTTGCGCAATGGCGAAGAGAGCGGCCCGATTTGGTCGATCCCTTCCCCATGGCCGTGCTTGGCCGCCTCAACGAGGCGTCGCTTGTCATCTCGCGGGATCGGCTCGCCCCGCTTTTCGCTCGATTCGGCTTGCAAATGGGCGAGTTCGACGTGCTCGCCACCTTGCGCCGCTCCGGCGCGCCTTACGAATTGACGCCGACCGCGCTTTACGAATCGGCGATGATCTCCTCGGGCGGCATGACCAACCGCCTCGACCGGCTCGAAAAAGAGAAGCTGATCGAGCGTCGCCCGCACCCGACCGATCGCCGCGGCTCGCTGGTGGCGCTGACGCCGAAAGGCTTCGCTCTGATGGAGCGCGCGATCGAGGAGCATCTCGAGAACGAACGGGCGATCGTCAGCGAGTTGAGCGCCGAGGAGCAGGCCGAACTCTATCGCCTCCTCGCCAAGCTTCTCGACGGCGCAAGGCGGCCGGGGCCGGAAAAGACCTGAATCTGTCGATTCTCGGGGGCCCTGGATCTTCTCGGTATTAGGCGCGCTTCTCGTATAGATTTTGTCCCCAAGTCCTTGCTATCGGCGATCTCGTACCTCCTGCCTTGCTCGGCTGCGCTTCAGCGACAAGGTTCTTGTTCCGATTACCCGCAAAGGCTGACGCAGCAGGCTTGGCCGTGTAATGTCGCCGCCGATGCCCGCGCCGCGCCCGCCGCTCGCCCTCGATCGCGATCAAGTCGCGGCCTTCCTCGCCGAGGAATTTCCGCAGATGCAGATCGGCCGCATCTTTACGATCGAAGAGGTCGCCCCGATGCGGGCGGTTCTGCGCATGATCCATCATCCGAGTCAGCTTCGGCCGGGCGGCACGATTTCCGGTCCGTCGATTTTCGCGCTCGCCGACGTCGCGCTCTATGTCGCCATCCTCGCCCAGATCGGCCGGGTGAAGCTCGCGGTGACGACCAACCTCAACATCAACTTCTTGATGCGGCCTGGTCCGCGCGATCTTCTCGGCGAGGCGCTCCTTGTGAAGCTCGGCAAGCGCCTGGCGGTCGGCGAGGTCCGCATCTGGTCGGACGGCGACGAGGCGCTTGTCGCGCACGCGACCGGCACCTATTCGATTCCGCCGCGCGGCGCGCTTGATGAGGTATAATAATACCGTATGGCGCGAATGCCTGGATTTCCAGGCCTTCCCGCTCATCTTCGCTTGATTTTCCCATCACAGCCAGTTGACGCGGTGCCGTCCGCGCCGCTATAAGCCCCCCTATCAAGCGCGCCCTCTCGGCGCGCTTTTTGATCAAGACGGATTTTCAAGAACTCATGTTCGGCAAAACCACTTCGACCAAGCCGGCCGATGTCGAGAAGAAATGGCTTCTCATCGACGGCAAGGGCCTCGTCGTCGGACGCTTGGCCTCGATCGTCGCCATGCGCCTTCGCGGCAAGCACAAGGCCTCGTTCACCCCGCATGTCGACGACGGCGACAATGTCATCGTCGTCAATGCCGAGAAAGTGGTGTTCACGGGCCGCAAGCGCGACCAGAAAGTCTATCACCACTACACGGGCTTTATCGGCGGCATCAAAGAGCGCTCGGCCAAGTCGATCCTCGAAGGACGATACCCCGAGCGCATTGTCGAGAAGGCGGTGGAGCGGATGCTGCCGCGCGGACCGCTCGGCCGTAAGCAGCTGGGCAACCTGCGCGTCTATAAAGGCCCCGATCATCCGCACGCGGCCCAGAACCCGGTCGCCCTCGACGTGGCGAGCCTGAACCCGAAGAACCGTCGGAGCGTCTGATTTCCATGGCAGAAACCCTTTCCTCGCTCGCCGATCTGAAAGAGGCGACCGCCGCGCCGGCCCCCGAGGCGCCGCGCTACGTGCAGAAGCTCGACAAGGACGGCCGCGCCTACGCCACCGGCAAACGCAAAAACGCTGTCGCTCGCGTCTGGATCAAGCCTGGCCGCGGCCAGGCGACGGTTAACGGCCGCGCGCTCGACGCCTATTTCGCGCGTCCGGTTCTGCGCATGATCCTCAATCAGCCGCTCGTCGTCGCCAATCGGCTGTCGCAATACGACCTGTTCATCAACGTCTCCGGCGGCGGCCTTTCCGGCCAAGCCGGCGCGGTGCGCCACGGCATAGCCAAGGCGCTGACCAATTACGAGCCCGAGCTCAGGCCGATCCTCAAGAAGGAAGGTTTCTTGACCCGCGATTCCCGCGTCGTCGAGCGCAAGAAATACGGCCACAGAAAAGCCCGCCGGAGCTTCCAGTTCTCGAAGCGCTGACCGGCGATCCGGCGCATCCGAGAAAGGCGGCTTCGGCCGCCTTTCTTTTTTTGCGCGACGCTGCGGGCCCATCGACAGCGCGCGTATCTTCGCGCATGATCGCGCCGCTGCGAAAGGGGCGCGCCGCGCAGACGAACTTTGGAGCGCGGCGGAACGGCGCGCGAGGCGCCCGAGACGGATTTTGGAGGGGAACCCATGCTCGGACAGTCAAAGCGCCTGGCGGGCGCTTCCGCCGGCCTGTTCGCGATCGCCTGCGCGAGCCTGTCGCTGGCGCCGCACCAGGCGCGCGCCTGGCCGACCGGCGAAACCGGCGACGTCAAGATCGACGACTTCACGACAACCAACAAGGACGGCGACAAAATCGCCATCAAGCATATCGAGTTCGTCAATACGAACCTCGAGAAGGATGAGGTCGAGAAGCTCCTGACTTCGGGCACCTCGAAGGACGAGGCGCTCGAACTGGTCAAGAAACTGAAGGCGGACAAGATCTCGATCCCCTCGATCGAAGTCTCGCCGAAAAAGGGCGGCGTCATCCGCCTCGACGGGTTTGAAGCCGACAAGATCGACGAAGGCCGGGTCGGCAAACTCTCGATCGCCGGAATCAAGGGCGACGGCGAAGAGAACGGCGCCAAAGTCGCGATCAAATCAGGCGCGCTGCTGCTCGAGGACGCCGATCTCGCCGAGGTTCTGAAAGCGACCGGAGGGGTTGCCGGCGCGCCGAAAGGTCGGCTCGGCCATCTGACCTGGCAGGCCGTCGACATCGTCGCGCCCGATGACAAGACGCCCGGCAAGTCGATTCATGTCGCGTTCGGCTCGTTCGAACTCAAGAGCGATTATGA
>JAJPHH010000036.1 GCA_021325385.1 Alphaproteobacteria bacterium
GCGGCCCATCCCCGTCGTTGTTGCGCACTTTTGCGAATTGGTATTCATAGAGAACCCGGCGCACTGATGCGACTCGGGGATCATCATGACATCGGAAATATCGGCGCCCGTGGGCAGCAACCGGCGATGAGCGCGCGCACGGCCGCGCGCTGAATCTCATCGCCTGGATTTTCACTATGGAGGGACTCATGACGCAACAGCAATGGGACGCCCGCAACGAGCGGATGGAGCGCGAGATTGCGAGATACGTCGCACAAGGCCGCAGCATCGGCGGCGAGGCGGTCGAGAGAATGTTGCGTCCAAAAGAAATCGAAACAAAGGCGGCGCGACGCAGATTGAATGCCGTAGCCGCATAGATCGGGGGCGCGCAGCACTGCCGCGAGCGCGCGCGACCGTCATCCTTTTTCGCGGCGATCAAATTTGGAAGTAGACATGTTTCCTTCGGGAATTGGCGCATCAGCGCCTATTGTTGATGAGATCGAACTGCGCCAAGGCGCAGCCGCCCGCGTGGCGAAGGTCCATAGCGACATTATCAACGCCGCCTGGCGTGACGGATCGTTGCCGCTTCATCTGGACGCTCAAGGCTTTCGAGCCGTTTGGTTGTCAGAATTGCTCGTTTGGATTGGCGCGCGACGCGATCGGAGGGCGGCATGAACGCGCCCCTTAACGCCGTCGCGCTCAGCGACATCGGCGCGATTCAAGAGATTCTCGAACCGCCACCGGCTCATCGCGATCCAGACCTTATCCTTCAGCAAACGGTCGCCCGCGGCTTTGCGAAGAAATACGCCGGCCATCTGCGCCATGATCGCTTGTCGCGGTTCAAGTGGTTTGAATGGTCCGGCGCGCATTGGCGCGAGGACGTGAGCGGGAATTCCTTCCGACTCGCGTGCGCCTATACCGAGGAACTGGCGAAGAGCCTTGAGCGGCGCGGCCGGCGACGTGAAGCGGCCTCAATCGGCAAACTGAACTATGCGCGAGAGGTTCTCGCCGGCGCCGCCGTCGACCCCGCGATTGCGACCGACTCGGCGCTGTGGGACGAGAATCTCTATCTAATCGGGACGCCAAAAGGGACTCTCGATCTAAAGACCGGAGCGCTGCGGGACGCTGACCCTGGCGACATGCTGACGAAGCTGACGGCCGTGACTCCCGCCGAGCGCGCCGATTGCCCGCGCTGGCGTCAATTCTTGGATGAGGCGACGGGCGGCGACGACGAGCTTATCCGGTTCCTGCAACGTTTCGCCGGCTATAGCCTGACGGGCTCAGCCGAAGAGCACGCCATGCTGTTCATTCATGGGCCGGGAGGCAATGGCAAGAGCGTTTTCTGCAACGTCATCGAAGGCATTCTTTGCGACTACGCGAAGACGCCGCCGATGGATGCCTTGATGGCGACGAACAACCCGAAGCATGAAACCGAAATCGCCATGCTAAAGGGCGCGCGGCTCGTTGTCGCAAGCGAAACCGAAGCCGGCCGCGCATGGAATGAACCGCGGCTGAAGAAGCTGACGAGCTCCGACACGATTACCGGGCGCTTCATGCGCGCAGATCACATATCGTTCCGGGCGACCTTTAAGGTTCTCATCGCCGGCAATCACCGCCCGACGCTTCGCAACGTCGACGATGCCATCCGTCGCCGGATGAACCTGATCGAGTTCAATCGACGCCCCGCCCTTGTCGACACGAAGCTTGAAGAGAAGCTGCGGGACGAGTGGCCCGCGATCATGCGTTGGATGGTCGACGGCTGCCTCGACTGGCAACGCCACGGCCTCATCCGGCCGCAATCGGTCGCGACCGCCACGGATGAATATATGGCCGCTCAGGACTCGTTCGGAGCATGGCTTGAGGACAGATGCGATGTTGACATCGGGAACCGATCGAAGACGGCCGCCGGCGAGGCGCTGCGGACCTCATGGGCGGAATACGCGAAGAGCCTTGGCGAAGAGCCGGGAAGCTCCAAGCGATTCGCTGATGAGATGCAGAAGCGCGGATTCGAGCGATGCAAGATCGGCGGCGAGCGAGGCTTCAACGGACTGCGCCTGAAGCCACGGCCGTAGCGAAGCCGGGACGTTTGGCGGGACAGATGGACAGGACAGGACACTTTATCTCTATTATCGCCATACTGCGCAGTGCGAATCTGAGAGAAATAGAAAGACGTGTCCCAATCCGTCATCTGTCCTCGCTCGCGCCGCCCCGATCTCATCGACCCGGCTTCGCCTTCACGATCGAGACTGCATGTCGACATTTCGCCCCACGCCGTCACGGCGTCGAACATTACGTGGTGGTGAGGCGGCCAGTTAGGGCGCAGACGGACGGACAGCCGGAGCGGCCATGTCCCTAATACGTCCTGTCAGAATCCCGCTCGACGCGACGCCATAGCGACTAAGGCGACAGCGCCGACATCTCATCGGTCGCGCGAAGGAACCAGCGCAAGACCTTTCATTCATTCGTATGCAAACAAATTCGGCGACGTGCTGCCGCATTCCGCCGATGGGCTGAATGGCTGCTCCCCGTCTCGCCAAACTAAAATCTGGAGAAACCATGCCTGACCACCGCCACAAGCCGACCGCCGAGACGCGCGCTCGCGTCGTCGAGCTTGCCGCCGGCGGCGCCTCGATTGAGGCGATTGCCTATGACCTACGGATCACGCCGAAGGCCGTCCGCGACCTTTACGGGAAAGAGCTTACGATCGGCCCCGAACTGGCGAAGGCCGAACTGCGCGCCAATTTGCGCCGCCTAGCGCAAGGCGAGGGCGTCGCCGCCGCACATGCTGCGCGCGCTCTCGCCCGGCTCGAAAGCGAGGACGGGGAAGACGACTTCGATCCGCCCGGCTTCGTCGACGACGGCGGCGAGCCTATGCCGCCCATCCTGATCCTACCGAATAATCATCGCGGGGTTGAGCCGCGGGAAGGAGAGCCAACCAACGATCCGCGCATCTTGGCGGCAGTCGCAGATTACAACGCGCGGCAAGCGTCGTGGAAAGCCGAGCGCGCGAAGCTATCCCCGTTGCCGGCCGCGCCCCCACCCGCGGCATTGCCGGCGCCGGATGGCGATGTTGTCGACCTGCCGGCCGTGCGCTTGCCGTCGCGCCGTGATGCTCTGACCGGCAAGTTCGGCGCGGGCGCGATCAAGCCGTTGACGTAACGCCCGCGGCCTCAAGCGCCCTGTAGACGCTCGCCCGGCCGACGCGCAGCCGCTTCGCAATCTCTGTTGCGCCCAAGCCTTCGGCCCGCAGCGCCTTGATCTTTGCGGCGTCAATCGACGGCGGCCGGCCCTTGTATTTGCCTTCGCCCTTGGCCTTGGCGATTCCCTCGCGCTGGCGCTCAAGCATCATCTGACGCTCGAATGCCGCGATGGCGCCAATGATCGTGAAGATAAGCTCGCCCATCGCGCCGGCCGCGCCGTTCATTTCGAGACGCGGCGAGAGGATGAGCAGGCCCGCGCCCTTGGCCTTCACGCGCTCGGCTATCGCCAACAGGTCGGCGGTGCTGCGCGCCAGGCGGTCGATTTTGGTCGCGACCAAGGTGTCGCCCTCGCGCAGATAATCCAACGCGGCTTCGAGTTGCGGGCGCTTGGCGACAGATGAGACTTGCTCAACGAAGAGCCTTTCGACGCCGGCCGCCTTCAGATCGCGCTCTTGCGCTTCGAGCCCGGCCTGTTGGTCGACGGTGCTCGTCCGGCCATATCCGACAATCATGGGAATCGCCCCCTGTCTCGTTTAAGTCCTAGATGTTTGGCAGAGCGCGCCTCATAAGTCAAGAACCATGTATTTGAGACGCGATTTGGCCGGCAACGAGACACCCCGGCCGGGCTTGCCCAAATGAGCCACCCCTCGCGCACGCGCGCGAGAAGGCGACTTCGGCGTTGAGACGGCTGATCCTGTCTTTCAGGCGCGGCCTCGCGCTCGCGCGCGAAAAGGCGACGGCCATCCTGGTCTGCCACGCTGCCCCGGCGCGGGCCGTGCGCGGCCGATCCGAAGCGCCGGCTATCTTTCTTAGCCGGGGCGACGACGGCCGCCAGCGGCCATCCTAGGGCCGCCGCGAGCCTTCCGGGCGCAGCGCAATCGAGGCGGAACGAATTAAGCGGCTCGACGCGCGAGGGCCGCGCCATCACCTCTCCGAATTTCTGCTTGGAAACCTCGCCTTGCCGGATTTTCAAAATCTCCGGAAATTTTCGCTCACGGGAAACGCGGCCTGCGACTGCGCAAACAAAGCTAAGCAATATCAGTCGCTTATGTGATAAGACGCGAGAATCGCCATTCTTGCCCCAAAATCGCCTCACTTTTATCGCAGCCCCGCGAAAAAATGTTCCTTGTTCAGTCCATTTTGTTCTCACTTTGTATTCAATGACTTAGTATACCAGCTTGACGAAAATCGTCAAAATATCGAGTCCTATCAAAGGCTTGCTTCCTTGTTAGATCTTGATCTTCGGGCTTGCCCGAATTACCTAAATTTCGGACGGTCACTGACCGGCCAAGACGCTCGCCCAGAGAAATTTTAGCAGATTGATGTAGTAAAATAGATCTTCAAAGGCACCTGACGCCCGCATTTTTCGGGAAGCCGCAGGGGCCAAAAACCGCGGAAGGACACCGCGGCGCAGCCGGAAGGCGAAGAGCGAAGGGCCGAGCCCATCAGACGAGAAACCCCGGCGAAACCAAGCCGGCGAAAGCGCCCCTTTGGCCTTACCGCGACAGCGCGGAAGTGAGTTCGAGGCGGACCCGCAGGGGATAAAGCGACGAGTGGTCACGGGCTGGCATTGCCCGTCTGACGAGCCGACCGCGCGCGCCGCGC
This sequence comes from Alphaproteobacteria bacterium, assembly GCA_021325385.1. Taxonomy (GTDB): domain Bacteria; phylum Pseudomonadota; class Alphaproteobacteria; order Rhizobiales; family Beijerinckiaceae; genus Roseiarcus. Next base: position 4,785 of record JAJPHH010000036.1, read on the forward strand.
GCCACGGCGAAACCATTGGAGCGAATATGTCTCGCATGTATTCGGCCGCTGAGATCGCTCAGAAGCTCGGCGTCCATCAAATGACCGTCCGCGGCTGGATTCGCGACGGCAAATTACCCGCGCGCCGCATCGGCGGTCGCACGGTTCGCGTCGACGAATCCGACCTAAGCACATTCCTCTCGACGCCGGCCCGCTAAACCCCCGGCTTCGGCCATTTCCTCGCGCGCATCATGCGCGCCTTTCAACGGCCGTCCTTCGCGACGGCCCTTTCTTTTTGGAGCAATTCATTTTGACTGACATCACCAACGGCCAAGCGCTTCAGCACGGCAACGCGCCGGTCCTTCAATCGCCGCCGGAAATCGTGCCGATCAGCGTCCCGGCGATGCCGCCTGGCGCGCCGCATGCGCCGCCGTCGCGCCACCCCGCCATCGCGGCCGATTGGCCCACTGGCGTCGCCACGATCCCCACCGCAACCGTCGACCAGGCCGGCGGTCCGGTGCGACGCGGCTGATTTTCAATCGAAGCGAGGAACTACTTTTCAAAATGACCGAACAAATTCCCACGCCGCGCGAACGTCTCGCCGAGATCATCGGCGCGCGTGATGCGAAACTCGCCGAGGCCGAACGCATGCGCGGCATTGCGACCAAACTGGCGCAGCAAGACGGCACAGCCGCGAAGCTCGAAGCCGAACTCGCCGCGCTGGACGGCAGGGAGCGGGCCACGATGCGTGCATGGGCTGAGGACGGCGGCGATGGTCCGCGGCCAATGCCCGACGTGGCGCGGCGTAGCCTGCTCGAAGCCGATCTTGCAGCCGCACGCGCTGCCGATCAGGCCGCCACGCAAACGATGCGCAGCGTCGAAGCCGAGCGCGCCGCCATCATCGCCGAGGCGAAGCGGATAGAAGAAGCCGCCGTGCTGCCCGTCGCGGAAACACTCCTCGCTGAGGTTGAGCCGATCATTGCCGAGTTTGTTGAGGACTTGGCCGCGCTGCGCGCCAAGCGCGAGCTTATCGCGAATTGCTGGCTTGCGGTGCGCGGTATGACCGATACGCCGACGACGCCTGACGGAGGCTTTGAGCCCGCGACTCCGACGCAAGTCGAGGTGATGCGTCGACTCGAACCGCTGACGAATAGGTTGCGCACGGCTGGCGTCGAACTCACAGAAGGCGAATTGAGGACGCGACTCGTCCCGCTGAGCCCTTGGACGGCGCTTATCGCCGCGCTGCGCGATGACGCCGGCGCGAAATTGGAATCTTAATCAATGTCGAACTTGAGCGCGCGCTTTTACGCGCCCCTATCAAAAATTCAAAAGCGAGACGACGGCTCAATCCGCATCGTCGGCGTCGCCTCGCGCGAGACCGTCGACTCTGACGGCGAGATCATCAAGGCGTCAGCCATGAAGGCGGCGCTTCCGGAATTTTTCAGGCACGGAACCGGCGCCCTTCGTGTGATGCATCAGCCGATCGCCGCCGGAACGGTCGACGGCGCGACGCAGGAAGGCGACGCGACGGTTATCGAGGCAACCATTGTTGACAAGGACGCGATCGAGAAAACGCTGAAAGGCGTATTCAAGGGCCTGAGCATAGGCGGCAAGGTCGTCAAGCGTAACGCGAGCAATCGGAAGATCATCGAAGAAATCCGGCTCTTGGAAATTTCGCTCGTTGACCGCCCCTCGAACGGCGACGCTGTTTTCGAGCTGCTGAAGATCGCCGGGGCGCCTTCGATCGACGATGCGTTCGACGCTCTGTCGCTGGAACAAAAGGCGTTTGCGCTCATGAAGGCGACTCATCATTTCCCAAGGACACTGCCATTTTGAACGATCCTGTTACGAAGGCGCTACGCGCCGCAGAGAATCTTGCGGCTGCGATGGACGCCATAGAAGGACGACCCGTCGTCGACGAAGCTATCGAAAAGCGCAACGATCCGGTTTCGCGCGCCCTGAATGCGGCCTCGCGACTTGAAGACGCCGTCGCCAAGCGCGCAGCCTATCTCAATGAACCTTTGCCCTCCAAGACGGCCGGCCCCGCCGCGCGCTTCTCACCCTGGAATCCAAATGGTTCGCATGACGGCGAGTGACACCGGCGCAGACGCACGGCGCGTTGATCGAATCACGCGCCCCGGCCGCGCGGCGTTGAAGGCGTTGGCCGATGTATCGAACGAATTGCGCGCCGTCGCCAAGGGCGTAACGCCGATCGCCCTTGGGGTCGAATTGAACGAGATCGCGAGCCAGGTCGACGCGCTTCGTCGCGATTCAAATAGAAAGTAGGAAACACAGTGGCAGAAGTAGAAAAGTTGTATCGTCTGAAGTGCCCGCAGGGCGGAGACGAGGCCAACGATAGCGGCCGAAGATACGTCGCTCGCAATGGATTTATTGACGTTCCGTTTGACGTTGCCATGCGCCTCACGAATGGCGTCGCTGGCTTCAGCATGATTGGCCGGACACCGGCGGAATTCACCGTCGAAATGGAAACCGAATTTCTTGACAAGGTTCACGCCGCGCTTGATGCGGCCGGCTTCGCCGGCAAGGCGACGCCTGAGATCGTCGCCAAGATCATCGTCGCGATTGCAAACAGGGAGACGCCGATCCTCCCGACCGTTCTTGCCTAATTTCAGAGATCGCGCGCTGATCCTGAGCAAGTCAGCACGCGGACGCCGAGTGCGTTTTACCTGACATCGACGCGCTCGCGTCACCATTTCCAGAATCGCGCGTCGTTCGATTCCTTGCGGCGCGCTTGATCCCGGCCCGGCGCTCTACTCTTCTTCCGCCGGGCCGCGTGGTTTGCGCGTGATGTTTTTTCGCTTTTCGTTACGCGCCGGCCGCCCGCGTGCTTCCTCGCCGCGCGGGCGGCTACCCTTCCCCTTGCCAAGTCGGCGCGGGTTTACTCTTCTCTCCCGCGAAATCGTTCCTCCGAGTCCCGATACGGCAATCTGACGCCGCCACCTTGCAGGGATGGCGCGGCGTCAACTCGGCGGCGGCGCTTTGCTCTTTGATCCTTAGAGCGCGCGTCGCCGTCCTTTTTCATTCCGAACAAGAGGGGGCTCAATCTGAGGCCGATCTAATGATACCAAATCCATTCGCCCCGCCGGTCATCCCACTGGAGGTCCGGCGCCGGCTCTTCCCCGACTACATGCGCTCGCCGATCGCCAAGCAGATTATTGCCGAGCATAGGGAGCGCAACCAACTAGCGAAGCGATTCCTATCGCCCGCTGTTCCTCATCTCGATCTCGAAATCAGAAAGACTCTTGTCTAAATGACCGTCTCCGTCAGCAACGTTTCAACCGAACCGCGCGAGCATAAGCACGCCGCGCCGGTCCCCGCCGAAGCGCCGGCTTCGCCCGTCACCGTTCATGACGACAAGACGGCGACCGTGAAGGATCGAACGGGCCGCGTCATCCGTATTAAGAAGCTCTCGGCGTATGATCGCTACAGACTGTTCCGCGCGCTTGGCCCGGCGCAGTCAGAGAATCCGCGCATGGTTCAATACGCGAGCCTGGCCGCGAGTGTAGCGGAGATTGCCGGCGACCCGGTCGCGTTCCCGACCACTTCAGACCAGGTTGATGTGATCATCAAGCGCCTCGACGACGCGGGCCTCGATGCGGTCATGCTCGCTCTCGTCGCGTTGCTGCCGCCATCTGACGAAGAGGCTGCCGAACGCGTAAAAAACTAGTCACGCCGCTTCTGCCGTTCGCGCGCCTGATTAGGCAGGGTTTGCCCTGGGACGCGATCAAAGACGCCGACGACGGAGAACTCGCGGCGTGGGCCATCGCATTCGGAACGGCAGAAGGCGGCGAGTTTGACTATGCGACAGGAACATGGCGGCCCGCGACGTAATGCGCGGCCGTCCTACCTCTATTTAGGATCATTCAATGATTACTGCCGGCGAGGTCGGCGCAGTATTTAAGATCGTCGACGAAGCGTCGCCGGTCCTGAGGCGACTCTCTGAACAGTTCACGCAATTTGAAAAGAAGATAGATAGGATCAAGCGATCGCTCGGCACGATGTTCGACTCCGTGAAGGATTCGGACGCAGTATTTGGGCGGTTGCTCGGCGGAATCGACAAGCTCGGAGCCGCGTCCGAGAAAGCCGGCGCCAAGTTCGCCGCCGCTTTCGACGGCGCGGCAGATAAGGCGACCGAGCGCATCGCGGCGCTGCGCAAAGAGATCGAAGGCATCGGTCGGATTCGCGTCAACGGCCCGCGCGGCGGCTCCATACGTTACGGCGGCGCGGGGCGAGAAGCTGGCGAGATTGAGTCGCTCGATGAATTTCGCCGCGCATGGAATAGAGGCGGCTCGTCGTCTTTTGACTTTGGCGACGCGCTCGCTGGCTTTACTGGCTTCACTCCCGAATTGGCTGTTGGCCTCGGCGGCCTCGCGCTCGGCGCGAAGATGATCCGAGAGGCGTCGGACCTTGAAGCCGTCAAGACAAGAATGCGCCTCGGCGGTGTCGCGGAGCCCGCCATAGATCGCGCCACCGCGAAGGCGCTTGAACTTGGCGACCGCTACCACGTGAAGGCCGCCGGTCTGTTGGATGTCGAGAACGAAATTCGCAACCCGCTCGGAAGCACGGATGAGGCGCTTGCGCGGATGGACACGATCGCGAAGGCGAGTCGCGTCCTTCAGGCGTTCGGCAAAGGCGCGGGCCAAGACGAAGGCGAGATTGCCGGCGGATTCTATGAGGCGGTCAAGGCCGCCGAGTTGGACAACAAAATCACCGGCCCTGATTTCGATAGGTTCATTGACCGCATGGTCAAAGCCTACATCGGCACGGGCGGCAAGGTCACGCCGCGAGAGTATTTCCAGTTCGAGAAGTATTCCCGCCAGGCGTTGCAGGGGATGGATCAAGACTTCCTTTTCCGTATCGCCCCGGAGTTGATTCAGGAATTCGGCGGATCGTCGGCCGGCACCGCGCTTGCGTCGCTATATGGTCAAGTCGTCGGCGCGAAAATGCCGACGCGTGGCCTTCGTCTTGCTGAAGACATCGGCGAGCTAGACGCGAGCAAGGTCGAATTCGACAAGCATGGCCGCGTGGTTCGCGCGAAGCCGGGCGCGTTCCTTGACGCCGCGCTCTTGCAAAGCGACCCGATGGCATTCGCCGACAAAATCTATGACAAGCTCGCGGCCAACGCGATCACTGACGAGAAGGCGCAGGATGAGTATATCGCGCAAATGTTCTCTAATAGGAACGCGGCCAACATCCTTCGCGTTCTGCATGACCAGCGCGCGCGCTTTCTACGTAGCGCGCTCGGCATCGACCACGCCTTAACGCCAGATCAGGCGCAACCGGCGCTGAGCAATGACCCGAATACGCTGGCGCGCGGCGCTTCGGCCGACTTCGCCAATGCCGCGGCGCGCGGCGGCGACGGCCTTGGAACGACCATCTTCAACGCGATCACGCGCGGCCTGTCGTCGTGGTTTCAGCAAGGAATGCCGATCTTCAACCCGCTGCTTCCGCCGAGCTATCCGCCGAATGCTGGAAAACAGGCGATAGACTCGATCAAGGGCGCGCTCAACATCCCGGCGCCGACCGTCAATACCGATGTCAAGGTGACGGCGAACGTTACGCTAGACGGCCGCGCGATTGCCGCCGCGGTCGAGAGTCATATAGAAAAATCGAACCGCGTCACAAATAGCTCGGCCGAGTTCGATGGCCGCGCGAGCTTCGGCTCTCCCGATATGACTCTTCCGTAAGTGCGTTGGGGGTGTTGCGAGCTGCAACACCCCTCGCGCCGGCTCACCGCTTATACTGCGCTAAGAGCTTCGTTAGCTCATCGCGCTTTGCGCGATACCAAGCCAGCGTTTCGCAGGTCGTATCAACAATCACGCCGCCAGGTTTCTGGTAGCCGCTTGCGAGCCTGCCTTTCTCCATCATGTCGATACCCTGTTGAAAGCTCGCAATGTCGCGTTCAATCTGGGCAATGATGGCCGCTTGAAGTTCCATTTGATTCAACTCTTCCTCACGTTGGTCGATGGCATTGTGGCAACGCGCCTGTAGGTCTTTCCTGTTTTCCCCCGGCCTTGCGCTCATCACGATCGGCCTTACTAGGTCCGGGCCGTGGATTTCAACGAGTTCTTCGTGAAGATAGCGAATGAAGTGGCGGCGATAAACTTCAGGTTCCCTCATATCCTTTTCCCTTGTGCGGATGCGGGAAGTGTATCCCACGGCGGCAGCGGCGAGCGCTATGTAATTGTTCAGTAATAATTCTGAGCCCGAAAATGCGCGCCGCTCGCCCTTGACTTTGTTCGCGTTCCGTTCTCATATTCGCGCCTCAGCAGTAGGCGCGGGCCTCAGCCGCGCTGAGTTCGGAGGTTCGTCACATGATGGGCGGGTCGCTCAACGTGGAAGCCGCAAAGGTGCCGACGGATGAGAAGGCGGCCGACCAGCTCATAGCGAGCCTCGGCGGTAACGCCCGCGCGGCCGTCGTTCAGCTTATCGCGCTGGTCGGGACGCTCCAGCGAGAGAATGCTTCGCTGGTCATCGCGGCGTCACGCGGCTATGCGCGCGCGGGGATTCCGGGCCGCTAAGGGGCCATGCACGTCATTTTCGGCCAGGGCGACCGCGACCTTTACACATTGCGGCGCGTCGTCGAACTTGGTCTCGCGGTTGCATTTGAGTGTCGCAACTGCCGAAAGTTATCTCAGCCGGACGTGCTCGATTTGGTCGACCGATATGGATTGAGGGCGACGCTCGGCGATCTTCGCCGGAAGGCTGTATGTTCGCGCTGCGGTAAGCGCCAGGCGAATGTATTGACGCGCACACCTGGCATTCGCGGCGATCGCGCATGGTGGCCGCATCCGCCGCGCGTCACGCGAGATTGAGAGGAAGAGAGAATGTGCGGACGTTTCACCGCCGCCCATAGTTGGGAAGAACTGGTCAAGGCGTTCAACCTCCTAGGGCAACCGCCGCATAATCTGCGGCCTCGATACAACATTGCGCCGACGACGACGATCGATGTTGTGGTCGATCGCGGGAACGGTCGCGAGCTTGTATCTATGCGGTGGGGTTTGGTCCCGAGTTGGGCGAAGCCCGATCCGAAGAATCCCAACAAGCCGGCCTCGTCTTTCGCGACGTTCAACGCGCGCTCTGAGGAAGTCGAGAGCAAGCCGACCTTCAAGGATGTGTGGCGGTTCCGGCGCCGCTGCATCATTCCAGCAAGCGGCTTCTATGAGTGGACGGGGCCGAAGACCGAGCGCCAGCCGCATTACTTCACCCGCTCTGACGGCAAGCTGATTGGTTTCGCCGGACTATGGGACGTTTGGAAAAATCGGCGGACGGGCGAAGAGACATACTCTTGCACGATCCTCATCCACGAACCGAGCCGATTCATGGCGCAGTTTCATGATCGCATGCCGGCGATCCTGGAAGAGAAGGACTTTGACGCCTGGCTCAAGGGGACCGTCGGTAAGGAGGTCTTGCAACCGGCGCCGGAGAACGTATTGCGAGAATGGATGGTCTCGCAGCGCGTCAACAAAGCGCCGAAGCTTGACGAGCCGGACGACGACGCGACGCTGATTGAGCCGATTTGATCGGCTCTTGCCGTCGCGCGCGGGTCGCGTCACGATCGCGGGATGAGAAACCATTCCGAACCAAACGACGATGACATGGTGGCCGCGTTCCCGGTCATCGGCTGGCAGGCGATTGTAGGCGAGCAACCGATTTGCCTCATGCGGGTCGGCTACGTCCGCAATCCGAAAGAGCGGGACGCGGTTCAAGCTGGCCGCCGCGAGCCGCCGATCGTCCCGCTTGGTTTCACAGCGGATCAGTGCCGCGAGTTTGCCGCCGATTTACTGAAGGCGGCGGAAGCAATCGACGGCGGGCGAGGAACGAACTAGCCGCGGGAGCGTTTGGGCCGCTTATGCCGTGGTCGCGCAAATTGTCCACTCCGATCGTCCTTGACGATGGCCGAGTGTTCATGACGCTGAGGGATGCGGCCGGATACGTGCTCGAATTACCCGAAAAGCGGAAGGCTCACTTAGCCTGGCAGCACACCGCCGAATTGATGATGGCCGCCGCCGCGCCGAAGGCGACGCAGGCCGATCTTGAGCGGGCGCAGCGCCAGCTTGAGACGACGCTTCGCGCCGATGGCGTTCTTGGCTTGAAGGACGCGCACAGCCGGCCGCGGTCACGACCGCGCTGGCGGCGGTGAGCGTTGCAAAATATGCCTGACGATGAAGCATCTTCGCACCGAGGCAATTGGCCGTCGGCGAAGAAGGATCGAACAAATGAGCGATCAAGAAAGCCCCCGCTGCACCAAATGCGGGATGCCCATGACCAACGACGGGTCGCGCAATTTCCGATGCGTCACTTGCGATGGGCCGCGCCCAAGGTATCGGCCGGCCCGTATTTTTAGCCGCATGGACAAAGTCAGACGAGAAAGGCGGCCCGCGCCCAAGTAACGTGGGGCTGGCGAGGACATCCGCGGTTAGGGCACGCCGACGCGCTCAGCCTCCTTCCGCGCGGCGGCCCATTCCTCCCTGGCTCGATGGCGGGCGCGCGCCATGGACCAAAATAAGCCGCCGCCGCCGAGGATGAGTAGTGTCCCTAAGCCTAGGAAATCGGCGGGCGAGATTTCAAAGTGGAAGCCGCCAAGCCCAAACCCGACCGCGACAACGCCGGCGACGACCACCCAACCGCTTATGACAACTTCGCGGTTCAGCAAGTCAACGCGCCGCTCGGCGGCGCGCACTCGCCCTTGAGGATGGCCCACCTCACGCATTATCGCCCCTCAGCCTCACAGCCGGGCGCGCCTCGTTGGTGAACTCGGCGCCAGCGTCTTCAAGCACCCTCTGGATTGCCGAAAGTGTCGAAGCGCGCGGGTCCGTCTTGCCGACTTCAATCGCCGCCAGCGTGGCCTTTCCTATCCCCGCCCGCCGCGAAAGCTCATCTTGGCTCAATTGAACCATCGCCCGCGCGCCGCGGATCAAAGCTGGCGTCAGCATTCTAATTCCTGGCATTGCGAGTCCAGTGGACTCGTTATCATTGACTTTAGACTCGTTTGGAGCGACAGTCGAATCGGGCGGGTCAATTGTGGCGCGCGCATTGGAGGAAAGAAAGATGCGAGTCGAGGGGCTGGTTGAGGGCTTGGAAGGCGCAGCGGCGTTTGGTCCGGCCGACGGGGATGGTGGCGAAATCGAGACGGCAGAGGCCGCAGCCGATACGCTCGGCAATTTGCTTGAGGCCGCCTATCGCCTCGCCGATGCGGCTGACGATTGCGAGCCCCTTCGCGCCGTGATTGAGGCGGCGCAAAAGAAGCTCGCCGGAATTCGGGACGCGCTCAAAACGTATCTCGACCGCGAGGAAGCCCGCGCGGTCGTCCAGTAGTTGTGCAAATCCGGCGCCTTTCGCCGGGAAAGTATTCGAGATCGCAACTAGGGCCGCCATCATTGGCGGCCCTTTCGCAAATGAGCAGGGGAAAAACCAATGGTAAAAGGCAGGGCGCCGAAGGGCTGCTATTGGCGGGGCAACACCCTTTACGGCCGGATCATGGTTCGCGGTGTCGAACATCGATGGAGCCTTGATACAGCCGACCCCAAGGTTGCCAGAGGGCGATTTGCCGAAGGCGCCGAGCGCATCAAGGCTGATCTGAAATTCGGCGATCGGCGTCGGACATGGGATGACGCCGTTGTCGCTTGGGCCGAAGAGATCGTGGCGAACGTGTCGCCGAAGACTTGCCGGCGATATGCAGTATCGCTCGCCCAAATTGATGAGCTTCTGAGGGGCCGGTTTGTCGATGAGATCGACAAGGCCCTACTCGCCGACATAGTCGCCCGGCGGCGCGCCAAAGGCGTCAGCAACGCGACGATCAGGCGCGACTTAAGCGCGATCAGCAGCGTCTTAAAGTTCTGCGAGGACCACGACTGGCCGGGAGTAACGAACCACGCGGCCCTGGCGGTCAAGCGGCGCGTCAAAGAGCGGCGCGACCCTATCGTGTTGCCGGAGCCGGCGGACATCGAAGCCATCATCGCCGCCGCGCCGGGGATGCTCGCCGACATGATCCGCGCCGCCTGGAAGCTCGGCGCACGGCAGGAAGAATTGGCTTCGCTGACGTGGCCTCGGATCGATATGGAACGCCGTCAGGCGACCATTGTGGGGAAGGGGAACCGTTTACGCGTCGTCGACTTGTTCGACGCCTACGGGCCGCTATGCGACGCCGAGAGGCTTGAGCGCCGCCGGCGCGAGCAGATCGCCAAGACGGGCGCGGAGAACGCAGCCGAGGCGGCTGCGCGGGAAGGCTTCGTCTTCTGGCACGATGACGGCAAGCGCTATCAGGAAGTCTCGAACCGATTCTTCGAGGCCCGCCGCGCGGCGGCGCAGAAAGCCAAGAAGGAAGGGCGCGCGTTCCGCAGGTTTAAATTTCACGATCTGCGCCATCGCTTCGCCGTCGACTTCTTGAAAGACAGGCGCGGGTCGATCTATGACCTTCAGCAGCACCTAGGGCATACAACGGTGCGGACGACGGAAATTTACCTCGCCTACTTGACGCCAGAGGAGGCGCGCGCAGCTAAGCAGGGGTCGGCACAAATTCCGGCACACTATAACGGTTCGGAACGAGTGGCCGCTGAATAAGTGAGTGATTTCAAAGGGGAAGGGTGGCCGAGTGGTTTAAGGCAGCGGTCTTGAAAACCGCCGTGGGCGCAAGTCCACCGTGAGTTCGAATCTCACCCCTTCCGCCAACCTTACGCCAGGGCGCGCCGGATTTATCCGCGCCTATCCAGAAGTATGACCTGTTCGTTGCGTCGCTGCAGCACTGGACAGGGTCATACCAATTCGATCTGCGCATGGCGCCCGGCGGCCATAGCTAGGCGTGTGTCGCGCGTCAGCAGCGGGGCGTCCAGCGCCTCGGCCAGCGCGACATAGGCGGCGTCATAGGCCGTCAGGTTGTTCCGCAAATTCCAAATGCGCGGCAAAAGGAAATCATGTGGGTATCGCCGCAGGGGAAAGTCCGCCAGATCGGCGAGAGCCGCGCGACCACGCTCGACGTCGATTTCGCCGTTTGCGGCATAGCGGCGGATCACCTGTGCGACCTCCACGTCAAGCAGATGCGGCGCGTGGAGCGTTTGACGAGGGGCGAACAGCCGATCTTCTACGGCATTTGCCGCCGACGTGCGGAGCAGGGCTTCGAGCAGGGCCGAAGCGTCGACAACGATCACGTGCGATCGCGTTCGGCGCGAACCGCCACCGCCGGCGCCACCGAAAGGACCGTTTCCGAGCGGGCGTGTAGCCGCGCTCGGAGTTCGTCAAGCGTCGGCCGTTCCGCGACCTGACGAAGCTCACTGAGCAAATAGTCCGACAGCGACATGCCGGCCAGGGCTGCGCGCGATTTGAGCCGGCGGTGTAACGCATCCGGGACATTGCGGATCTGGACCATCGTTCCCATGCGCAGAGCATAGAAACATGTGGCGCACATGTCAACGATTCAGACGCCTTGGGCCCACAGTCCCCCATCGCGCCATAGTGCTCATCATTATGGTCATAGCCCGCCAATCGCGCGTGAGCCCTTGAAGCACGGAGAAACCTTCGCGCTGCCGTCGATCCAAATATCAGGCCGAACCCATCTGGCCGACGCTGCAGAGTTCGTCGGCTCGGGTAGGTACGTTCGCGCGCTGGCGCGCGGCGCGCTCCCGCCTCGCCAATCCGAGACAGCGTCAATCCAGGGCGTGAACGGCGGACCGCGTCAACCGTTCAGCCTGGCGACGACGGCAAGGCGCTTGATTTGGCCGTTTTGATAGGCGCGCAGAAACGCGTCGTAGTTCTTGAACGAAACGCAGCCGTTGGACTGGCCGTTCGGGCCGAGCATGTACGAGTGGGCGAGCAGGCCGGCCCGTCCGAACAGATCGCCGCCGCCGACGGGAATGAGGCGCAACGCCGGGACGCCATGGAACAGCGCTTCCCGCGGCTCCAGCTCGTAGAGATGGGGCGGCGTCGCCCCGCGCATTCGTTCGCTGACGAAGCGCGGATCGTCCAGCCGATCGCCGAGGCCGGAATGAGCCTCCAGCCGCGTTCCGTCGGGAAGATAAACGGTGCGGGCGGAAATGTCGTAGACGGCGGTATATTTGTCGAAGCCGGTCAGCGCCGAAGGGGCCGGGTTGAAGAGGCCGGACAAGAATCCGGAATTGCCGCCGCCTCGGCCCGGCGGCGGCGCGACGGCGACGGCCGGCTGGGCGCCGCCGAAGAGCTTCTCGAAAATATTGCGATTGTCGGCCGGCGCCGATGGGCTGGCCGGCTTGTCGTTCGGCGGCGCGACCGGGCGATTGGGCGCGGGCGGCGGCGGCAAGGCGGCGAATTCGGCGGGACGGCGCGGCGGCAAGGGCGCGCTTTCCTCCGCCTCGCCGACGTCTCGGCGCGGCGGCGGCGCCGCCGCCTCTTGCGGGGCGGCGGGAGGGTAAGGGACGGCCTCGACGCTGGCCTGCAGCTGCGCTTCGCCCGGAGCCGCGACAGGCGGCCCGGCGGCGGCGAAAAGATCGCGGTCGACGGCGAGCGCCCCATAAGGATTGAGGTCGACCAGCGCCCCATAGGGGTTTGACCGGGCCGCCGCGATTTGCTGGCCCGGCGAGGCGGCTGCGACGACCGCCGCTGGGATGGCCGGACGCGACGGAGCGGCCGAGGCGATGGGGGCCGGCCGCGTCCCGAAATCCGGGGCGGCCGTCGGGCGCATATGCAGCGCCCATGCGCCAAGATAGCCGGCGAGGGCGGCGGCTGCGACAATTCCAGGACCAATCTGTAGGAAAAGCCGACGCGGATCGCGGCCATCGTCCAGCGGAGCCTGGTCGAAACTCGTACTGATCCCCTGCATCCTTCGCTGATGTTTTAGTTGTGACCCCGGTTTTAATTATAAGCGAGGAGTTTAGCTTCGATTAACGCAAACTGGGTCTCGAAACCAGTTTTTTCCAGCGGGACTCCCCTCGACGCGTCGGGCCTCCTTCCCAAGGCTGCGAATGACCGTGCCGAAAGAAAACGGCCGAAAAGCGTCAACGCGGAAGCCAAGCGTTCTTTTGGGTAGGTCAGCGTGGATTGCGCATCACGTCGCAGGCCCCGCCGGCGGCCCTCAGCCGCTCGCAAAGGCGATTGGCCTCGCCCGCCGTCGCGGCGCCGATCCGCGCCACATATCTCAGCGCGGGCGCAAAGGCCGGGCGCACGCGGAGAATGAGCGGCTGACGATCCGTCAATATGTCCGAGAATTGGCGGCGGATCCGTTCGAAGGCAGCCAAAACCGGGCCCTGCGTCCAGGCGCCGGCGAGTTGGACGCCCCATGGCTTCCATGGCGCGGCGGGCGAGGAGGCCTGCGGGGCGACCGGCAAGGTCAACAGCCGACCAGCCTGGTCGCAATCGACATCCTGCGGCAGGCTCGCCATTTCCCATTTGGCGGCGTCTGGGCTGGACCAGTCCCAGACAGAGCGGCCGGTGACGATCCGCACATAGTCGATCGTCTCCTGCGGAAGCGAGGTCTTATGCGCGAGCCATTGGCTGACCCGATACGGGCCGGCATTGTAGGCCGCGGCGGCGAGACCGAGATTGCCGAACGTGTTGCGCAGTTCGCGCAGATAGGCGGCGGATTCCTGCAGCGCGGTCGCGGGCTCGAATGGATCGGCGAGGCCGCGTCCCGCCGCGGTGACGGGCATGAATTGGGCGATGCCCTCCGCGCCGGCCCAACTCTGCGCGCGGGGATTGAACCGGCTCTCTTGCCAAATCAACCGAACGAAGAACGACATCGGCAGGTCGTTTTCGACAGCGGCCTGGTCCAGGATTCGGCAGAGATTGGGGCCGCCGTTCAGAGAAGGCGTCGGCGCAGGCTCGGCCAGCGACGGCGACGCCGCTTGGCTCATGACCAACGCTGAAGATAGGACAGCGGCGGCTACGGCCATGGCGCTCGAAAGAATTTGTCTGCGATCGGCGGAAGATTTCGGGCGAGCGCGACTGAAACCGACGACTTCGCTGCAAAGTTCCAGGCAGTTTCGACTCGCGCCGTCTCGACAGGCGCGTCAAGGGACCGCTCAGCTTCTTACGCTCGACACTTCGTGATCGCGCATCGAACGAAGCCTACTTTATCGGGCGACTCGAATTCCTAGATGGGGGAGACCAGCAAGAGGAGATGAGAATGTTAACTCTGCTTAAGACAACAGCTGCGGCTTCCGTTGCGGCGCTGGCGCTCTCCGCGCTCGCGTCCGGCGCGGCCTCCGCCCAGACCTATTATGGCGGCGGCTACCATCCGTACAGCTACGATTACGGGTACGGCTCCGCCTATTCGCCGGGCTACTATTATGGCTACGGCTACTATCCCGACGCGCCGAACTATCCGTTCATTCCGCGCGGCGGCAATTCCGGCGGCGCGAATTTCCCGCATTCGGGGACGTGAGAGCGGCGCCGAACAGTCGGACGGCCCCCGAACGGGGGCCGTCCTTTTTTGTATCGCTCAAGTCCAGGCGAAGGAGCGCGACCTCGCGCCTCCGGCCGCTCAGCTTCTTCGTTCAGAACGTCTCCCAATCGTGGCCGCGCCAATAACCGCGGCCTTCATGTTCGCGCCAGACATAGTGTTCGCTCGGCCCCCAATGCCAAGTATCGGGGTGGATAATGATATGGGCGGTCGGCGGATAGACATATTCCTCATGCGTGTGCCAGCAATCGCCGTCCGCATTGCAGGCGATCGCCGCCGACGCGGTGTTGGCGGCGAAGCTGAGCGGAATGGCGCCGAGCAATCCCAGCAGCGACAGTTTCAAACCAGTTTTCATCTTCGACCTCCATTGTTTTGAATAGGCCAAAGAACGAGCAATCTCGGGGTTAGTTCCGTTCCTTCGCGCGCTTGGCCTCGGCGCAATTTGGAACGATTGCCGCCGCATCGCCGCCGTAGTTTCGGCCAGAGGCGCAGCTATTCCGGACTCCAATCAAGAAGGGGCGCTCATGGCCGAACCAGAACTGATTGTCGCCATACGAAAGCTGATGGCCGCCGCTTCGGGGTTGCTGCTGGCGGCCTGCCAGCCGCTCGCCGACGCCGCCGCGCGAAAGCCCGACGGTCCTTTGAGCAAAGCCGATATCGACGCTTGCCTCGCGACCCCGCATTACGTCGGCAACGAACTCGTCTCGCCCAAGCCGGAACCGCATCACGTCTTCAAACCCGGCTACAATTTCAGCGTCAAATTGCAGGACGGCTCCACTGGATTCGGCTACGAGGAAGCCTCTGACGGTCACCTGCTGATAAAATACCCGAGCCATGGCACGTCGTTCGACTATGGCGTCGCGCGGAAGAACGGCGTCGTTTATTTCGGCGACAAGGCGACGAGCTGCAGTTAACGAGGGAGCCCATCGGCCGGATCGAGCCGCTCTTTTCCGGTGTCGTTCGCGCCTGCGCAGCAGCGCCCAACCTGGGCCAGTAAGCAGATGGGTTGACCTGCGGCAGGCATTTTGTCTCGGCAGTGCGGGACGACAAGGTCCAGGCGTCGGCGCGATCAACACGCGGATCGCCATACCGTAATTCTCCCTTAAAGGGCCGATCTCGCGCCCGTGGAGGACGCCATGCCGCATCCCGTGAGGACTGCGGTTACGCCGCCTATCTGGTTAGACACCAACGTCTTAGTTGACATCGACAAGGGCGTGCCCAATGCGGAAGCTCATATCGCCGCCCTGCAAAGGCAAGGCCATGAAATTCTAATCCCGCCGCAAGTGGAGCATGAGTTTCTGGAGGGACAGGTATTGTCCGGAAAGGAGCATATTCCGCGAATACGGCCCGAAGATATGGCCAGGAGGCGCGTCCTCCTGGATCGCTTGAATTTCCACCCGGATAGGATGGCCTCCGGGGTTCCGGTAAGCCAATTGCGGCAATGGCATGAGGAGGCGGTCCGCCATGGCCTCTCATTCGAGGACGCCAGAGTGATTGCCGAAGTGAGAGCAAGCGCTCAAGCGCGCGCCATCAGAAATCCGATGTTGCTGACGAGAGACGCGGGAGGAACTCTCGTCAGGATGCGGCAGAGGGGCGTTTGGGCCGTGGAGTTCAGTCCTCATGCAACCCAGATATCGGCGGCGCCTCGGACGCCGATGCATCCAAGCGCGCCGCCGCCAGAGGAACTGCCGAAACCTCCAGTCGGCTCTGCGGCTAAGACCGGGTTCAAGGCGGGTCTAAAAGCTGGCCTGAAGGCGGGCATAAAAGCCACGTTCAGCGCCGAGAATATTGCAGCGATGGTTCCCGAACTCGTGCTTGTCCTCGCCGACAGAGTAGCGGCTCAGGAGGCGGTCAAGAGAATCAAGATCAAATTTACAAAAGAAGGTTTTGCGAAAGGCGTCGCCGCGGGAGTGATGGGCTTCACGGAAGAGGAAGTGGCGTTGAATCTCCTGAACCATATGACAGACTATCGCCTGCAGGGTATGGAAGATCCCGCAGGGATCCTGACGAATGTGATGATATTCAAGCTTGCCGAAGCCCAAGAAAACTATGCTGTCGGCATAGGATATCAATTCAGCTCTCAAAAAAGCAAAGCTTGGAAATTGGCCATGGGTGAAAGAGGTTTCAAAGTCCTCCATGAGTATGGCTACTATTTCGGAAACGATCCAGCGATATTATTCGAGTACGATTTCATCGACAAACTTGCGTACGTGCTCAGCCATAGTACGGATGCAATACTTGAACATGAATTTCGTTTCAATCCGTAGCCGCGTTGTAGCGCGCAGAACCGCCGCGATCCGAACTAGCTCCCGCTCATGAGAGCGGACCGCCATTCGAGCGTCGCCTCGAGACGATCCGAAAATTGTGAACGTCAGGGCCGCCGCCTCGCTTGGACGCCGAAAACAAACAGGCCCCTCGAACGATCCTCGATTCTGGGCGATGTGGCGGAGGCTGGCCGGATATTATCGCCAGCTTCAGGGCTACGTAGCCTATAATCCCGATCGCGCGGAACATAGGCGTATCGCATATCGTTCTATCCTGTCGTCAGCCATCGAGGCCGCCATGTCCGACACGGATTCGCTTTTCGCCGGCATTCGGGACCCGGAAATCATTTTCGCGATGAAGCGCGCCTTTGATGCGGCGTCGGCGGCGATGCGCGCATGGGGCGCTTGCGACGCGATCTTCGAAGAAGACGAGGCCGAGGCGGCGATCGCGCAGGAAATCGTCGCCTTGGCGGAAAGCGGCGTCGCCGACGCAGAGGCGCTGACGAGCCGCGCTCTGGCGCGGCTCGGCGCGGAGGCCCTTGATAGGGTCGCGCAAAATATCCAGCCGCGCGTCCGAACCGCGCAGGACGCGAATTTGCATTGAACCGTCGCGTCTGTCGAGCGGACGACGCGTTGATCGTGCGCCCAATCGCCGAAAGATTGGCAAAGGCGCGGACGAACCGCGGTCAGACCTTCTTCTCGACCGGAAGCGTTCCGCCCGCTTTGGCCTGCGACTGCTTATAAGCCGAACCCGGGCCTTTGGGTTTGTCGGCTTTCGGCTTTTTCGCTTCCTTTGCTTTCCTCAGCTGGCCTTTCGCCATGGTTTCCCTCCTCGTCCGTACGACCGACCGCCGACGGCGCGCGCTCATCAAGGCGTGCGCGCCCGCTTGTCGAACCCGTCTCTCGCCAGGCGCTCGAGCGACATGTCGAAAGGAATCTAACGCGATTGCTACCAGCCAGACCAGCCGTAACCATAATAGAACGGTCCAAAGCCGCCGCCCGACCAAGCGCCGTAAGCGGGAGGCGGCGGGCCATAGGCGGGCGGCGCAGGATAGGCGGGACTGGCGATCGCCGCGACCGGCAGATAGCCGAAACGGTCGCGCCAAGAGGCATAGCACCAGTCGCCGGAGCAATGATTGAGATCGATCTCGGCGTTGGCCGGGACGCGCTGCACAAGCCGCGCTTTGGCGCTGGGCGCGGCCCGCATCGCAATCGCCTCGCTGGTCGTCGCCGGATCGGCCGCCGCCGACGCGCCCCAGGCGATGCTCAAACAGAAAGCGACGAGAGACGTCCGCGTCATGGCCTTACCTGATCCTTAAGACATGCGCCGGCGCCTGACCCCGGGGCTTCAGGCGATCGGGCGCGGATTTCCTCGCGCTCGGGGCGAGCGATGAAAAATAGCCGCCCCCGGGACGCCAAGCCGGCGGCGGCTATGCGGCCTTTTTAGATGTCCGCGCAGCAGCGGAGCGCCGGAACTCAGTTCGAATGGCTGTCCGTCGAGGACTGAGCCTGCGCCGTATGCTGCGGCGCGGCTTGGTCATTCGAGGCGTTGACGTTGTAGTTGCAAGCGAAGCCGGGCGAAATGGCGGCCGCCAGGAGACCGCAGCCGAGCAACAGTTTTAACAGCTTTGAGCGCATGAGGAGCCTCCATGCCCCAACCGGGATGAGCCTAGCGCGGTTTCGAGACCGCGCCAAGCCGCAACCTATCCGCCGCTTCAGCGCCGCGCGCAGACCGCGTCGGAATGATAAGCGCCGAGGTCCAGGCTGACTCGGATTTTCGGATCGTCCGGACCTCTCATCCCGAAAGTGAAGATATATTCCTGATCGTCGATATCGGCGGTCCAGAAGCCGTTGCCGACCTGTAGGGCGGCGCTGTCCTTGCCGATCGACAGCCGCTCATGCTGATAAGTCGTATCGATCAGCATCAGCGGCTTGCCCTTGAATTGGCAGGCGTAGGTCGCAGCGACGGTGGGACTCGAAAGCGCCGCCGCGACGACCGCCGGCAAGAGGATACGCTGGCTCATCAAGGCTTCTCTTCGCGCATCCTCATGCTCGGCCGCAAATTGGCGGGGGGGGGGAGGCCGCGCGGCGGACAGGATCGGCGCGGCGCAAGGGTCAAGCCGCTTCGGTGAGCGGCGGAAAAGTCGGCGTCGCGCCGCGCTCGATGAGGAGGTCAAGCTCTTCGTCGGTCGCCTCGCTCGGCGCCAGAAATCGAAAATGTTCGCCGGCTTCTTGGGCCGACTGAAGGTCCTCCAAGACCTCGAAAAGGTCGGCGCGTTCGGCCTGCCAGTGAATTTCCTTAGCGTTTTGAGCGATGCGCTCGACGTGCCACGCTGTTCTCATGACGCCTCCTTTTTGCGGCGGAGGGTTGGCCAGCGACAAGGCGGTATTTAGGCCGAAGTGAGACGAGGGCGGGGCCGCAGGAGGTCCGTTGCGGCGAGCGAACAGCGGAAGGGTCTCCGCTTTATCCAAACAGCTGGGGATTTTCGGACGGCGCGCCGCCCCATGGGCCGGAGAAAGTTGATCTCAAAAGTTAAATTTGATTTATAAACAGCCGTTTTTACGGGCGCCGCGGTCGATGTAAATGGCGAAATGGGTGATCGAAGGCTCGCTGGTCGGTCCGCCGCCGGACCGAGCCGATCCGCCGTCTATTTCGGAGCCGTTCTTGACCGAAGACGGCGCACGGCATTTCGCGCTGCTGCTGACCAAAAAAGGCTATGCAATCGCGGTTCAGGCGGAGGACGGGCAAGGCCGCGTCCGCACGATCGCCGGCGCCGAACTCCTCCGGTGGCTGAATTCCTAGGCGCCGATCGCCGGGCGCTTATCGCTGCACGGAATATCGGGCCCGTGGCCGACCGGACGCCGTCGGTTCAAGGTCCGCCTGCAGCACGAAGCCGGTGCCGCGGACATTGACGATAAGCGGCGGCTCGCCGGCGACATCGATCTTGCGGCGCAAATTGCTGAGATGGACGTCGACGACATTGGTGTGGCGCCAGGCGTCCAGATTCCAGACGTCCCGCAGCAGCGCCTCGCGGGTTATCGCCTGGTTCGGACGCCGCATGAAATATTCGAGGATCTTGAATTCGCGGGGAAGGAGGTCGATCATCCGTCCGCTGCGCCGCACGGTATGATCGACGAGATCGATCTCCAACGGGCCGGCCCGCAATCTGGTCGTGCGTGCGTCGGAGCCGCGGCGAGCGAGAACGTCGATGCGGGCGATCAATTCGCCCATGGCGAAAGGCTTGACGAGGTAGTCGTCGCCGCCGGCGCGCAAGCCTCGAATGCGCTCGTCGATCGAGGTCAGGCCCGAAAGGATCAAAACCGGCGTCGCGATTCCCCGTTCGCGCATCGTTTCGACGATCGCGAGCCCGTCGACCCCATGCAGCATACGATCGAGGACCATGACCGCCGCGCTGTCGAGCAGCGCCTCGCGCCGGCCGTCGTCGAAATTGTCCGCAAGAGAGACTTCGTAGCCGCGCCGTTTCAACTCGTAGCCGATCTCGTCGGCGATGAGCGGTTCGTCTTCGACCACCAGCACACGCGAACGCTTGCTGGACAGGGCCTCGTCCAACTTGCGAATCATCTCTCGCTTTTCCTGAGCTATCCCAAACTAGAGTTCATCGAAACGAACTCCAGCGGACCACAGTCTAGTCTAAATAGTAGACGAGGCGGATCAAACTTGAGTTACCGGCAGAATAGGTCCGTCGATGCTACGGGATGTGGCGTTTGCCACATCCCGTATCGAGGGTCGTGAGACAATCCACTCGTGAATAATTTCATCTTCGCCCCGAACGCCCTCCCGCTATTTCTTTCGTCGGTCGGCGGAGCGCGTGATTTCGAGTTGCGCGCCAGCTTGCGCATCGTCCAATTGAGGCGTCTGCATCTCAGAATCGGCCTATTGGATATTTAGGCTCGGGGTAGGCGGGGCGTCGCGCAACTCCTGACGAGGAGCCCTCCATGCCGCGCAAAACTGTTTTGATCCTGGAAGCCGCCGCGGGCGTCATTCTCTTCGCGCAATCATCGTACGCGGGAGCCAGCGCCGATGTGGCCGATCCGATGAGGCGAACCCGGGCGGCGTTCGCGACCAATCCGATCGAGCGCTGTCAGAACATATCCGGCTCTCAATGGTGGTTCGTCGATCCGAACTGCAAGGCCGCTGGATCATATGAGGCCGAGCGATACGCGCCGGCCGTTCGGGGTTCGGCCGTTCCTTGTAGGGACATGGCCAGCGTCAGGCGGCGGCGCGCCCATCGACGAGCTTGCTGATAGAGGGCCGGGTCACGAGGGCGCGCCGGCGGCGCGTTCCGGCGGCAGTGTTAAAATCTTGCCGTCCGGCGCCCGGTCGGCAGCTGCTCGAGCCGCGGGCGCTGCGCCGCACGGCGGCGTCGCGCGCGGTCGCCAAGAGGGACGGCCGCGCGCGACGATACGAGGTCGATCAATAATAGACCGACGGCACGCCGAAGGCGTTGTTGATCGCGAAGAACGGGAATTCGGCGATCTGCCCGGCGACATGAACCGGCGCGCCGACCAGCACGCGCGGGTCGTTCGGACGCGGGGGAAACACCGTTTCGACGATCCGGAACGGCACGCTGACGATCGTGCCGGCGATCGCCACCGGGGCCGTGATAATGGTGGCGGGCCCATTGTGGAAAGCGTCGGGCGCCGCGGCGACCGGCGCGGGAGAGGCGCGCCTTCTCACGATAATATCGTTACTGTGGACCGGATGATGGATCCGATAGGCGGCCCGGTGATGGATGTCGCGATATTGCTCGGCCGCGGCCGCCGGCAGGCCACAGGCCCCGGCAAGAAGCGCCGCGCCTGCGACGGCTTGCGCCAGTGTCGATATGCGGGTCGTCATTTTCTTAGCTCCTTCAGTGTCGCGAGACGTGTTCCGCACCCTAAATAAGGCGATTGCTGGGCCGTCGCCAGTCTCGGCGAGCAAGATCACGCCCAGTTGCGCGAGCGGCGGACCATTTCGCCGTTCCGCCCCGAGGCGTTCACGCTGGGGACAGAATTCGGACAAACAGAGGCAGGTCGGCTGAACGTTCGAGCCCTTGGCGCGCCCAACGGGAATCGAACCCGTGTTTCCGCCGTGAAAGGGCGGCGTCCTGGACCGCTAGACGATGGGCGCTCAAAGCGGGCTCGGGCCTTTGCCGAAGCGGGACCCCTATAGAGGCAAGCGGGCGCCCCGGCAAGGCCGCCGCTCTACGCCTGTAGGGAGCACATGAAGTGTCCGGTCCAGGTAGCACGTGATCTGTCCGGTGCATGATGGCCCTTTTTGGGGGGGCGGCATGCGGCGGACGGAGCAACGGCAGGGA
>JAJPHH010000067.1 GCA_021325385.1 Alphaproteobacteria bacterium
CATTGCGCGAAGGTCGGCGCCAGCGAGGCGCCGAGAATGCCGCCGAGATTGTAGGCGCTGGAGGCGCCGGTATAGCCGAGCGCGGTCGGGAAGAGTTCGGGCAGCAACGTCCCGAGCGGCGCGAAAGTCAGGCCCATCGCGCCGAGCGCGAGCGACAAAAACAAGAGGATCGAGCCGGCGTCTCCCGCGCCGAGCAGCGGCGGCAGCGCGAGGCCGGCGAGCGCCGCCAGCCCATGCGCGATCATCAAGACCGGCCGCCGGCCGAAGCGGTCGGCGAGCCTGGCCGCGAACGGCGTCGCGGCGGCCATGAACAAGACTGCGACGCAGAGAAGCCCTAAGAATTTGGAGCTGGCGATGTGGCGCTGATTGACGCCGTAGCTCAGCGCGAAGACCGTCGAGATGTAGAACAAGGCGTAGCAGACGACGATCGCCAGCGAGCCTTGGAGCAGCGCGACGGGATGGCGGCGGAGGACCTCGAGGAGCGGGATGTTGACGCGCTCGTTGCGCGCAACGATTCTTTGAAAGGCCGGCGTCTCCGAGATCGTGACGCGGACATAGAGCCCGATGGCGACGAGGATCGCGCTAGCGAGGAAAGGGACGCGCCAGGCCCAGGCGACGAAGCTCTGCTGGCCAAGGCCGAGCAGCAGCACCAGGAAGAGGCCGTTGGCGAGGAAGAAGCCGAGGGGCGGCCCGAGTTGCGGGAACATGCCGAACCAGGCGCGTCGGCCTTCGGGGGCGTTCTCGACCGCGAGCAAGGCCGCGCCGCCCCATTCGCCGCCAAGACCGATTCCCTGGCCGAAGCGCAGCAGGCAGAGGAGCCAAGGCGCGATGGCGCCGGCCTCAGCGTAGCCGGGCAGCAGGCCGATCAGCGTCGTCGATAGGCCCATGACAAGCATCGAGGCGACCAGCGTCGACTTGCGTCCGATGCGGTCGCCGAAATAGCCGAACAGGATCGAGCCGACCGGCCGGGCGAGAAAGGCGATGCCGAACGTGAGGAAGGATTTGAGCGCCTGCGCTTCAGGGGCGGCGTCCGGAAAGAAAGTCTGGCCGATCACCAGAGCGGCGGCCGTGCCGTAAATGTAGAAATCATAGAATTCGATCGTCGTGCCGACCAGGCTCGCCAGAACGATCCGCGCGATGCTCGATTCTCCCTGCGTCGCGCTGTCGCGCGCCGCCGCGCTCATGGCCAAAGGCGTTCTCCCCCTCGCTCGTCGCGCCGCCGCGCGGCGGCGCGGCATTATCGTCCAATTGCTGAAATATCCATAATCCTGTTTATTCCTGCCGCCGGCCCGGTGGGCGCCTCTTCGAGGAAGCGTCGCGAAGCCGGCTCTCCCGACAGCGCAAGCGACGCGTTTTCGCGCGCGGAGGACTTTTTGACCAAGAGCGAGGCGGCTTTCGACTATATCATTGTCGGCGCGGGATCGGCGGGCTGCGTGCTCGCCGACCGGCTGTCCGCGGACGGCAAAGCGCAGGTCCTGGTGCTGGAATATGGCGGCTCCGACCGCTCGCCGCTGATCCAGATGCCGGCCGCCCTGTCGATCCCGATGAACATGAAAAAGTACGATTGGCGTTTCGAGAGCGAGCCCGAGCCGCATCTGAACGATCGCCGTTTCCATGTGCCGCGCGGCAAGGTGCTGGGCGGGTCGTCGTCGATCAACGGCATGGTCTATGTGCGCGGCAATCCCTTCGATTTCGACCGCTGGGAGGAGGAGGGCGCGAAGGGCTGGGCCTATCGCCATGTCCTGCCGTACTTTCGCCGCGCCGAAAGCCGGCGGGAAGGCGCGGACGCCTATCGCGGCGGCGACGGGCCGCTGGTCACCTCCTACGGCCGGATCGAAAACCCGCTCTACAAGGTTTTTCTCGATGCGGCGCGGCAGGCCGGCTACGGCCTGACCAGCGACATCAACGGCGAACGCCAAGAGGGCTTCGGCCGCTTCGACATGACGGTGAAGGACGGCGTGCGCTGGTCCGCCGCCAACGCCTATTTGCGGCCGGCGATGAAGCGCCGCAACCTCTGCGTTGAAGCCAATGCGCTGGCGACGCGGATCGTTTTCGAGGGACGCCGGGCTATCGGCGTCCGCTATCTTCGCGGCGGGCGCGAGCACGTCGCGAGCGTGCGCCGCGAGGTGATCTTGAGCGGCGGGCCGATTAATTCGCCGGCTCTGTTGAAGCGCTCCGGCGTCGGCCCGGCCGAGGAGCTGCGCGCGCTCGGCCTGCCGGTCATCCATGATCTGCCCGGCGTCGGCGAGAATCTGCAGGACCATCTCGAATTCTATTTCCAGGTCGCCTCGAAACTGCCGATCACGCTCTATGGCCGGACGAGCCTCGCCTGGCGCGGCCTGGTCGGCGCGCATTGGCTGCTGCGCAAGAAGGGGCTCGGCGCGACCAATCATTTCGAGGCGGGCGGCTTTATCCGCTCGCGGGCCGGCGTGCGCTATCCCGACATTCAGTACCATTTCCTGCCGCTGGCGGTGAGCTATGACGGCAAAGGCCTGGCGACCGAGCACGGCTTTCAGGCGCATGTCGGGCCGCTGCGCTCGAAGAGCCGCGGCTGGGTGCGCTTGCGCTCGGCCGATCCTCGCGAGCCGCCGCGCATTCGGTTCAACTATATGAGCCATGACGACGATTGGCTCGAGATGCGGGCCTGCGTACGGCTGACGCGCGAGATTTTCGCGCAAGCCGCGTTCGATCCCTATCGCGGCCGCGAGATCAAGCCGGGCGCAGATGTCGTCAGCGACGAAGCGATCGACGCGTTCGTCAGGCGCGAGGTCGAGAGCGCGTACCATCCGTCCTGCACCTGCAAGATGGGGGCGACGGACGACCGGAGCGCGGTGGTTGACCCCGAAGCGCGGGTGATCGGCGTCGAAAATCTGCGGGTGGTCGATTCCTCGATCATGCCGTCGATCACGTCGGGCAATCTCAACGCGCCGACGATCATGATCGGCGAAAAGGCGGCGGACATGATTCTCGGCAAGGCGCCGCTGCCCGCGTCGAACGCGCCGTATTACGAAGCGCCGAACTGGCGGACCAAGCAGAGGTGAGGCGTTTTTCCGCCCCCGTGAAGCGAAGCGAAACGGGGGAGGGGGACCGCGCGTAGCGCGGTGGAGGGGGCGCGGCGCTTCAGGTACGATCCTGAACCTCGGCGGCCCCCTCCACCATGCTTCGCATGGTCCCCCTCCCCCGCTTTCGCGGGGGAGGAAAGGCGCTGCAAGGTACGATCCGCTGGCGCGCTCCAACCGGGCGGGCGGCGCCCGGTTTGCCTACGCTCCGACGCCGCGTTCAGGCCCTTGGAGGGAAATTTTCTCCTTCCTTTTCCTTCCTTGGATTTCCCTTTTCTTCCTTTTTTGCGCTGTTTTGCGCCGGTTTGGCGGGAAAATGCGGGTTGCTTTTTGAGCTAAGTCTTTGGATTTACAGCGAGTCGTCCTTCGGTACCGCAGAGAGGGAAGCGATTCTGGAAATTTGAGTCCCAGACCTCCAATTTGAACCGCACGAGCGCCGAACCAGCGCTAACGCCAACGGGCCGCCATTGTTTGGAACAGGGGCCCATGGGCGCCGGCCGGAAGGGTTGTCAAGGACGGGCTCGCGACATGTCGCGAGCCGCCGCCGAAGGCGGCGCTTCGCGTCCTTGACAACCCTTCCGGCCGGCGCGGTTCTGCCCCTGTTCCAAACAATGGCGGCTTGCGCCTCCCGGTCTCGACAGAGGCGGTGCGTCCGAAACCATATCATGTTTTCTGATTTTCAGGAAGTCTTTTCTTGATTACGCTGGCGTTCGTTTGGACAGACTTGCGCTGCGGCGCTAGGCGAAGCAGCGGCGCTCTGGCGCACGCTCGCTGAAGGCGATCGGCCGCCGCAACTTCTCAAGGATAGCGTCACACAGAATCGCGCGACCGCTTCGCGCCTGCCCCGCCTGTCCCCACCGCCAGGTACATCCCCACCGCCGTGAACACAACCAGCCCGCCGGCCAGCGTCGCGGCGCTCTCGCCGAAGGCGAGCCAGACCCAGAGCGGGGCGAGCGGCGCATCGAGCGCGCCGATCAGGCCGGTCTCGACGGCTGGCAGATAGCGCGCGCCAAGGGCGAAGAGGCCGAACGCCGAGGGCCGCGTTCAGGATAGAGCGCGAGGACCGCTGAGCGACGTGAGGCGTCGATCGGCAGGGCGGATGTCGGCAGGGCGGGATATTTCGGTTCGCCCGAATGGACTATAGTCCCCGCGGCGAGCGCTCCGGCTCGCCGTTTCAGAGGGGCGCCCCAATGACCAAGACGGCTTTTCTCGCGGCGACGTCGCTCGCCTCGCTTCTGCTGGCGCTTGCGCCCGCCCAGGCGGCCGGCCTCAACCGCGCCTGGGTGTCCGGCCATGGCGCGGACGCCGCCGGCTGCGGCGCGCCGGCCAATCCGTGCCGCACTTTCCAATACGTGCACGACAACATCATCGCGCCTGGTGGGGAGATCGACGTGCTCGATCCCGCCGGCTACGGCGCGGTGACGATCACGAAGGCGCTCAGCATCGTCAATGACGGGGTCGGCACGGCCGGCGTGCAGCAGTCGAGCTCCGGTCAAGACGCGATCACGATCAGCGCCAGCGCGAGCGATGCGATTCACCTGCGCGGCCTGAACATCGACGGCCTCGGAGTCGCCAGATACGGCGTCAGTCTCAACACCGCGGGCTCGCTCGAAATCGTCAACTGCGTCACGCGGCATTTCACCAGCGCCGGGATCTCGATCAGCCCCTTCTCCGGGAGCCTCTACTTCTCGATCATAGATACGATCGTCTCGGACAATGGCGAGGGAATTAGCGTCTCCTCCAGCCAACAAAATGTCGCCATCGTCGGCTCCATCAAAGGAGTCGCCGCCGACCACAACAATCCCGGCGACGCAGTCGATGTCGCGGCGTCCGGCTCTTCCGAGACCGCATCCGTCACGGTCGTCGATACCGAAGCGAGCGGCAATGGCGGCTACGGCTTCCTCGCCGAAGGAGGCGCCAGCGGCGCCGTACTCTTGGCGCTGCGCGGCGTGACCGCAAGCGGCAACCGGATCGGCGTCGCCTCCTTCTCGGACGGGGCGGACGTGCAGGCGACGCTTGCCCATTCGCTTCTCGTCAAGAATGGCTATGGCACGAGCGCCTCGGGCGGCGTGATCTCCAGCTACGGCGACAACGACATCAACTTCAACGGCACGGACGTGGTCGGCGCCCTGACTCCGCTTGGCCAGAAATGACGGCGCCCTGAGCCAGGCGAGTACCGAGCCGGTTGAGGCGCCATGGCTTCCGTTTCGAGGCGCCGGCGCGAGAGCGGCGCCTTGCCGACCCCTATACGTACGGGGACAACCTCAGGCGAGACGTCCAGAAATTGCTCGCGCCAATTGGCTCGGTCAGACGGCGTCCGGCTTCGCCGCAGGGGAGGGCGCGCCCGCCGCAAGCGCCAGGTACGACCCGACGGCGATGAAGACGATCGCCCCGCCGCCGAGCGTCGCGGGGCCGGGCGTCTCGCCGAAGGCGAGAAACACCCAGAGCGGCGCCAGCGGCGCGTCGAGCGCCCCGATCAGGGCCGTCTCGACCGCCGGCAGGTAGCGCGCGCCAAGGGAGAAGAGGCCGATGCCGAGCGCGGATTGGCAGAGGCCGAACAAGGCGAGGAGGGCGAGATCGCGCGGCGACACGGCGAGCGGATGGCCGAGCGGCCATGACGCGGCGGCGCTGAGCAAGGCGGAGAGCCCGGCGGCGGGCAAAGCGGGGATGCTGGGAAACCGCCGCGCGATGACCATCATGCCGGCCATGCCGAGCGTCTGGGCGCAGGCGAGCAGGTCGCCGAGCCAGCCGCCTTCCGCGCTCAGGCCGGCCGTCACGGCGACGCCGGCGAAGGCCGCGGCGCTGGCCAGGAGGGCGCGGGCGCTCGGCCGCTCGCCCAAAGCGAGCCAGGCGAGACCCGCCGCGACGAAGGGGACCGTCGCATAAATGATGGCGACATGGGCGACCGTGGTCAGCGTCAGCGAGGCGATGAACAAGATCATCGTGGCGGCCGAGACAAGCGCGAAAAGCCAGCCTGCGCCGCCGAGCGCGAAGCGGAAACCCAGCGGCCGCGCCAAGGCGGCGCTGACGATCGCGACGCCGATCCCGCCGAACAGGCCGCGCCAAGCGAGCAGGGTGAAGGCGTCGAGCGGGATCAGGCGGGTGAAATAGCCCGCCGTGCTCCAGGCGACGGCCGAGGCCGTCACCAGCGCCAGGCCGAGGCGATATTGCGCCATGCGCCCGGGCTTGGGCCCGGCAGCCGGAGGCGGGTCGGTCCGATCGTGCGCCGCGCATTGATCCGCCATGCCGCCGCCTCGCTCCGTCAACGCTCGAATCATACGCCTTCGCTGCTGACGCGGCTTGTCAGCAACGATGGTAAAGTCGCCGGGCGCTTGTTGACGGGCCGCTGGCCGCGTCAGCCGCGCTCGCCGAGCGCGGCCACATCGCGCCGTGTTCGGATGAGCGACCCCTGTCCGCCTCGGGATGGACTAATCCAGCGCGGCCAAAGCGGACGCTTTGCGCTCGGCGCTCGGGCTGCGGCCGAAATGCTCGGCGTAGCTCTTCGAGAAATGCGAGGCCGAATTGAAGCCGCTGGCCATGGCCACGGCGAGGATGGGCATCGCCGTTTGGCGCAGCAATTGGCAGGCATGCTCGAGACGGATCGTCAGATAATGCCTGGTCGGCGTGCGGCCGAGATGTTTCCAGAACAGGCGCTCGAGTTGGCGGTCCGACAGGGCGACGCTGGCGGCGAATTCGTTGACCGGCAACGGCCGTTCGATCGATTGCTCCATCAGCGAGACGACGCGCAGCAGCTTGGGCGGCGCGGCGCCCAGCCGGGTGCGCAGATCCGCCCGCTGGCGCTCGCCCGCATCGCGGACCCGGTGCAGGATGAGCTGCTCGGTGACGGCGGCGGAAAGGGCCGGGCCGTGATCGCGCGCGATCAGCGACAGCATCATGTCGGCGGCCGCGGCGCCGCCGGCGCAGGTGAAGCGGTCGCGGTCGACCTCGAACAATTCCTCCCTGAGGTCGAGATCGGGAAAATCGGCGCGCATCCCGGCAAGGTTTTCCCAATGCACGGTGGCGCGGTAGCCGCCGAGCAGGCCGGCTTTGGCCAGAACATAGGCGCCGGTGCAGACCGCGCCGGCCGCGGCGCCGAATTTGGTCAGCCGCCGCAAGGCGGCGATCAGCGCGCGGTGGTCGATGGCCTGGACGTCGACGCCGGCGCAGACGACGACGGAATCGACGTTGCGCGCCTCGGCGAAAGAATGATCGACGCCGACTTTGACCCCGTTCGAGGCTTCGACGCCGAGCCCGTCGACCGAATAGAGGCGCCATTCGTAGAGCTTTTCGCCCGATTCGCGGTTGGCGAGGCGCAGCGGTTCGATCGCCGCGGTGAAGGCGATCATCGAGAAATGGCGGACGAGCATGAAGGCGATGACGCGCGGCCCGCCCGAGCCGCGCGAATCCAAACGAGATTTGTCCGATTTGACGATCAATCGACGACGCCCGCCCGTGAATCGGCTCCGCGCCTATTGAAAACAGAATTTGTCGGAAAATCAAAAGCCGGCGTCGCTTCGGCTCAAGATGCCGAGGGGGGCGGCGGGGAAAGTCCAAACGCTTAAGCGAGCGCGGCGCTTCCGTTCTCAAATAGGCTTGACCTGTCATTCCCGCGGAAGCGAGAATCCAGAGCGCCGCCGCGCCTAGGACTGGCTCAGCCTGGAGTCCCGCTTTCGCGGGAATGACACTGAGGATGACCGCCGATCCATGCGTCGTTTTTCCTTCGCAGCGTTGCTGGCCGAGGCGGCCAACGCCCATCAGGGCTGGGGGCGGCAATGGCGCAATCCCGAGCCGAAGAGGAGCTACGATATCGTCGTCGTCGGCGCCGGCGGCCATGGCTTGGCGACCGCCTATTACCTCGCCAGCGTGCACGGGATCACGAATGTCGCGGTGCTTGAAAAGGGTTGGCTCGGCGGCGGCAATACCGGCCGCAACACGACGATCATTCGCTCGAACTATCTCTATGACGAGAGCGCGGGGATTTACGAGCACGCGGTCAAGCTGTGGGAAGGCCTGTCGCAGGAGCTGAATTACAACGTCATGTTCTCGCAGCGCGGCGTGATGATGCTCGCGCACAATCAGCACGACGTGCAAAGCCTCAAGCGGCACATCTACGCCAACCGTCTCAACGGCGTCGACAACGAATGGCTGACGCCGGAGCAGGCGAAGGACTTTTGTCCGCCGCTGAACATCAGCCCGGATCTCCGCTATCCGGTGATCGGCGCCGCCTTGCAGCGGCGCGGCGGCGTCGCCCGGCATGACGCGGTCGCCTGGGGCTACGCCCGCGCCGCCGACGCGCGCGGCGTCGACATCATCCAGAATTGCGAGGTGACCGGGCTGCGGCGCGGGCCGAACGGCGCGATCTCCGGCGTCGAGACGACGCGCGGCTTTATCGGCGCTCGCCGCGTCGGCGTCGTCGCGGCCGGCCATACCAGCGTGATCATGAGCATGGCCGACGTCCGCATGCCGATCGAATCGTACCCTCTACAGGCGCTCGTCTCGGAGCCCGTCAAGCCGGTCTTTCCTTGTGTGGTCATGTCGAACGCGGTGCACGCCTATATTTCGCAATCCGACAAGGGGGAATTGGTGATCGGCGCGGGCACGGACCAGTACACGTCGTACAGCCAGCAGGGCGGGCTGCACATCACGACGCATACGCTCGACGCGATTTTGGAGCTGTTCCCGCAATTTTCGCGCATGCGCATGCTGCGCAACTGGGGCGGCATCGTCGATGTGACGCCGGACCGCTCGCCGATCATCGGCAAGACGCCGATCGAAGGATTGTACGTCAATTGCGGCTGGGGCACCGGCGGCTTCAAGGCGACGCCCGGCTCCGGCCATGTCTTCGCCCATACGCTGGCGACGGGCGAACCGCACAAGATCAACGCGCCGTTCACGCTGGACCGGTTCTACACCGGGCGGCTGATCGACGAAGCCGCCGCGGCGGCTGTGGCGCATTGAGGCGCCGAACGTGAAAAAGGTCCCGGCGGCGGCGAGACCCCTCCCGTACCCTCCCCCCCTCCCGTACCCTCCCCCGCTTCGCGGGAGAGGGGGCCCCAGGCGCCGCGTTTTCGCGTTTCCCGCCCGGCCGCGCGCGGGCTTTGGTCCCGGCGCGAAGGACCCCCTCTCCCGCGCAGCGGGGGAGGGCCGGGGAGGGGGCCTGCCGAGTCGACGGCCCGTCGCGGCGGCTTGCCCATGCTGCTGATCGACTGCCCCTATTGCGGGCCGCGGCCCGAGGTCGAGTTCCGCTGCGGCGGCGAGGCGCATATCGCGCGGCCGGCTCAGCCGGCCGACATGGACGACAAGGCTTGGGCCGAATTTCTCTTCATCCGCTCAAATCCGAAGGGCGTGCACGCCGAGCGTTGGATTCATCAGCATGGCTGCCAGCGCTGGTTCAACGCGCTGCGCGATACTTACACCGACGCCTTCATTGAAACGTACGAAATGGGAACGAAGCCGTCGCGTCTTCCCGATGGAAGGACGACGCGATGAAGCAGGATTATCGGCTGGCGAAAGGCGGGCGCATCGACCGGGCGAGGCCGCTGAGCGTGACGTTCAACGGCCGGCGTCTCTTTGGCTTCGCCGGCGATACGCTGGCTTCGCTCTTGCTGGCCAATGGCCAGCATCTTGTCGGCCGCTCGTTCAAGTATCACCGACCGCGCGGCGTTCTCTCGCACGGCTCGGACGAGCCGAACGCGCTGCTCGCCGTCGATCGCGGGCCGGGCCGGATCGACCCGAACAATCGCGCCTCGATGGTCGAGGCGCGGGACGGCCTTGTCGCGCGCTCGCAGAACCATTGGCCGTCGCTCGATTTCGATGTCGGCGCGGTCAATGACGCGCTGGCGCCGCTCTTTCCGGCCGGCTTCTATTACAAGACCTTCATGTGGCCGCGCGCTTTCTGGGATCGCCTCTATGAACCTGCGATTCGTGCGGCGGCAGGCTTGGGCGAAGCCCCTTCGTCGCCTGATCCCGACCGCTACGCGCATCGTCACGCCCATTGCGACGTGCTGATCGTGGGCGGCGGCCCGGCCGGCCTCGCCGCGGCGCTCGCCGCTTCGGCGACGGACAAAAGCGTGATCCTCGCCGACGAAGGCGCGGAGCTCGGCGGCGCGTTGCTGCACGAGTCGAGCGCGACGATCGACGGCGCGCCGGCGGCGCAATGGCTTGCCGAGACGGTCAAGACGCTGATCGGCCGCGCCAATCTCACGCTCCTGCCGCGCACCACCGCGTTCGGCTATTACAATCACAATCATGTCGCGCTTATCGAGCGCCTGGCCGATCATCTCGCCGCCCCGCCGCCCGATTTGGCGCGTGAGCGGCTCTGGCAGGTCCGCGCGCGCGAAGTCGTGCTGGCGACCGGCGCGCATGAGCGGCCGCTGATCTTCGCCGACAACGATCGGCCGGGAATCATGCTGGCGGAAAGCGTGCGCGCGTTCATCAATCGCTACGCGGTCGCGCCGGGCCGGCGCATCGTCTTCGCGACCAGCGGCGCTTCGGCCTATTCCGCCGCGGCCGACGCCAAGGCGGCGGGCGTCGACGTGGCGCTCGTCGACATCCGGCGCGAGGAGGCTTGCCGCGCCGACGCCGCGGCGCTGCGCGCCATGGGCTGCGAAGTCCTGACCGGCCATACGATTATCGGCTCGACCGGACGAAAGCGAGTCAGCGGTTTGATTGTCGCGCCGATCGACGGCCAGGCGAAAGTCGGCGCGCGGCGGACGCTCGATTGCGATTGCGTCGGCCTGTCGGGCGGCTGGACGCCGGCGGTTCACCTCTTTTCGCAATCGCGCGGCGCGTTGCGCTTCGAGCCGGCGATCGACGGCTTCGTGCCCGATCGAGCGGCGCAAGCCGTTCGATCGGCCGGCGCGTCGGGAGGGACGTACCCTCTTTCCGCCTGCCTGACGGAAGGCTTCGCCGCCGGCGCCGCCGCGGCCGGCGCGCCGGCCGCGCGCTCATTCGCCGCTTCCGCGACGAGAGTCGGCTTTCAGCCCGCGCGGGCGCTGCCGACGAGTCGCGATGCGAAGCGCGTCAAAGCCTTTGTCGATTTCCAGAACGACGTGACCGCGAAGGACGTCAAGCTCGCGGTCAATGAAGGCTTCGAATCGATCGAGCACGTCAAGCGCTACACCACGACCGGCATGGCGACGGACCAGGGCAAGACGTCGAACATGAACGCGTTGGCTCTGGCCGCAGACGCGCTCGGCAAGCCCATCCCGCAAGTCGGCACGACGACGTTCCGGCCGCCTTACACGCCGGTAAGCTTCGCCGCGATCGTCGGCCCGTCGCGCGGCTCCTTGTTCGATCCCGTGCGCAAGACGCCGATTTACGATTGGGCGGCGGAGCGCGGCGCCAAGTTCGAGAACGTCTCGCTGTGGAGACGCGCCTGGTATTTCCCGAAACCGGGAGAGGACATGCATGCCGCGGTGGCGCGCGAATGCAAGGCGGCGCGCGGCGCGGTCGGCCTGTTCGACGGCTCGACTCTCGGCAAGATCGAAGTCGTCGGCCCGGACGCGGCCGAGTTCATGAATCGCATGTACATAAACTCGTGGACCAAGCTCGAGCCGGGCCGCTGCCGCTACGGGGTGATGCTGAAGGAGGACGGCTACATTCTCGACGACGGCGTCGTGGCGCGGCTCGCGCCGGATCGCTTCCATGTGACGACGACGACCGGCGGCGCTGCGCGCGTGCTCAACCACATGGAGGATTATCTCCAGACCGAGTGGCCGCATCTCGACGTGTTCCTGACCTCGATTACCGAGCAATGGGCGGTGATCGCCGTGCAAGGGCCGAAGGCGCGCGAGACGATCGCGCCGCTCGTCGCAGGCGTCGATCTTTCCAACGAGGCCTTTCCGCATATGTCGGTCAGAGCCTGCCGCATCCTCGGCGCGCCTTGCCGGCTGTTTCGCGTCTCGTTCACCGGCGAGGTCGGCTATGAGATCAACGTCCCGTCGGATTTCGGCCGCGCCGTCTGGGAGGCGGTCTATGAGCGCGGCCAGGCTTTCGGCATTACGCCCTACGGAACCGAGGCGATGCATGTGCTGCGCGCCGAGCGCGGCTTCATCATTGTCGGCCAGGAGACGGACGGGACGATGACGCCGGACGATGTCGGCCTGGCCGGGATGATCGCCAAGGCCAAGCCGGATTTCGTCGGCAAGCGATCGCTGGCGCGACCCGACCTTGTCGCGCCCGGGCGCAAGCAACTCGTCGGCTTGCTGACCGAAGATCCGAACCTCGTTCTCGACGAAGGCGCGCAGATTGTCGAAAATCCCGCCATGCCGATCCCGATGCGGATGATCGGCCATGTCACGTCGAGCTATTGGAGCGCCAATTGCGGCCGCTCGATCGCCCTGGCGATGATCGCGGATGGGCGCAACCTGATGGGCCGTACCTTGCATGCGACGGTTGCGGCGGGCTTCGCCAGCGTGAAAGTGAGCGCGCCGGTCTTCGTCGATCCGAAGGGAGAGCGCGTCCATGGCTGAACTCGCAGGCTCCGCAAGCGCGGCAAGACGCCAGCCGGCGCTCGCTGCGCCGCCAGTTTTGTGGGCAGGGGTCGCCATTCAGGTCTTACCGGACGAAGCGCGTTTTTCGCTGCGGCTGCCAAAGGCCGCCGCCGCGACGGCGGCCGAGGTCGCGGGATTTTCGCTGGCCGTCCCCGTCAACCGCTATGCGAAGAACGACCAGCGATGGTCGGCGCGGCTCGGCCCCAATGAATGGCTCCTCGGCGGCCCGGAAGGCGACGGCGGGGCGATCGCGGCGGAAATCGAGGCGGCGCTGGCCGGACAGATACATGGCGTGACCGACATTTCGCACCGCCAGGTCGCATTCGACGTGGCCGGGGCCGAGGCCGCGAACATTCTCAACGCCGGCTGCCCGCTCGATCTCTCTCTCGTTGGTTTTCCCGGCGGATCAGCAACGCGAAGCATTCTCGGCAAGGCCGAAATCGTGCTGATGCGGCCGGCTTCGGCGCCGGTCTTCCGCGTCGAATGCTGGCGCTCGTTCGCAGAGTATGTGCACGCCTTCTTGGCCGAGGCCGCGCGCGATTGCCCGGCCCGCGAATGAACGACCGACCTCAGCAGAGGAGCAGAACCATGTCCGTCGAATCGCCTGCGACCGGCGCTCCCGCTCACGAAGCCCGGCGCGGCCGGGAGGCGCGCCGGGCGGCGCGCGCGCAGCGCAGCGTCGCCCATGTTCCGTTTATCACGCGCAAGATTCCGCTGACCGAAATCCTGAACGAGGAAGGTCTGGCGCTGATCGAGCGCAACGCCGAGACCTTGCTGCAAGAGGTTGGCATCGAATTCCGCGAATTTCCGCGCGCCCTCGCCTTGTTCAAGGAGGCGGGCTGCGACATTCGGGGCGAACGCGTGCGATTCCCGCGCGGCCTCGCCCGCAAGCTCTGTGCGACGACGCCGCCGCGCTATGTCCAATGCGCCCGCAACCGCGGCCGGGACGTCGTCATCGGCGGCGCTCATATGGTGTTTGCGCCGAATTACGGCTCGCCCTTCGTCCATGATCTCGACAAGGGCCGCCGCTACGGGACGATCGAAGATTTCCGTAATTTCGTGAAGCTCTCGTATTCGTCGCCCTTCATCCATCATTCGGGCGGCACGGTGTGCGAGCCGGTGGACTTGCCGGTCAACAAGCGCCACTTCCACATGGTCTATTCGCACATCAAATATTCGGACAAGCCGTTCATGGGCTCGGTGACCAAGCCGGAACGGGCGGAAGATACCGTGAAGATGTGCGAGATACTGTTCGGCGCGGATTTCATCCAGTCGAACACGGTCTGCACGAGCTTGATCAACGCCAATTCGCCGCTGGTCTGGGATTCCTCGATGCTCGGCGCGGCGGAGGTCTACGCCCGCAACAATCAGGCCTGCATCATCACGCCGTTCATCCTGTCCGGCGCGATGAGCCCGGTGACAGTGGCGGGGACGCTCACGCAGGTTCTCGCCGAGGTGATGGCCGGGACGGCGTTCTGCCAGTTGACGCGGCCGGGCGCGCCGGTGATTTTCGGCACGTTCGTTTCCACCCTCTCGATGCAATCGGGCGCGCCGACTTTCGGCACGCCCGAAGCGGCCCTCGCGATCTTCGGCGCAGCGCAATTGGCGCGGCGCATGAACATGCCGTTCCGCACCGGAGGCTCGCTCTGCGCCTCGAAAATTCCCGACGCGCAGGCGGCGTACGAGAGCGCCCAGACGCTGGTTCCGACCGTGCTGGCCGGGACGAATTTCGTCCTCCACGCCGCCGGCTGGATGGAAGGCGGGCTCGCCGCGAGCTACGAGAAGTTCGTGATGGATTTCGACCAGCTCGGCGCCATGCACGTTCTCGCCAGGGGCGTCGATTTCTCCGAGAACGGCCAGGCCATGGAGGCGTTCCATCAGGTCGAACCGGGCGGCCACTTCCTCGGCTGCCCGCATACGCAAGCCAATTTCGAATCGGCCTTCTACCGCTCCAGTCTCGCCGACAACAATTCCGTGGAGCAATGGCAGGAGGAGGGTCGTAAGGACATGGCGACGCGCGCCAATGCGCTGTGGAAGAAGATGCTGGCCGAATACGAAGCGCCGGCGCTTGATCCTTCGATCGACGAAGCGCTGCGCGAATTCATCGACAAACGCTCCGCATCGATGCCGGATGCGAATTATTAGCGCCGGATGGCGAGAGGACGAAGGGCAGGCGCCGCCGTCATTGGCGAGGAGCGAAGCGACGAAGCAATCCGTTCATAGGGCTTCGCCCTGGGTTGCTCCCCGGCAATGACGGCCGTGAAGTCAGAATGCGGAGGGATTGATGCGAAGCCAAGCGCGGGCGGTGGTGATCGGCGGCGGCGTGGTCGGGGTGTCGACGCTCTACCATCTCGTCAAGAAGGGCTGGAGCGACAGCGTGCTGATCGAGCGCAAGGAGCTGACCTCCGGCTCGACCTGGCACGCGGCGGGGCTGCTGCCGCTGTTCAACCTCAGCTACTCGGTCGGGCAGATTCATAAATATTCGGTCGCGCTCTATAAGCGCCTCGCCGCCGAGACGGGCCTGAATGTCGGTTTCGCCCAGGTCTCCAACATTCGCCTCGCCCGCACGAAAGACCGGCTGGACGAGTACAGATACTATTCCGACGTCGCCGCGACGATCGGCGTCGAGGTGAAGTTCCTGACGCCCGAGCAGGTCAAGGAGGTCTGGCCGCTCTGCGAGACCGACGGGATCGTCGGCGCCATTCAGCATCCCGAAGACGGCTATATCCAGCCGGCCGATCTCACTCAGGCTCTGGCGCGCGGCGCGCGCGACGGCGGCGGCGAGATCAATCGCCACACGGTCGTCACCGCGATCGGGCGGACGCCGTCCGGCGAGTGGAAGGTCGTCACCGACAAGGGCGAGATCGTTTGCGAGCATGTCGTCGCGGCGACAGGCAATTTCGCGCGGCGAACCGGACGAATGGTCGGGATCAATGTTCCGGTCATTCCGGTGCAGCATCAATATATCGTGACAGAGAAGCATCCGGCGATCATGGCGCGCAAGGCCAAAGGCCTGCCGGAAATGGGCGTGCTGCGGGAATCCGACAGCTCCTGGTACATGCGGGAAGAGGCCGGCGGCCTGTTGCTCGGCCCTTACGAAGTCGGCGCGCCGGCTTGCTATGTCGACGGCCCGTCGCCGGACAGCGAGTACGAATTGTTCCAGGAGGATCTCGAGCGCATGACGCCGCATATCGAGACGGCGATCGCGCGCGTCCCGGCTTTCGGCGAAGTCGGCATCAAGAAGGTCTATAACGGGGCGATCGCCTATACGCCGGACGGCTCCCCGATCGTCGGCCCGGCGCCGGGCTTGAAGAACTTCTGGCTCAACGAGGGCCATTCTTTCGGCGTCACCGCGGCGGGGGGCGCCGGCTGGCAATTGGCCGAATGGATCGTCGAGGGCGAGCCGACGATCGACATGCTCGGTGTCGA
The DNA here is from genome assembly GCA_021325385.1 of Alphaproteobacteria bacterium. GTDB lineage: Bacteria > Pseudomonadota > Alphaproteobacteria > Rhizobiales > Beijerinckiaceae > Roseiarcus. The sequence goes on from JAJPHH010000067.1 coordinate 15,983, forward strand.
TCCGCGCCGCTTCGGGCCTTATGCGCAGCAAGGCTTTCTCGTCGAGAAGAACGAGGAAGCTTACGCCAAGGTCTTCACCATCCACTATCCCGACGAAGAGCGGGTGGCGACGCGGCCGCTGCGCCAAGCGCCTTGCTATCAACGCATGCGCGATCTCGGCGCGGTGTTCGGCTCGGTCTATGGCTGGGAGCGGCCGAACTGGTTCGCTCCGCCGGATTACGCGCTGGGCGAAAAAGATCTGAACAAGCCGGACGTGCTGTTGAATGAGAACCATCCCGCTCCGGGCGCGGACGGCAAGGTTCGCGAGAAATGGAGCTTCCGCCGCTCGAATTATTTCGACTTTGTCGGCGCGGAATGCCGCAACGTGCACGAGAATGTCGGCCTGCAGGACATGTCGCCTTTCGCGAAGTTCGAAGTGTCAGGCCCCGGGGCGGCGGCGTGGCTTGATTCGATCCTGACCAATCGCATCCCCAAGGCGATCAACCGCACGACGCTGACCTACCTCCTGACGGCGCGCGGCGGCGTGCGCGCCGAATTCACGCTGACCCGTCTCGGACCGCAGCGCTTCTATCTGGTCTCGGCGGGCGCGCTCGAATCGCATGATTACGATTGCCTGCAGAAGCTTCTGCCGAGCGAGGGCGGCGTGCGGCTCGACAAGGCGACGACGCAATATGGCGTGCTCGTCCTCGCTGGGCCGCGCTCGCGCGAGGTCCTCGCCAAAGTCGCCGATATCGACGTCTCGGATAAGGCTTTTCCTTGGCTGACGGCGCGGCCGCTGTCGATCGGCGCGGCGGGATTGCTGGCTCTGCGCGTCAATTTCGTCGGCGAGCTCGGCTATGAATTCCACCATCCGATCGAGATGCAGAACTATATTTTCGATCGGCTGATGGCGGCGGGCGCTCCGTTCGGCATCAAACCCTACGGCATTCGCGCCATGGATTCGCTGCGGCTGGAAAAATCCTACAAGCTGGTCGGGCGCGAGCTTTCGATCGAATATGCGGCGCTGGAATCGCGATTGGAGCGCTTCGTCGATCTCGACAAGGGCGAGTTCCTGGGCCGCAAGGCGCTGCTTGCCTGGCGCGAGAAGGGCTTCTCCAACCGCCTCGTCACGATGGAGGTGACGGGCGCGAAGGATGCGGACGCGCGCGGCTCCGAGCCAGTCTTCAAGAACGGCGCTTCGGTCGGACGTACGACGTCGGGCGGCTATGGCTGGCGCCTCGGCAAGTCGCTCGCCTTGGCCATGGTGCGGCCCGAATATGCCGAGATCGGAACCGAGCTCGAAGTTCAGGTGCTCGGCGAGAAGCGCCGGGCCGTTATTATACCGGACAGCCCGTTCGATCCGGAGAATGCGCGCTTGCGGGGATGAGGCGTGCTGACGAGACGCCTCGCTCGTCATGACCGCCATGGGACGTCGGGTTTGAGCGAAGACAAAGCCGCCCAAATCGATGAGGCGATCGACCGCGTCGGGCTCGTCCCGCGCGGCGCGCTCCGACTAGACGGGGCCGAGCGGCGCGGCGCGCTGGCGGGCCTGGCGACGATTGTCCTGATCGGCATGGCCGGGCGGCGGGGATGGAGCGCGTTCGCCGAATCCGCCGAACGCCGGGACGGCGCGCCGAACCCGCTCGACCGCTGGTCGCGCCGCGTTATCGAGGCGCTGGCCGCGGAGTGCGGCGGCCGCGCGCTCTACCCTTTCGACGGACCGCCGTACCTGCCGTTCCAGCAATGGGCGATGCGGGCGGAGTCGGTTCATGTCTCGCCGCTCGGCATGCTGATTCATCCTGAATATGGGCTTTGGCATTCCTATCGGGGCGCGCTGGCTTTCGAAGAGCCGTTTCCGATTCCGGCGGTCGAATCTCGCGCGAGCCCATGCGCGGCTTGCGCGACGCAGCCGTGTCTCTCGAATTGTCCTGTCGGCGCCTTTTCGAGCACAGGCTACGATGTAGCGGCATGCGCCGAGCATTTGCGCGGCGAAGGCCGCGAATGCATGGCGCGCGGCTGCCTCGCCCGCCGCGCCTGCCCGATCGGCGCCGAATTCGCTCCAAGCGAGGACCAGGCGCGGTTTCATATGAGAGCCTTCCTGGCCGCGCGCGAGGGAATGTGAGCGATCCTCCGCCGCTCCGCTTGACGGAGCGGGGAGGGCGCGCGCTTCAGAGGGTCCGCGCCAAGCGAAGCGCGTCGTAGATTGCGGCGTGGGTGTTGCGCGCCGAGACCGCGTCGCCGATCCGGAAGAGATCGAACTTGCCCTCCGGATTGCGTACGAGCTTCTGCGCTCCGCCGGCGAGCAGCGCGGCGTAATCGACCGCGCCGAGATTGCGTGAGGCCGGCTTGAGCGCGAAATAGAGATCGTCCAGAGGGATCGTGCCGTGATTGACGACGACTTGGTCGACGCGACGCTCTTGCCGCACATCGCCATAGTCGCTGCCGATGATCGCGATCAATTGATTGCCGTCGCGCTGCACGGATTCGAGCCGATAGGTGACGGTGAAGGTCGCGTCGAGCTTCTGCAGGGTGCGCATATAGGGAACGAGATTCATCCCCATCACTTCCGGCGCGAAGGCGCGGTCGGGCGTCATCACTTCGAGTTTGGCGCCGCTTGCGGCGATGAATTCGGCGGCCTGCAACGCGGCGTGATCGCCGGCGTCGTCGAAGAGGAGCACGTTCGTCCCAGGCTTCACGTCGCCGGAAATGACGTCCCACGCCGAGACGACGAGATCATTGCCGGCGCTCAGAATCTCCGTATGCGGAAAGCCGCCAGTGGCGACGATGACGATTTCGGGCGCCTCGGCGAGAACGTCCGCCGCCTCCGCCCAGACGTTGAAGCGGAAGGAGACGCCGCGCGCTTCACATTGCGCGATGCGCCAATCGATGATCCCCATCATCTCGCGGCGGCGCTGGCTGCGCGCGGTGAGGCGCACCTGGCCGCCGGGCTCGTTCGCCGTCTCGAAGACGATCGCGTCATGCCCGCGCTCGGCGGCGACGCGCGCCGCCTCCAAGCCGGCCGGTCCAGCGCCCACAATGACGATCTTGCGTTTGACCTCTGCTTTGGCGATCTCGTGCGGGACCGTCTCCTCGCGGCCGGTAGACGGATTATGGATGCAGAACGCGGCGCCGCCTTGATAGATGCGGTCGAGGCAATAATTCGCGCCGACGCAGGGGCGAATTTCGTGCTCGCGCCCGGTCATGATCTTCCGCACGATATGCGGCTCGGTCATATGGGCGCGGGTCATGCCGACCATGTCGAGCTTGCCCGCTTCGATGGCGTGACGGGCGGTGGCGACGTCGGCGATGCGGGCGGCGTGGAAAGTCGGAAACCCGGTCGCGGCGCGAATCTCGCCGGCGAAGTCGAGATGCGGCGCGCTCGCCATGCCTTGGATCGGAATGACGTCGGTCAGAGCCGCGTCGGTGTCGATATGGCCGCGAATGATGTTGAGGAAATCGACCATGCCGCTCGCTTTCAAGCGGCGCGAGATTTCAAGTCCGTCCTCTTTCGTGAGGCCGCCGGCGGCGACCTCGTCCGCCGAGTAACGCATCCCGACGATGAAATCGCGGCCGACGCGGGCGCGAATCGCGGCGAGGACCTCGAAGGCGAAGCGCAGCCGATTGTCGAGCGAGCCGCCATAGGGCGCTTCCAGCGTATTGGTCAGCGGCGACCAGAATTGATCCATGAGATGGCCGTACGCTTCGAGTTCGATCCCGTCGAGGCCGCCCGCCTTCATTCGCTCGGCCGCATCGGCGTAGTCGCGGACGATGCGGTCGATGTCCCAATCCTCCAATTTCTTCGGAAAGGCGCGGTGCGCCGGCTCGCGTTTGTGTGACGGCGACACGACCGGAAGCCAATCGCCGTAGTCCCAACGCGTGCGCCGGCCGAGATGGGTGAGCTGGATCATCACCGCCGTCCCATGCTCGTGGCAGGAATCGGCCAAGTCCTTGAGCCAAGGCACGACCTCGTCTCGGTAAGCAAGGATGTTGTTGAAGGCCGGCGGGCTGTCGCGCGATACGGCGGCCGAGCCGGCCGTCATCGTCAAGGCGACCCCGCCTTTGGCCCGCTCGGCATGATAGGCGCGATACCGCGCCTTCGGCATGCCGTCCTCGGCGTAGGACGGCTCATGCGCCGTGATCATGATCCTATTTTTCAGCGTCAGATGCTTGAGCTGATAGGGCTGGAGCAGAGGATCGTGGGAATCGTGGGACATGGATTGAACCTTTCGCCCTCCGAGTGATGAGAAGGGCTCGGCATGGGAGGCGCTCTGTTGGGCAATCGGGATACGTCGTATGGACCGGTCGCCCTTCTGTGGACCGCCGCGCCCTCAGCCCTGCCCATCTCCTTCCGGGAGCGGGGCGGCGACTCTGGGAAACCGCGCCATCGCTTCGAGATCGTCGAGCGGGATCGTGTTGCGCACGTACGATTTCGCCGCGTCCGTGAAAGGCTGGAAATCCCAGGAGCGGGTTTCGCCTTTGCTCAGCGCGGCGTTGACGAGGCGGCGGCGGCGCTGGCTTGCGCGCACTTCAACATCGAGAGCGGCAAGATCCCAGCGCCGCGAAACTTCCGCCCTGAACTCGGCGACGCGGCCGGCATGGTCGGGGCGCGTCGCCAAATTATCGCGCTCCCTGGGATCGGCGGAGAGGTCATAGAGCTGGTCCGGATCGGCCGGCGAGTGGATGAATTTCCACCTGTCGCGCCGGATCATGACGATCGGGGCGATCGCGCCTTCGGCGAGATATTCGCCGATCACCTCGTCATGGCCCGCGCCGCGTTCGAGATGCGGCCGCAGGCTGCGGCCGTCGATCGTCCCATCGAGCCCGGCGGCGTCGCCGCCGGCGAGCTCGACCAGCGTCGGCAGGATGTCGGCCAGCGAGACGCTGGCCGCGACGCGGCGGGGCGCGAAGAGAAACGGCGCCGAGACGATCAACGGCACGCGCGCGCCACCTTCGAAGAAGGTCATCTTGAACCACAGGCCGCGCTCGCCGAGCATCTCGCCATGATCGCTGACAAAGAGGACGATCGTGCTGTCTGCGAGCCGGGTTTCTCGCAAAGCTTGCGTCAGCCGGCCGAGATTTTCGTCGACGTAGGAAATCGCGCCGTAATAGGCGTGGCGCGCGTTGCGGATATGGGCCTCGCTGACCTCCTGCGCGTCCATGGCGCAAACATGACGCAGGCGGAGCGAATGCGGATCGAGCTCGCCCTTTGGCGCGGCCGGGCCGGGCATGTCGATCTCGTCGTGGCGGTAGAGAGTCCAGTAGCGCTCCGGGATGGCGAAAGGGTCATGCGGATGGGTGAGCGAGGCGACGAGCAGAAAGGGACGCTTGTCGTTGGATCGGGCGATATCGTAGAGGGCGCGCTCGGCGGCGAAGGTCACTTCGTCGTCGAAGTCGAGCTGATTGGTGCGCACGCAGAGGCCGGCGTCGATCACCGAACTCATATTATGGTACCAGTCCGGCCGCTCGTGCGGATTGTCCCAATCGGGCGTCCAGCCGTAATCGGCCGGGTAGATGTCGGTCGTCAGCCGCTGCTCGAAACCGTGCAATTGATCGGGACCGCAAAAATGCATCTTGCCGGAAAGGATGGTGCGGTAGCCGAGATTGCGCAGGTGATGCGCGTATGTCGGGACGTCGGCGCGAAACTCGGCGGCGTTGTCGTAGACGCCGGAGCGCGACGGCAATTGGCCGGTCATGAACACGGCGCGGGACGGCGAGCAGAGCGGGCTGTTGCAGTAAGCGCTGTCGAAGATGATTCCGGAAGCGGCCAGCGCCGCGATGTTGGGCGCTTTGACGACTCTGTGGCCGTGGATCGGCAGGAAGGCCGGCGCCAGTTGGTCGGCCATGACGATCAGGATGTTCGGTCTTTCAGCAGGCATGAGAGGATACAGGCTCCGGACGTCCAAGATAAATCATGTCATTCCCGCGTAAGCGGGAATCCAGCGAAAGCCCCTCCTTCGACCGCCGAGGTTCCTGGATTCCGCTTGCGCGGGAATGACACATTGCAGCTCCTACATCAGATCGCGCGCGATCGTCTCTCGCCATTCGCGCTTGGCGGCGAGCGCGCCGTTCTCATAGGCGCGGAGCTTGGCTTCGAGGACGAAATCGGCCGCGGTCGCGCGCATCGACGTCTCCGTCTCGATACGGATGCGCCAGCCCTCGCGTCCCATGTCGTAGCTTTGCGTCAATTGATAGCGCGCGGATAAAGGATCGTCTGCGCCGATCGTCAGCTCCCGCCTCAGGTCATGCGAGACGATTGTATCGATGTCGTCGAACCGGTGCGCCCCCTCGCCGAACAAGCCGCCTTTGCCGTCGGTCACATAAGTCGCCATGCCGGTCAGAAGATCGAGCTCGGTTCGGCGGGCCGAGCTTCCTTCGGCGACCCGGGTCCGCGGCGCAAGCGGGCCGCTTTGCGGCGCTTCGAAATGAATCGCTGCGTCGCCAGGATCGCGCGGCCGCGCAGGCAGCGTGAGCTTGGCCGGAAGGCGCAGCGTCAAGGTCGCGGCTTCCGGCGCGGGCCAGATCAGCGGCCAGTAGGCGCTCGAAACGGCGAGCCGCACGCCATGGCCAGGCGCGAAGGCGTAGCCGCAATCGTTGAGCTTGAGCCGTACTCTGTCGAATGCGCCCGGCGTCAGCGCGCTCGGCTCGGAATGGCTCGAGCGATGGGTCAGATTAAGCACGCCGTAGGAGACGCGGCGCGACGAGCCGTCGGGCGCGACGTCGCAAAGGCGGACGCAGATCTGCGCGACCGGCTTGTCGGAGGCGATTTCCAGTTCGACCTCGGGCGCGCCGAGAATCTCTAGGCGCTCTTGCAAAGGCGCGCTGTCGAAGACATGGGAGAACGCGTCGTCATGGCGCTGATCGATCGGCGCTTGGCCGTTGACGCCGGTCCCCATCCATTCGCCGGCGGCGAGGCCGGTCCAGCAAGGCGACCGGATCGTCGTCGCGCCGGCGCCGAGCGGCGCCGGGCCGAGGCCTGTCTCGCCCAGATAAAAGCCGCGCCGCTCGATGCGCGGCGACGGCCATTGCTTTTCGCCGACGAAGCGGCCTGGGGCGGGATCGCGATCGCCGGGCGGAGACCATTCTTCGATATAGGCGCGGAGCATCGGCTCCCGCATGATTCCGCGATCCTCGTCTTTCAGCCAATGGTCCCACCAGCGCAGGGCCTCTTGCAGAAAGCCGATCGCGGGGCCCGGCGCGCCGTCTTGCGGGTAGACATGCGCCCATGGGCCGATCAGGCCGAGCCGCGGTACGTCCAGCCCTTCGAGCAAGCGCGGAATAGCGTTGGTATAGGCGTCGGCCCAGCCGCCCACGGCGAAGACGGGACACTGGATCGCGGAGAAATCCTCGCAAACCGAACCATGGCGCCAATGGGCGTCGCGGCGCTGATGGGCGAGCCATAAAGCAGGGAAGAACGGCAGCCTGCGCAAGCGCTCGAGCCATTGCTCGCGCCAGGCTTCGCCGACCAGGGCCGGATCCGGCGGCCGCGCCTGGTACGCCAGCATGATCGCGCCCCACCAGAGATTGTCGTTGAGCAGCGCGCCGCCCATGTAATGGATGTCGTCGGCGTAGCGATCGTCGGTCGAGCAGACGGTGATGATCGCCTTCAGCGCCGGCGGCCGCAAAGCGGCGGTCTGCAGCGCGTTGAAGCCGCCCCAGGATTTGCCCATCATGCCGACCCGGCCGCAGCACCAGCTTTGCTTGCTCAGCCAGTCGATCGCCTCGCAAGCGTCTTCAAGCTCTTGCGCCAGGTACTCGTCGGCCATGTGGCCGTCCGATTCGCCCGAGCCGCGCATGTCGACGCGGATCGCGGCGTAGCCGCGCTCGGCGAACCAGCCATGCATGGGCTCGTCGCGCGCCCGCGTGCCGTCGCGCTTGCGGTAGGGGATGTATTCGAGGATCGCGGGCGCGGGCCTCTGCTCGGCGTCGTGCGGCAGCCACAAGCGCGCCGCGAGGCGCGCGCCGTCGGCGAGCGGGATGAAGAGATGTTCGATGACTTTGACGGCAGGCATTGGCCGACAAATTCCTCAGGCTCTGAAACTTGTCGTTCCCGCATAAGCGCAAGGCTGTCCGCGGAAAATGAGGGCAAATTTGACGCCCGGAGCGCGCTCGTCGCGAAACAAGGCGATATCGAGTTTATTCGCGGGCTTCTGACGAGCGAGACTTAGGAACGAGCGTGCTCGAGAAAGCAAATCCCGAACACCGCGCCGCCATCGAGGCGGGCGCGCCTCAAGGCCACGCCGGCTTCGCCGGTCGCTCCGCTCCGCTTCGCGAGCCTTGACCCGCGCCCGCCATGGCGCCGCGCGGACAGACATCGTGTTGCGCGTACCTTCGAGGCGCCATGGCGGGTTGACGGCGATCGGGCGGCGTGGCGCCGCGGTGTTGAAAGCAAGCCAAACCGCCGGACCGAGGCGC
>JAJPHH010000095.1 GCA_021325385.1 Alphaproteobacteria bacterium
AAGGAGGGTAGCCGTCGGAGGCTGTCTTGGACGCTTTGTCGAGCGCTCGCTCGATGGCGTCGAAGCCAAGCAACAGCGGAGAATTCAAACCAACCGCGCGCACCATGGTCGAAGCCCTTTCGGCGCTTCAGTCCGCAAAGCCTTCGAGCGAAGCGCTTTGCCGCTGTGCAACATCGCGCCGACGCAACCCAAGAAACCTTCACGCCGGCAGACGCTATATGGTTGCGCCGCTTGGCGTTTCAAGGCTGCAGCGCGCAGCTGGACGGCGCTGCGGCCTTGAGGAGAGCTTTGCGGCCGAAAGGCTATGAGTAAAAATTAAACTAAGTCTTGACCGATGGGCGGAGGCCGCGGCGGAGTTCGATCGCGGTTAAGGACGGGTTTCCGAGAAGGCTGGCGATGGAATGGACCGGCGAACAGCGCGCCGCGTTGGACAAGGTCGGCCGCTGGCTCAAGGCCGGCGAGCCGCAGATATTCCGGCTGTTCGGCTATGCCGGCGTCGGCAAGACGACGCTCGCGCGCCACGCCGCCGAAAGCGGCAAGGCCGATCCGGCCTACGCCGCCTTCACCGGCAAGGCCGCGCTCGTCATGCGCTCGAAAGGCTGCGCCGGCGCGACGACGATCCATAGCCTGATTTATCGAACCATCGAGGGCGAGGACGGCGCTGGCCCGAGCTTCACGCTCAATCACGACGGACCCGCCTCGAAAGCCGGGCTGATCGTGATCGACGAATGCTCGATGGTCGACGCCGAACTCGGCCGGGACCTCATGTCGTTCGGCAAGCCCATCCTTGTGCTCGGCGATCCGGCGCAGCTGCCGCCGGTCAAAGGCGGCGGTTTCTTCACCGATGCCGAACCTGACGTGATGCTCACCGAAATCCATCGCCAGGCCAAGGACGATCCGATCATCCGCCTGTCGACGCAGGTGCGCGTCGGCGGCAGGCTTGCTTATGGCGATTTTGGCACGGCCTCGATTATCCGCCGCGCGGATCTTGCCTCCGAGGCTGTGCTCGCCGCGGACCAAGTTCTGGTCGGGCTCAACCGGACGCGTCGGCTCTACAATCAGCGTATCCGCGAACTGAAAAAGATCGATGGGGCTGCGCCGTCCGTGGGCGACAAGCTCGTCTGCCTGCGTAACGATCGCGCCAAGGGGCTGATCAATGGCGGCCTGTGGCGGGTCGAGGCGATTCGGCCGCCGCGCAACGAGTTCTTACGCCTCACGCTCAAAGCCGAGGACGAGATCGGCCGCGCCGGCGTGAAGGTTTCGGTGCTCAAGCAATTCTTCGACGGCGGCGAAGAATCGCTCACGCCGGCGCAACGCCGCGACTCCGATCAATTCGATTTCGGCTACGCGCTGACTGTCCACAAGGCGCAAGGCTCGCAATGGGACGAGGTGATGCTGTTCGACGAAGCCTACGCTTTCGGCGAAAACCGCAATCGCTGGCTCTATACCGGCCTCACCCGCGCCGCCAAACGCTTGACTGTCGTACGCTGATCATTTCGGCGTCGACAGGCCCGCATGCAACGCGTAAGCGAGGAGCGCGACGGCGGCGACGAACACCACGACCCAAACGACGTAGAACGAGCCGGAGCGGCCCACCCAGCCGCTTCCCGCGCGGCCTTCCGGACCTTGGCCGGCGAGCGTCGCCTGCGCCAAATGACGATAGGTCGCGAGCCTGCGCTCCGTACTCTCGCCGATAATGTAGGCTCGCGTCTCGGCCTCGGTCGGCGGCCGGCCGACGACCTTCTGGAACTCGCTCAGCCAGGCGCGCTTGTTCTGCTTGTAGATCGAATAGGCGACGAGGCCGGAGACCTCGCCCTCGACCTTCACCAGGCGATCAAAAATCGTGTTGCGCTCTTCGACGGCGCCGGCCGGCGCGCCATGACCATTGGCGATCGACTCGACGGGCTTCAAATCGGCGCTCGACGGGATGGTCGCAACGCCATTCTCGTCTCTTTCGCCGGTCGCATCGATATGTGGCAATCGTGACGGCATCTCTCTCGTCGCTCCCTTTTTACTGCGCTTATAACCCAGAGACCGTGATTATTGCCGCAAGCTAAAGCTACGCTGTGGGAGCGGATTTGTCGATTGGGTTAATCTATTCCATCGGATCATGCGCCGCCTCGAGCCCGGCGAGCCGCAAGCTCAAGGCGCGAAGGCGCGCCCGCGCCTCGGCGTCATAGGCCTGCGCGTCGGCGCGAGATTCGCGTAATCCGTTGAAATAAAGGCCGCTCCTATTGTCCAGAGCCGGCGACAGCGCAAGATTGAGGATCGCCTCCGCCCCTTCTTCGACCGTGCTCGTCGGCGTCACGCCGGCGCGCCGGACCATCGTCGTGTTCATGTAGGTCGCCGGATGGAGCGCGTTGACGGTGACGCCCGACCCTTCGAGCTCCTCGGCGAGGTCGATCGTAAACAGGATCTGCGCGAGCTTGCTTTGGCGATAGGCTCTGACGCCGCTATAGCCGGCCGTCAGCATCATGTCCGCAAAGTCGATCGCCTGCTGGCCGGCGGAGGATACGTTGACGATCCGCGCCGGCGCGCTGGTTTTGAGCAGCGGCAGCAGCAGCCGGGTCAGCAGGAAACCTGAAAGATAGTTGACGGCGAAGCGCAGTTCATGGCCGTCGGCGCTGGTCTCCCGGACGCCGCCGGCCGTTCCGATTCCGGCGTTGTTGATCAAGAGATCGAGCCGATTCGTCCTTTGCTGGACGTCAGCCGCCAGCGCGCGAACCTCGGCGAGCGAAGAAAGATCGGCATGGAGAAAGTCGGCAGCGCCGCCGGCTTTGGCGATTTCTGCGACGAGGCTCGCGCCCCGCTCCTGGTTGCGGCCATGGGCGAGGACATGAAACCCGGCTTCGCCGAGGCGCCACGCGACGACGCGGCCGACGCCGTCCGTCGCGCCGGTGATCAGGGCTGTGCGTTTCGACTCCGCCAAACGCGCCTCCTCTCTATTCGTGGCCGATAGATAGGCGGCGAGGCGGCGCAGGCAAGCGCAACCGCCTCGAACACTCTCTCAGTTAAGTCCGCCAGCGCGCCGGGAGCGATTCCAGCCCGTGGAAATGGAAACTGTCGCGATAGCGCGGCGGCGCGGCGAGGGCGAGGTCGGGCAAGCGTTCGAACAAAATCGGCAGAACGGTTTCGAGTTCGAGCCGCGCCAACGGCGCGCCGACGCAGAAATGAATGCCGCCGCCGAAAGCGACATGCGGATTGGGCGCGCGCTGCGGTTCGATCCGGTCAGGATCGGGAAAGCGTTCGGGATCGCGATTGGCGGCGCCGAGCAAGAGCCCGATCCGCTCGCCTTTCTTGAGGCGAACGCCCTCGTATTCGACCTCTTCGAGCGCAAAACGAGTGAAGAGATGCAGCGGCGAATCGTAGCGCAACAGCTCCTCGACCAGCGGCGCGATGGACCCGCTCGGCTTCACGCCGTTTTCGAGCATCGCTTTCACGCTATTGCCGATCCCGTGCACGGTCGCCTCATGGCCGGCGTTGAGCAGCAGGATGCAGGTGGTGATCAACTCCTCCTGGCTGAGCTTGCCGCCGGCCTCTTCCGCTTCGATCAGGCGGCTGATCAAATCGTCGGCGCGGCGCGCCCGCCGCTCTTCGACATAGGCCGAAAGGAACGCAGCGAATTCCCGCGACGCTGCAGCGGCTTTGTCCTCGACCTCGCGGGTCACGCCGAACTGGTACATCGCCACCATGCGGTGCGACCAATCGAGGAGCTGACGCCACATCGTCGTCGGAACGCCGAGCAGTTCGGCGATGACAACGACCGGGATCTGGTTGGCGAACTCGTCGAGAAGGTCGGCCGAGCCGCGCGCTTGGAAGCGGTCGATGATCTCGTTGGCCAGCGCCGCGATGCGCGGGCCGAGTCGCTCGACCTGGCGCGAGACGAAAGCGCGGTTGACGAGATTGCGTAAGCGCGTGTGTTCGGGCGGCTCCAATTCGAGCAAGGAATGGCGCTCGATGTCCAGGAAGGGCTTTAGATGCGCGCCGGGCTCCGGCCAGCCAAGCTCTTCTCTCGTTGCGACATGCAGAATCTGGCGGCCGAAACGGCGGTCGCGCAGCAGGGCGGCGACATCGCGATGCCGCGCGAAGCACCAAAAGCCGTAATCCTCCCAGAAGAAGGCCGGCGCGGCGTCGCGGATGGCGTGGTACGCTGGGTAGGGATCGTTGAAGAAGGCGGGGTCGCGCGGGTTTAGGGCGGCGCGGCGATGGTTGGAGTGGATGGAGAGTTTCATTTCGACGAAAGGATTCTACAGCAGCCCGTACGCCGCCTCGACCAGGTACGGCCCGCCGCCGGTCGAGGCGCGCGACGAGAACAGCACGAATCGCTTCGCCTCGAATTGCCGGGACGGAAAATAGCCGCGCGACGACAGGTAGTCCGCGACCGCGTGGATCGAGGTCTGGCGCAGGCGCGCCAAGGTGACATGCGGCGTATATTTGCGCGGCTCCGGCTCGAGGCCGACGCGGCGCAGCTTGCGTTCCTGGTCGGCCTGCAACTCGACCAGCGGCTGCGTCGGCTTGACCTTGGCGACGATGGCGCGCGGCTTGTCGGCGCCGAACCAGCTCAGGCCGTCCAACGTCACGGTAAAGGAGGGGCGATGAATCTCGTCAAGAATCGCAGCCGCCTCGTTCGCGGTGCGGTCGTCGATGTCGCCGAGGAAGCGCAAGGTGATGTGATAATCCCCGGAATCAATCCAGCGCGCGCCGGCGACGCCGCCGCGCAGCATCGCCAGATCCGCCGCAATATCAGGAGGAATTTCGAGGCCGGTGAACAGGCGGGGCATCTGACTTTGCCTTGAGAACGGCGAGAGCCGAATCGGCTCGTAAGCTGTCGAGAGATCGGGACCGAGTATGACCGCGGCGTGACGACAATCTGCTGACGCGAGCAAGGCTCAGTGGAAGAAATAAGCGAGGCCGACCCGGAACGCGTCGTCGCTGCGCCGCTGCGCGCAACAGGACTCGCTGTCGAGATGGGTCTCGTCGTTCGACAGCGACTGCGAATGGAGATATTCGGCCCTGAGCGCGAAGCGATCGGTCAGCATGTAGTCGACGCCGCCGCCGACGGTCCAGGCCCAATCGCCGACAAGGCCCTGGTTGTTTCCTGTGGCGAGGTCGATCTGCCGGCTTTGGCCATAAGAGACGCCGGCCGCTAAGAACGGCAGGAAGCGGCCGAAAGCGTAGCCGGCGCGGCCGCGGAAATCGCTCTGGGAATAGTCGTGATAGGCGGTCGCCGCGGCCCCAGGCTGCGAGCCACGGCCGGAAATGTCGCCCAGCATCGTCGCGCCTTCGATGCCGAGCACGGCGTCGCCGAACATCCAATTGTGGCCGGAATAGACGCCGCCGATCGGACCGCTGGCGTTGAATTTGGCCGACGTCCCGAAGCCGTGAGTGGTGATCTCGTCCCAGGCGCCGCCGCCGATCACGCCGAAATAGTCGCCCGCCCAATCGACCTTGTCGGGCGCGGCGGGCGGCCGCCACGATTCGCCGATGCGGGAGATCAGCGCGACCCGGAACGTGTGGTCGGCGATGCTGGTGCGCAGAACCGGGCCGTTGAGGTTGAAGTTCGTCGCCGGATAGCTGTCATAGAGATATTCGCCGCGCAGCACCGACGGGCCGAGAATCGGCAGATCGACCTTGGCGTCGAGGCCTGCGCCGATCGTCCAGCCGACGCGGCTCCGCGTGTCGCCGTCGAAACTCAAGCCGCCCTGTTGAAACTGCTCGTTGCGGCCATAGGCGACGCCGCCGGCGATAAAGGGCATCAGCCAGCCCATATCGTAGCCGAGCCTGGCGCGGCCGTGCAGCGCGTAAATGTTCTCGATCTCGTTGCCGATGAGACCAGGCCGGGCGGCAATCTTGCCGCGCGCATTGGCGGAGCTGATATCGCCTTCGAGGCCGTAGACGACGGCGCCGCTCTGCCAATTGTAGCCAGCCAGGGCGCCAGTGGCGAAACCGGCGCCGGACGCAGAGGCCGAGGCGGTTTCGCGGGTCGTGAACTCGCCCAGCGTCACGCCGACGAAGGAGCCGGCGTAAAAGCCGCTCCAATCGGCGACCGGGGTCGGCGAAAACAGCGCCGGCGGCCGTTTTGCAGTCGGCAGGTCCGCCGCAAAAGCGCCCGCCGGGGCGAGCGCGGCAAGGCCGAGAAGCAAAAAACGACGCCGCATGCGACAAAATCCCCATTCAGCGGCGCCGACCGATGCTCGGCGCCGGGTTTGAGCCCCACCCGTTCTTAAGCGGCGACCCCCGGTCGCCCAATCGACGATCACGCCCTAAGGCGCGGATCGCTCACGAGACCGCCTTCCAGCGATCTGGTCAACTCCCCTGCTGGGCGGCAAGGGCGGCCGCGATGCGCAACTCCATCTCGTCGGCCAGCGATTTGGCCAATCTGATCTCGGCGTCGCGCGCGGCGCGCAGATTGGCGAAGCGGTTGAACGAAAGGTCATAAACGGCCGAGGAGACCGCCTCGCTGGAGAGGATGGGCTTGCCGCCGCCGACCGGCGTCAGGACATATTTGGCGGTGACGGTCAGGGTGGCGGCGTCGGCCGCCCCGATTTGCGATTGGACTGTCGGCGTCGTCGTGCTCTCGGACGTGGTCACGCTCAACCGATATTTGGGCGGAGGCGACGTCCCTGTCCCATTGAGGTTAAAGATCAAATCGTTGCGAAGATAGTGGGCGAGCCGGTCCTCGCGATCGATTTCGGGGTCGAGGCCGAGCGCGTTCGGCTTGACGCCGGGTCGGGGCGGGTTGATCTCGGCGATCTCGATCGCCTGCATGTCTGCAACCAGGCCGGGATGGACGGCTTGGCCGTAGAGCGGCTGGAAGCAGCCGCCGACCGAGGCCGCGATCGCCATCGCCCCGGCGAATCGGGCGACGTCAGACGACGACATTGACGATCCTTTGCGGCACGACGATCACCTTCTTGACCGGCTTATTATCGATCCTCCGGCGCACCGCGTCGAGGGCCAGGGCCGCGGCCTTGACCGCCTCCTCGTCGGCGTCGCGTTCGATCGTCAAGTCGGCGCATTTGCGGCCATTGACCTGGACCGGGATCGTGATCGTGTCCGTGACGATGAGCTCGCGATCGCAGACCGGCCATGGCGCTTCGGAGACCAACCCGTCGTGGCCGAGGACCTCCCAGCATTCCTCGGCGAGATGCGGCATCATCGGCGCGAAGAGCTGGACGAGAATATCGCCCGCCTCGGCGAAGGCGAAACGCAGATCGTCGGCCACCGGCGTCGCGTCGATCGCGCCGACCGCAGCGGCGAGCGCGTTGCCGAGTTCGTAAATCGCCGCGATGCAGACGTTGAAGCGCAGCTTCTCGATATCGTCCTCGACCCGGGCGAGCGCGCCATGGGCGGCGCGGCGAATCTCCAGCGCCTTTTCCGAAAAGGCGGCGGGCATAGCCGGCCGCGCTCCGCCGACGATGCGCTCGATCTCGCAAGCGAGACGCCAGAGCCGCTGCGCCTGGCGGCCGGCGCCTTGCACGCCCGCCTCTGACCAGATCACGTCGCGGTCCGGCGGCGAGTCGGACAGCATGAACCAGCGCGCCGTGTCGGCGCCGTAAGTCTGGATGATGTCGTCGGGGTCGACCGTGTTGCGCTTCGACTTCGACATCTTCTCGATCGGCCCGATCTCGATCGGCGCGCCGCCGTCGATCAGAAAGGCTTTGCGGCCCTCCGGGCCGGATTCGATCTTGACGTCGGCGGGCGCGATCCATTCGCCGTTGCGCGTGCGGTAGGTCTCGTGCACGACCATTCCTTGCGTGAACATGCCGGCGAAGGGTTCGTCCATGCCGATATGGCCGCAACGCCGCATGGCGCGGACGAAGAAGCGCGAATAAAGCAGATGCAGGATCGCGTGCTCGACGCCGCCGATATAGAGATCGACCGGCATCCAGCGATTGACGATCGCAGGCGTCGTCGGCGCGCGCTCGTTCTTCGGATCGGTGAAGCGGGCGAAATACCAGGACGAATCGACGAACGTGTCCATCGTGTCGGTCTCGCGCCGCGCCGGCCTGCCGCAGGACGGGCAGGCGACGTGCTTCCAGGTCGGATGGCGGTCGAGCGGATTGCCAGGCGCGTCGAAACTCACGTCGGCCGGCAATTCGACCGGCAGGTCCTTTTCCGGAACCGGGACGGCGCCGCAGGCCTCGCAATGGATGATCGGGATCGGGCAGCCCCAATAGCGCTGGCGCGAAATGCCCCAATCGCGGAGCTTGTAATTGACTTGGCGCTTGCCCTGCGGCCGGCCATGCAGCATTTGCGCCGCGAGGCGGCGAGCGACCTCGTCGAAAGCCTCTTTCGGCGTCATCCCGTCGAGGAAGCGCGAATTGATCATGCGGCCGTCGCCGTCATAGGCCTTGTCCGTGACCGTGAAGGTCGCCGGATCGGCGTCGGGCGGGCAGACGACGGGGGTGACGCCCAGGACATAGGCGTTGACGAAATCGAGGTCGCGCTGGTCATGAGCCGGGCAGCCGAAAATCGCGCCGGTTCCGTACTCCATCAGGACGAAATTGGCGACGTAGACCGGCAGGCGCCAATTCGGATCAAAGGGGTGAACGACCTTGATCCCGGTGTCGTAGCCCTTCTTCTCCGCCGTCTCGATCGCCGCGATCGACGTGCCGATGCGCTTGCATTCCTCGATGAAGGCGGCGAGCTTTTGATCGCGCGCCGCGGCCGCGGCGGCGAGCGGATGGTCCGGCGCGACCGCCATGAATTTCGCGCCGAACAATGTGTCCGGCCGCGTCGTATAAATCTCATATTCGTCGGCCGCCTCGACGCCTTTCGGAACCGACGCCCTGTCGACCGCGAATCGGACCAGCAGGCCTTCCGACTTGCCGATCCAATTGTGTTGCATCAGCCGCACCTTCTCCGGCCAGCGGTCGAGCGTATCGAGCGCGTTCAGGAGGTCTTCGGCGTAATCGGTGATCTTGAAGAACCATTGCGTCAGATCGCGCTGCTCGACCACCGCGCCGGAGCGCCAGCCGCGGCCGTCGATGACCTGCTCGTTGGCGAGGACGGTCTGGTCGACCGGGTCCCAATTGACCTTGGACTTTTTGCGCGCGACCAGGCCCGCGGCGAGGAAATCGAGAAACAGCTTCTGCTGGTGCTTGTAGTAGCTGACGTCGCAGGTCGCGACCTCGCGCGACCAGTCGAGCGACAGGCCCATGCTCTGGAGCTGGGCGCGCATCGTATCGATATTGGCGTAAGTCCATTTCGCCGGATGCAGCTTGCTCTGCATCGCCGCGTTTTCCGCCGGCAGGCCGAACGCGTCCCAGCCCATCGGATGGAGTACGTTGAAGCCGCGCGCCCGCTTGTAGCGGGCGACGACGTCGCCCATCGCGTAATTGCGCACATGACCCATATGAATGCGGCCCGATGGGTAAGGGAACATTTCGAGCACGTAATAGTGCGGCCGCGGGTCGTCGTTCCGGGTCGTGAACGTGCCGCGCTCAGCCCAGATTTTCTGCCATTTCTGTTCCGCCTCGCGGGCGTTGTAGCGCTCGGGCCGCATGGTCAAGGTCTTAGGATCGATTCCGCTGGAGTTTCAAAGGCGCTTCGGGCGCTGTAAGCGCGAACAAGCACGATTTGATCCGGCCGGTCAAATACGGTCGCCGAGACCGAGCGAGGTGTCGTCGCGCCGCATGGAAAGCGATGAATTTTTACGCCATGCGCCGTGGCGGCTTGGAAGATCAGATCGGGGTTCGCAGCCCGCGCAAGGCCCGAGCTTGCTAAGGAACGTATGCGCTCTCGTCTTCGGCGCGCTCGTAGCGGCCGGCGCGTTTGCGCATCGTCACCAGTTCTTCGGCGGCGGTCGGGTGCAGCGCGACGGTGGCGTCGAAATCGGCCTTGGTCGCGCCCATCTTGATCGCGATTCCCAAGAGCTGCGCCATTTCGCCAGCCTCGTGGCCGAGAATATGCACGCCGAGCACCCGGTCGGTTTCGCCGTCGACCACGATTTTCATGATCGTGCGCTCGGGCCGGCCGGACAAAGTCGCCTTCATCGGGGTGAAATTCGCCCGGTAAATATCGACGACGCGATGGCGGGCGCGCGCCTGCGCCTCGGTGAGGCCGACCGCGCCGATTTCCGGCGTCGTGAACACCGCGCTGGGCACGTTGCGATGGTCCACCGCGACCTTCTTGCCGCCGAAGACCGTGTCGGCGAAGGCGTGGCCCTCGCGGATCGCGACCGGCGTCAGATTGAGCCGGTTGGTCACGTCGCCGACCGCGTGAACGCTGCCGACGCTGCTCTGCGAATAGGCGTCGACCTTGACCGCGCCGACGGCGTCGAGCGCGACGCCGGCTTTTTCGAGCCCGAGATCCTCGGTGTTCGGCCGGCGGCCGACCGCGTTGAGGAATTGATCGACGACGAGCGTCTCCCCGTCCGACAGCGTCACCTCCAGCGCGGCGCCGCGCTTCTCGACATGCGTCGGTAGGCAGCCGAAACGGAATTTCACGCCGGCCCGGCTCAGCGCGTCGCGCAGGCCCTCGCGCATGTCTTCGTCGAAACTGCGCAGGATGTTGCTCGCCCGGGCGGTAAGCGTCACATCGGCGCCGAGCTTGGCGAAGAGCGAAGCGAATTCGACGCCGATATAGCCGCCGCCGGCGACCAACAAGCGGTTCGGGAAGGTTTCGAGGTCGAAGATTTCATTCGAACTGATCGCGTGTTCGACGCCGGGAATGGCGAGCGGATAGTCCGGCCGCGCGCCGGTCGCGACCAATATATGCTTGGCTGTCACCAGACGGCCGCTCGCGAGCCGCACCGCCTGCGCGCCTTCGAGCCGCGCTCGTTCTTCGACGATCGCGGCGCCCGATCGCTCCAGATTGGCGCGATAGGCGGCGGAGAGGCGGGTGATCTCCTTCTCCTTGGCGGCGACCAGGCTCGGCCAATCGAACGTCGTCTCGCCGACGCTCCAGCCATAGCCGGCGGCGTCCTCGAAATCGTCGGCGAAACGGCTGGCGTAGACCAAAAGCTTCTTGGGCACGCAGCCGCGGATCACGCAGGTGCCGCCGATGCGGAACTCCTCGGCGACCATGACGCGCGCGCCATAATCGGCGGCGATCCGCGCGGCGCGCACGCCGCCCGAGCCGGCGCCAATCACGAAAAGGTCGACGTCGAAGCCCATTGCGCCTCGCCGAAAGAAAGAGCGCGCCGACGCGCGCTCAAAATTCGATGCCCTGCTTCTTCAGCTCTTCCCGGACCCGCGTCATCATATCGGTCGACAATTTCTGCTGCCAGCCCTGCATCGCGGCGACAATGTCGGTGAGGGCGGCGGGTTGGGCCTCCACATATTTCTTGCCGGCGGGGCTCTGGAAGAAGGCGGCCGTCGCTTTCAGGTCGTCGTCGGTCATCCGCTTGGCGAGGCTCAGCGCCGCCGCGCTGATGACCTGATCCTCGGATTTCATGAATTCCGGCTCCAGTTTCAGCAGCGTCGCATGGAGCTTGTCCTTGATCTCGGGCCGTGTCGCCAAGGCGTTGCGCTCCAAAACGCCGAGCATTTGCGGCACGACGGCGTCGAAGGACTTAACGATCCCCGAGGTCATGATGATCGTGCGGGCGTCGGCGACCGCGGCCGGCGACGGGTCGGCGGCGCGGGCGGAGCTCAAAGCCAGCGCCGCGAAGATGAGCGCACAGCAGATCGGCTTGGCGAGGAGTCGAAGCGTCACGTCAGAAATCTCCTATGGACGGTTTCAAGATCAGTCGAGTTCGCCGAGGATTCGCAAGCCTTGCTCGCCGGCGAGAATGGCGCCCCGGACCAGGCCGATGAACAACCCATGCTCGACCACGCCCGGAATCGCGCCCAGCGCCGCCGCCAGCCCGGCCGGATCCGGGATGG
>JAJPHH010000061.1 GCA_021325385.1 Alphaproteobacteria bacterium
AAAACGTCTTGGTCGCCAATAGCCACGCCGAGCGGTCGCCGTCACCCGGAAGGGGCGGAGCGCAAGCGAAGCACCCGCCATGGCGCCGCGCGGGCAGACATCGTGTTGCACGTACCTTCGAGGCTCCATGGCGGGTTGACGGCGATCGGGCGGCGTGGCGCCGTGCTGTTGAAAGCAAGCCAAATCGCGGGACCGAGGCGCAGTCCTTTCTCCGACAGCCCTGCGCGAGCGGGAAGGACAAGGAAGCGACGCGCGGCTATTCGTGATGCGGCTCGATATGCCCGCCGAAGCCTTTGCGCATCGCCGAGATGATCTTCTCGGCGAAAGTGTGCTCCTGACGGGATCGGAACCGCGTATAGAGCGCGGCGGAAAGAACCTCGGCCGGCACCGCCTCTTCGATCGCGGCCATCAACGTCCAGCGCCCCTCGCCAGAATCCTCGACAAAGCCGGAATAGGAGGCGAGTTCGCCTTCATGGGCGAGCGCGGCTGCGGTCAGATCGAGCAGCCAGGAGGTCACGACGCTGCCGCGCCGCCACACTTCGGCGATGTCGGCGAGGTCGAGCGAGAAGCGATGCTCCTCCTTCAACGCCTTGCTGTCGGCGTTGCGCAGAATGTCGAAGCCTTCGGCATAGGCCTGCATCATGCCGTATTCGACGCCATTATGAACCATCTTGACG
The DNA here is from genome assembly GCA_021325385.1 of Alphaproteobacteria bacterium. GTDB lineage: Bacteria > Pseudomonadota > Alphaproteobacteria > Rhizobiales > Beijerinckiaceae > Roseiarcus. The sequence goes on from JAJPHH010000061.1 coordinate 678, forward strand.
AAATGACCGGCGCCGCACGGACCGGCGTGAAGATAGCCCTCTTCGACCCGCGGATCGCGGCCCTCGCGATTGGGCGTCGACGCGATCGAGCCGCGGCCCGGCGCCAGCGTCTTGAAGATCGGGTCGAGCCGGCGCACCACCTCGGCGTCGCCGCCGATCATCATGCAATAGCCGCGCTCCAGGCCCCAGACGCCGCCGCTCGTGCCGACATCAAGATAGTGCAGGCCCTTCTTTTTGAGCGCGGCGCCGCGGCGGATGTCGTCCTGCCAGAACGAATTGCCGCCGTCGATGATCACGTCGTCCCTTGCCGCGAGGGAGGATAGCTTGTCGATCGTCTCCTCGGTCGGGCCGCCGGCGGGCAGCATGACCCAGATCGCGCGCGGCGCGGCGAGCGCTTTGACCAGCTCTTCGAGCGAGGCGACCGCCGTCGCGCCCTCTCCGGCCAGCGCCTGGCCTGGTTTGGGATCGCGGTCATAGACGACGCAGGAATGGCCGTCGCGCATCAGTCGGCGCACGATATTGGCGCCCATCCTGCCCAAGCCGATCATTCCGAGTTGCATCCAAGGTCTCCCGCTTTTCGACCCGCCCCGCCTATTTAAACGCCGGCGTGGCCCCCTCCCGTACCCTCCCCCGCTTCGCGGGAGAGGGCGCTCAGACGCCTTGCCTCAATTCTCTCAGCCGGCGCACGGCGCCGGCGTTATCCTCAACGCCGAGGACCCCCTCTCCCGCGCGCAGCGCGGGGGAGGGTACGGGAGGGGGCCGGCGGCGGCGGTCCGGCATGAAAAAGCCTAGTCCTTGGCGCGCTCGATATACGACCCGTCTTCCGTCTGTATGACGACGCGCGTGCCAGCCGCGACGTGCGGCGGCACCATCACCCGCGCGCCGTTCGACAATTTCGCCGGCTTGTAAGACGAGGACGCGGTCTGTCCTTTCATCGCCGGCTCGGTCTCGGTCACTTCAAGGGTCACGCGCTGCGGCAATTGGATGGCGACGGCGACGCCGTTGAACATCGACAGCATGACCTTCATTCCTTCCTGCAGCCATTGCGCCTGGTCGCCGATCACGTCCTTCGACACTTGCACCTGATCGTAAGTGTCGGAATTCATGAAATGATAGCCGTCGCCGTCCTCGTAGAGGAAGCTGAACTCCTTGTCCTCGACAAAGGCGCGCTCGACCTGCTCGGTCGTCTTGAAACGGTCCGAAACCTTCACGCCGTCGGAAATCCGGCGCATATCGATTTGGGTCGTCGGCGTTCCCTTGCCCGGATGGAAGCTCTCGGCCGACAGAACGACATAAAGCTGCCCATCATCCCGCTCGATGATGTTGCCTTTGCGAATCGAGCTTGCGATGACTCTCACGTTTTCAAATCCTTGAATATTGGCCGAAAGGGCCTTGGAATCCTGGTGGCGCGGCGATGCTGCGCGAGGGAAAACGCCCGGCCTTGCGCTCCGGCGGCCGGCAACATACCGATTTTGCCGCCGAAGGCCAGACGGATCGCTCCCGCCGATCGGCGCAGTTTCTCGGACGATCGATTGACCCAGCCCTCGCCCTATTGGTTCCCCGACCGCCATAGCGATCGCCGACCGCGCCTCATCGCCCGCTCGCGCGCCCTCGCCGCCCTGCGCCGGCTTTTCGAGGCCGAGGGCTTTGTCGAAGTCGAACCCGCCATCCTTCAGGCTTCGCCCGGCAACGAAACCCATCTCCATGGCTTTGCGACGGAATTCGTCGCCCCCGGCGGCGCTCGGGCGGCCGCCTTTCTGCACACATCGCCCGAATTTGCGATGAAGAAGCTGCTCGCCGCAGGCGAAACGCACATCTTCGCTTTTTCCCGCGTGTTTCGGAACCGCGAGCGCGGCGCGCTGCATGCGCCCGAATTCACCATGCTGGAATGGTATCGGGTCGGCGCGCCCTATGAGCTGTTGATGGATGATTGCGCCGCGATCCTCGCGGCGGCGGCCGATGCGGCGGAGGCGCGCCGCCTCGCGTTTCGCGGCCGCGAGGCGGATCCGCGCGCCGCGCTGGAGCGGCTCAGCGTCCGCGACGCCTTCTCGCGCTATGCCGGGATCGATCTTTTCGAGAGCATGTCCGTCGACGGGCGCCATCAAGACCGCGATCTGCTCGCCTCCCAGACCGAGGCGCTCGGCCTGAGGGTCGCGGCCGACGACGACTGGTCGGATCTGTTCAGCCGGATCCTGACCGAGAAAGTCGAGCCGATGCTCGGCCGGGGCCGGCCGACCATTCTTTGCGATTATCCGATTACCGAAGCCGCGCTCGCCAGGCCGCATCCCGACGATCCCCGCCTCGCCGAGCGTTTCGAGCTTTACGCCTGCGGCGTCGAACTGGCCAACGCGTTCGGCGAGCTGACCGACGCCGAAGAGCAGCGCCGCCGCTTCGCCGCGGACATGGCCGAGAGGGAGCGGCTCTACGGCGACGCTTATCCGATCGACCAGGATTTCCTCGCCGCGCTGAAGCTCATGCCCGCCGCGAGCGGGGCGGCGCTCGGCTTCGATCGGCTGGTCATGCTCGCTTGCGGCGCCGAGCGGATCGACGACGTGCAATGGAATCCGGTCTTCGATCCGTTCGCGGAGCGGCCATGACCGACGCCGCTCCGCTCCTGGACAAAGCCCGGACGTTGCTGCATGGCGTTTTCGGCTTCGAGTCCTTTCGTCCCGGCCAGGAGGAGATCATCGCCGCCGTGCTCGGCGGCGAGGACGTGATCGCGATCATGCCGACCGGCGGCGGCAAGTCGCTTCTCTACCAATTGCCGGCGCTCGCGCGCGAAGGTCTAACGCTGGTCGTCTCGCCGCTGATCGCGCTGATGCGCGATCAGGTCGCGCAATTGCGCGAGCTCGGCGTCTCCGCCGCGGCGCTAAATTCGTTCTCCGACCCGGAGGAGCGGCGCGGCGCCGCCGCTTCTCTCCGCGACGGTTCGCTGCGGCTTCTTTATGTCGCGCCTGAGCGGCTCTTGCGCGAGGACATGCTCGCTTATCTCTGCAAACAGAAGATCGACCTCTTCGCCATCGACGAAGCCCATTGCGTATCGGAATGGGGACACGACTTTCGCCCCGAATATATGCGCCTCAAGGAAGTCGCCGAGGCGCTCGGCGGCGTGCAGACGATCGCCGTGACCGCGACCGCCGACGCGCCGACCAGAGCCGAAATCACAAGGAAGCTGTTTCTGCGGCGGCCGCGCCTCTTCGTCCGCTCTTTCGACCGGCCGAATCTTTTCCTCGCCATGCGGCCGAAGGCCAATCCGACGCGGCAGCTCATCGACAAGCTCGACGAGCACAAGGGCGAGAGCGGCATCATCTATTGCGCGTCGCGGCGGCGCACGGAGGAGCTCGCCGAGCAATTGTCGCGGGACGGCCGGCGCGCTTTGCCGTACCATGCCGGCCTCGACGCCGATACGCGCAGCAGGAACCAGGACGCGTTCCTGAAAGAGGACGGCGTCGTCATCTGCGCGACGATCGCCTTCGGCATGGGCATCGACAAGCCGGACGTGCGGTTCGTCTTCCACGCCGACCTGCCGTCTTCGGTCGAAGCCTATTACCAGGAGATCGGCCGCGCCGGTCGCGACGGTTTGCCCGCCGATACGTTGACGCTCTACAGCGCCGGCGACATCGCCTTCCGGCGGCGGCAGATCGAAGAGGGCGACGCGCCGGACGAACGCAAGCGCGTCGAGATGAAGAAGCTCGACGATCTTGTCGCCTTGTGCGAGACGGCGCGCTGCCGTCGCCAGGTCCTGCTCGGCTTTTTCGGCGAGGAGGTCGAGGAATGCGGCCATTGCGACGTCTGCCAGGGCGCGGTGCGGCTGGTCGACGGTACGGTGGACGCGCAGAAAGCGATGTCGGCGATCCTGCGAACCAACGGCCGCTTCTTCTTCGGCCACCTCGCCAACATCCTTTCGGGCAAGACGACCGACGCCGTTCTTCTGCACGGCCACGACAAGCTCAAGACGTTCGGCGCGGGGAAGGACCGCACGCCGGCCGAATGGCGCGGAATCTTGCGGCAATTGCAATCGGCGAAGCTGATCCTGTTCGACGCCGCCGACCGCGACCGGATCGGAATCAGCGACGAAGGCATGAAAGTGCTGCGCGGCCAGGCGACCTTCGCGCTGCGCGAGGATATTGTTGGACGCAAGAAGCGCCGCGACCGATTGCGGGCCGAAGCTGCGCCTTCCGCGCCGGCGGCCGAGGCGAACGCGGCGACGCTCGCGGCTCTGAAGGCGCTGCGCATGGACCTCGCCCGAAGGCAGAACGTGCCGGCCTATGTCGTCTTCGCCGACCGCACCCTGATCGACATGGCCGCGCGCCGGCCGAAGACGCTCGCCGAACTTGCCGCGGTGCACGGCGTCGGCGAGGCGAAGCTGAAGAAATATGGGGAGACGTTCCTCGCGGCGATCCGGGCGGCGGAGGGCGGGTAAGGCGCCTTCGCCGCCTATCCGATGCTTTGATGGTTCTTTTTCTTTTCACGAATCTCTTGCATAGTGGCGGCTCGTTCGGCCGATGAGGAATCCATGACGAAACTGTTTGAACAGGCGGTTGAAACCGCGCGGCGTCTTCCCCCCCAACGGCAGGACGAAATCGCCCACATGATGCTGTTCTATGCCGACGCGCCCGTAATCCAACTCACGCCGGAAGAAGAGGCGGACTTGGCCACCGCTGAAGAAGAAATCGCACGCGGCGAATTGGCGACAGACGAGCAGATGCGCGCCATCTGGGCGAAATACCGACGTTGAAGCTGCGTTACACCGATCGCGCAGCGCGCCAGATCGACGCCGCCCTCCATTACATCGCCGAGCGTTCGCCGCGCGGCGCCGCCCTGATTCAGGAGCGTATTCTCGCGATGGAAATCTTGCTTCAAAATCACCCTTACGCCGGCCGTGCGACGAGCCGGCCGGACGCTCGCCGAATAGCGCTGACGCCCTATCCCTACCTTGTCGATTATCTGCTCGGCGGCGAAGAGATCATTATTATGCGTTTTCGCCACAGCTCGCGCAGGCCCATGTAGGAAGGTGGTGAGGATTTCGAAACGTTCCCAACGCGTCACGTTGTACACACCACCGGCGCCGGCTGAACGAACGAGGTCTGACGCGCTTCGTGGTATTACAATGGCGGCTCGTGGCGTTGGCGCTCCTTCCCAGATATCCCCTCTGCGGTTCAAATTGAGTGCGAAGCTCTAGCTAGCGGCCGGGCGGCCACGCCGTCGGGCGGGTGCGACATGCCGCCACCGGCTGCCGCCGTCCCAAGAGTCCGCGCGGAGGCGGAGCGCCGCCGGCCGCTTATTTCAACGCGGAAAAATCCGTCGGCGCGAGCAATTGATTGGCGATCGTCGCAACGATCGATCCGTCGCGTTCGCTGTCATCGCGCGCACGATGCCAGGCAGGGTCGTTGAGGAACGCGGTCCATCGCAGATCGCGATCGGCGAGCGATTCCCATTGGAGGATGTAGGTCAATTCGCTATTGGATTCGCCGACCAGCGTCGTCCAAAAGCCAAGTTGGCGAATGCCGTGTTTCTCCCAAATTCCCAGAGTATGGTCTCTGAATCGGGTCAACAATTTCGGCATTTGTCCCGGAACGGCGCGATAGACCCGCAGTTCGTAAATCATTGCTGATATTTCCATGGGGCGAAGCGAAAGACAATCGCTGCCCGGCGGCGAATGGCGGCGATCGGTCGAAGACTGAGTCTATCATGGCGCGTTGCGACGAGAAAGCGAAGACGAGTCGGACGCGAGGCCCGTCGTCGGCTCGCTTGACGTTGCGTCGCTTTTGGCGCCACCACAGCGCCTATGCCCGAACTCCCCGAAGTCGAAACCGTGCGCCAGGGCCTCGCCCCGGCGATGACCGGCGCGCGGATCGAGACGGTGGCGCTCGCGCGGAGCGATCTGCGTACGCCCTTTTCCGAGCGCTTCGTCGAACGGCTCGTCGGTCGGAAGATCGTCAAGCTGTCGCGTCGAGCCAAATACATCCTCGTCCATCTGGATAGCGGCGAGGCGCTGATCATGCATCTCGGCATGTCGGGCTCGTTCCGCATCGAGCGCGGCGGCAAGAAGGCCGCGGTAGGCGAATTTCACCATCCCCGCTCCAAGGACGCGGCGCATGATCACGTGACGATCGGCCTCTCCAATGGCGCGCGCGTCGTCTACAACGATCCGCGCCGCTTCGGCTCGATGCAACTCGCGCCGCTCGACGCCGCCGGCGAAGCAGCGCCGCTCAAAGGCCTCGGCCTCGAGCCGCTCGGCGCGGGTTTCGACGCCGAAGCGCTCGCCCGTCTCTTCGCCGGCCGCAAGGCGCCGCTGAAGGCGGCGCTCCTCGACCAGCGCCTGATCGCCGGGCTCGGCAACATCTACGTCTGCGAAGCGCTGCATCGAGCCGGGCTCTCGCCCAAACGGGCGGCGGGAAGCATCGCTGCAAGAAACGGCGCCGCCAACAGCAGGGCGCATACGCTGGCTGACGCGATTCGGGCGGTGCTCGAAGAGGCGATCGCGGCCGGCGGCTCGACCCTGCGCGACCATCGCCAGCCGGACGGGGCTCTCGGCCATTTTCAGCACTCGTTCTCGGTCTACGAAAAAGAAGGCGCCGCCTGCCCGAAGCCGGGCTGCAAGGGGCGGATCCTCCGGATCGTCCAATCCGGTCGTTCGACCTTCTATTGTCCTCAATGCCAGCGTTGAATGAGGCGGCGATCGTCTTGGTTTGGCCTCATTCCTCGCCATGAAGGGGCGGTTCCGGTTTGCGGCGAAATGCGATAGACCAACGCGCCCGATTGAAGGATTTCAACGACGTGCTCTATCTCTCGACGCGCGGAGAGGCGCCGAAGCTCGGCTTCTCCGACGCGCTTCTGGCGGGTCTGGCGCGGGACGGCGGCCTTTATGTGCCTGACGCCATGCCGCGTCTGCCGCAGGGCGCGATCGAGGCTTTGGCCGGCGCGTCCTACGCCCAAGCGGCGTGGCGCGTCATCCTGCCCTTCGTCGACGACGCGCTCGGCGAGGCCGATCTTCGCGCGATGACGCGCGCGACCTATGCCGGCTTCCGTCACGCGGCGACCGCGCCGCTGGTCCAGATCGGCGACAATTTGTTCGTGCTGGAGCTCTTCCACGGGCCCACCTTGGCGTTCAAGGACTTCGCCATGCAATGGCTCGGCCGGGCGATGAACCGCGCGCTGAAAGAACGCGGCGCGCGCGCGACGATCGTCGGGGCGACGTCGGGCGATACCGGCGCGGCGGCGATCGAGGCTTTCGCCGGCCAGTCGCAGACCGAGATTTTCATCCTCTATCCGCATGGCCGCGTCTCCGACGTGCAGCGCCGGCAGATGACGACGGTCGATCAGCCGAACGTCCACGCTATCGCGATCCAAGGCTCGTTCGACGATTGCCAGGCGATCGTCAAAGCGTTGTTCAACGACCTTTCCTTCCGCGACGCCCATGGTTTGAGCGGCGTCAATTCGATCAATTGGGCGCGGATCGTCGCCCAGATCGTCTACTATTTCACCAGCGCCGTCGCGCTCGGCGCGCCGCATCGTTCTGTTTCGTTCACGACGCCGACCGGCAATTTCGGCGACATTCTCGCCGGCTGGTGCGCCAAGCGCATGGGGCTGCCGGTGAAGCGGCTGGTGATCGCGACCAACGAGAACGACATTCTCGCTCGCGCTTTGGCGAGCGGCGAATATCGTGCGCGGGACGTCGTCGCCACGCAATCGCCCTCGATGGACATTCAGGTCTCGTCCAATTTCGAACGCCTGTTGTTCGACGCCTATGGCCGCGACGCTGCGGCGTTGCGCGGCCTGATGGGGAGTTTCGCGCAATCGAAAAGCTTCGCCATCGCCCCTGGTCCGTTGCGCGCGATCCGCGACGATTTCGACGCGTTCTCGACGGACGAGAAGGCCTGCGCCGACGAGATGGCGCGGACCTATCGTGAAAGCGGCTATGTGCTCGATCCGCATACCGCAATCGGCGTCAGCGCGGCGCGGCGGGCGCAAGCGCGCGATTCCTCGACGCCCATGATCGCGCTCGCCACCGCCCATCCCGCCAAGTTCCCGGATGCCGTCGCGCAGGCGACCGGCCTGCGGCCGGCTCTCCCTGCGCATCTGAAAGACTTGATGGAGCGGCCGGAGCGTTTCGACATTCTTCCGAACGACGTGGGCGCGGTTCGCGCGCATATTCGCGCCAGGGCGAGGATCGCGTCGTGAGCGTCGAGGTGACCAAGCTCGATTCCGGCCTTCGCATCGTCACCGATTCGATGCCGCAATTGCGCACCGCTTCGCTCGGCGTCTTTGTCGGCGCCGGCTCGCGCAACGAGCGGGCCCAGGAGCACGGCCTCTCGCATCTGCTCGAGCACATGGCTTTCAAAGGCACGCGCCGGCGCAGCGCCCGCCAGATCGCCGAGGAGATCGAAAGCGCCGGCGGCGATCTCAACGCCGAGACCAGCGTCGAGCAGACCGCCTACTTCGCCCGCGTGCTCGGCGAGGATTGCGAACTCGCGCTCGACATCCTCTCCGATATCCTGACTGACAGCCAATTCGATCCGGCCGAGCTCGAACGCGAGAAGAGCGTCATCTTGCAGGAGATCGGCGCTGTCGAGGACGCGCCCGACGATCTCGTCTTCGACCTTTTCACCGAGACCGCTTGGCCCGACCAGCCGATCGGCCGGCCGATCCTCGGCACGCGCGAGCGGGTTCGCGCCTTCGACCGCAACGCGATCGATCTCTACCTTCGCAGCCATTATCAGGCGAGCGCGACCATCGTCGCCGCGGCCGGCGCGGTCGAACACGGCCGTATCGTCGAACTTGCCGATCGGCTCTTCGCGCCGCTCGGCAAGGGCGAGTTTCCCGCCGCCCCGCCGGCGCTCTATCGCGGCGGCGAAGTCCTGACCAAGAAAAACCTTGGCCAGACCCATATCGTCGTCGGCTTCGAAGGTCGCGCCGCGCATGACGCGGATCACGACGCCGCTCATGTCTTCGCCGCGGCGACCGGCGGCGGCATGTCGTCGCGCCTGTTCCAGGAAGTGCGCGAAAAGCGCGGTCTCGCCTATTCGATCTACGCCTTCCACTGGGCCTATTCCGACGCCGGCCTGATGGGCTTTTACGCCGGGACTTCGCCCGCCGATGCAGGCTCGCTGATGGCGGCGGCGCTCGACTGCCTCGCCAAAGCGTCCCATTCTCTCAGCGAAGAGGAAATTGACCGCGCCAAGGCGCAGATGAAAGTCTCGCTTCTTGCGGCGCTCGAATCTTCCGGCGCCCGCGCCCAACAATTGGCCCGGCACATTCTCGTCTATGGCCGGCCGCTGACCACTGAGGAGATGGTCGCCCGCATCGATCGGCTGACCGTGGAGGACATCCGTAAGGCCGGGGCCAAGATGCTGCGTTCGGCCCCGACTGTGACGGCGATCGGCCGCGTCCGCAAAGTTCTCGATCAGAATCGCGTCGCCAAGCGCCTCGGCGGGATTTAAGAAACGCCATGGCGCTCTTCCGCATCAGCCGCCTCGCCGATCCCGCCCCGCTGGCGCGCGGCGACGGCATGTACCTTCGACCGGCTCAGAGCTTCGATTATCCGGCCTGGACGGCGTTGCGCGAGGCGAGCCGCGACTTCTTGACGCCCTGGGAGCCGTCCTGGCCGACCGACGATCTGACCCGCGCCGCGTTCCGGCGCCGCCTCAAGCGGCAGGCCGACGAGATCGCCCGCGACGAAGCCTATTCCTTCCTGATCTTCGAAGACGGCTCCGACAATCTGCTCGGCGGCATCACGATCGGCGGCGTCCGGCGCGGCGTCGCCCAGGCGGCGACGCTCGGCTATTGGATCGGCGCGCCCTACGCCCGGCGCGGCCACATGACGAGAGCCGTCGCCGCGGCGGTCGGGTTCGGCTTCTCCTCGCTCCGCCTGCACCGGATCGAGGCGGCCTGCATTCCCGACAATATCGCCTCGATCCGCGTTCTCGAACGCAACGGCTTTCAGAAGGAGGGCTTCGCGCGCGCCTATCTGCGCATCAACGGCGCCTGGCGCGATCATCTCTTGTTCGCCCTGCTCGAAAGCGACGCGCGCGCGCATCTTTCGGGGAGGCGCGGCGTTGCGTAGCTGGGCCCGGCTGGCGCTGCTCCTCCTCTTTATTGGCGCAACCTGCCAAGCCGCTTGGGCCGTCCAATCGGTGCGCGTGCCGATCGACGCCGACGCGATCGACTTGTCCAGCGCGGTCGAGCATTACAGCGCGCAAGGCGACCGCATTCAGGTCTCGACCGCGCCCGGCGCGGACGGCATCGTTCGGCGCATCGAGGTCAGCGCGCTGGAGGCGGGCTCGCAAGCCTCGTGGATCGTCTTCGCGCTGACCAACGATACTGACGAGCAGCTCACCCGGCTGATCGTCGCGCCGCATTTCCGGCTGGTCGGCTCTGGATTGATTTGGCCGGACCTCGGCTCGAGCCGGATCACGACGATCACCGCCAGCCAGGGCGAAGCGCCGGAGCGCGAAGACCATCCTGACGCCGACGTCTTCCGCTTGACCCTCGATCCCGGCGCGACCGTCACCTATGTGGCGGAGCTGCGCACGCCGAATCTGCCGCAAATCTATCTCTGGGAGCCGGACGCGTACAAGGACAAAGTCGCGAGCCTGACCTTGTACCAGGGCATCGTCATCGGCATAGCCGGCCTGCTCGCTTTGTTCCTGACGATCGTCTTCGTCGTCCGCGGCGCGGTGATTTTTCCCGCCGCGGCGGCTCTCGCCTGGACCGTTCTCGCCTATGTCTGCATCGATTTCGGCTTTTGGCGGAAGATTTTCGGCTTCGAGGATGAATATGAACGGATATGGCGCGCCGGCATCGAGGCGACGCTCGCCGCGACGCTGATCATCTTTCTGTTCGCCTATCTCAACCTCCGCCGCTGGCATGTCCGCTATTCGCATATCGCCGCGGTCTGGCTGTTCCTGATGGCCGCCGTGATCGGGCTTTCGGTCTACAACGCCCCGGTCGCCGCCGGGGTCGCCCGCATCTCGATCGCCACCGCGGCCGCCATCGGCTTCATTCTCATCCTCAACATGGCGGCGCACGGCTCCGACCGCGCCGTGATGCTGATTCCGGCTTGGTTCCTGCTCCTCGTCTGGGTCGTCGGCGCCGGCTTCACCGTGACCGGCATGCTGACCAACGATCTCGCTGCGCCCGGCCTGATCGGCGGCCTCGTGCTCATCGTGATGTTGATCGGCTTCACGGTGATGCAGAACGCATTCGCCGGCGCAGGCCTTTCCGGCCTCAGGGGGCCGGATTCGGAGCGCCGGGCTCTCGCTATGACCGGCTCGGGCGACGCGATTTTCGACTGGAGCGTCGAATCCGATCAGATCTATGTCAGTCCGGAAATCGAGAGCCAGCTCGGTCTGCCTCGCGGCGCCCTGCAAGGCCCGGCGACATCCTGGCTCGAAATGCTCCATCCGATGGACCGCGATCGCTATGTCGCGGTCCTTGACGGACTGCTGCAGCAGCGCTGCGGCAGGGTCAATCACGATTTGCGCCTGCGCGCCGCGGACGGCCAATATTTCTGGTTCGTGATGAAGGCGCGGCCGGTCGTCAATTCCGACGGCGAGGTCATGCGGGTGATCGGCTCGCTCGCCGACGTGACCGAAATCAAGACCGCCGAGGAGCGCATGCTGCACGACGCGGTCCACGACAATCTGACCGGCCTGCCGAACCGCGAATTGTTTTTCGACCGGCTCGACGGCGCGCTGGTCGCGGCGAAACGCCCAGGCGGTCCGCGGCCGGCGGTGATGGCGATCGACGTCGATCGCTTCAAGCAGATCAACGAGGCGATCGGCCTCTCCTACGGCGATTCGGTTCTGCTCACCGTGGCGCGGCGCTTGGGACGGAATTTGCGGCCCGGCGACACGCTCGCAAGGATCAGCGGCGACCAATTCGGCGCCATCGTCATGGCCGACGACGAGGCCGACAACATTCTCGATTTCATCGATCAGATGCGCAACATTCTAGGCACGCCGATCAGCTTCGGCGATCGCGAAGTGGCGCTCACCGTGTCGATCGGCGTCGCTCTCTTCGATCCGCAATCGCACGCCAAGGGCGGCGATCTTTTGAAGGACGCGGAAGTCGCTCTCGCTCATGCGAAGAAGTCGGGCGGCGATCGCGCCGAGCTGTTCGTTGCGGCCATGCGCGGTCAGCGCGGCGACCGAGCCAGTCTCGAGAACGATTTGCGCCGCGCGCTCGACCGGCGCGAGATCAAGATCGTCTTCCAGCCGATCGTGCGGCTTGACGACCGTACCGTCGCCGGCTTCGAGGCGCTGCTGCGCTGGGATCATCCGCGACTCGGCCAGCTCAATCCGTCCGAATTCATTCCGCTCGCCGAGGAAAGCGGCGCTCTCGTCAATATCGGCAATTTCGCGCTCGAGCAGACGGCGCGCGAACTCGCCGCCTGGCAGCGGGCGCTCGACGTCCAGCCGCCGATTTTCGCCAGTCTCAACGTCTGGTCGCGGCAATTGCTGCGCCACGACCTGCTCGCCGATCTCAAAGCCGTGTTGACCCGCCACGACATTCAGCGCGGCACACTCAAGCTCGAATTGACCGAAGGTCTCGTCATGGAGAACCCGGAATACGCCGCGGTCCTTCTCCAACGCCTCCACGAAGTCGGCGCCGGACTGGCGCTCGATGAATTCGGCGTCGGTTATTCGTCGCTCGGCCATTTGCAGCGCTACCGGTTCGACACGCTCAAGATCGCCGCGTCGTTGGTGCGCCAGAACAGCGTCGGGGCGCGGCCGGCGATCCTGCGCTCGATCGTGACGATCGCGCACGATCTCGAAATGGACGTCGTCGCGGAAGGCGCGGAGACCGAGTCCGACGCCGTCGAACTATCGCAACTCGGCTGCGAATTCGCGCAAGGCTCGGCCTTCGGCAAGCCGATGACCGCGAACGAGGCGCGTCGGCTGATGGGCGCGGCGGTCGGCGTGCCGGCGTAAGCGAGCGCTGTGGAAGTCGGGGAGAAGCGGCTCACAGGCGAGCGCTGGGGCTTAACCCTCATCGGGGCCCTTTGGGCCGCCGCTCCCGCGAGCGGAAGGGCTGTCAGGGGAGAATGAGAGTAAATTGAACCGCCAGGAGAGCAGGCCTTACAAAACAAGGAGATATCGGGAGTTCTCGTCGGCTTCTGATTGTCGAGACTCAGAAACGAGCGCGCTCGAGAAAGCAAATCCCGAACACCGCGCCGCCATCGAGGCGGGCGCGCCTCAAGGCCAAGCCGGCTTCGCCGGTCGCTCCGCTCCGCTTCGCGAACCTTGACCCGCGCCCGCCTCGATGGCCTTTTGCAACCAAGACGTTTTGCTGACCGAAACGGCCGAACGGCCGGTTTCGGCAGCAAAACGTCTTGGTCGCCAATAGCCACGCCGAGCGGTCGCCGTCACCCGGAA